>DYLT01000140.1:0-12216 GCA_020721945.1 Blastopirellula marina
AACGGCTCGAGAGGCAGGTGACCCTCGTCGACCGCCTGCCCCCCTACGAACACCTGTTCTTGGGCGTCCTGCCCATGCGGCCGGTAGATACGCCCGCCAAGCCGGATGGCGTCCGGGTCCGTTGGGTCTACCCGGACAGCCCGGCGGGCAAGGCGGGCATCCGGCCGGGCGACGTGCTCCTGGCCCTTGCCGGCCAGCCGATCTCCCAAGCCGAGCCGTGGCGCAGCCGTCTGGCCGAGCGGCAGCCCGGCGAGTCGGTGGCGGTGACCTTCGCGCGCGGCCAGACCCGGCAGACCGTCGAGGTCACGTTGGCGTCGCTTCCCGAGGCCATCCCGCCCGAGGGCATTCCGCCCGGGCGCGAGGCGCACAGGCCCGACGCGACCAGACCGCCGGCCTCTGGAACCGTGCAACTTCGGAGTCTCGAGTTCGCCAACGAGGCTTGGGCCTACGTGCCCGAGCGCTACGACCCGGCGGTCCCCCACGGAGTCGTCGTCTGGATGCACGGCTCCGGCGGACTGAAGGAGAAGGAGCTGTTCGCCCAATGGAAACCGCTGTGCGACCGGTACGATGTGATCCTCTTGGCGCCGAAGGCCGGCCAGGCTTCGCGATGGCAATTGCGCGAGGCGAAACGGGTCATCGCCCTCTTCGCTCAGCTCGGCCAGACGTACCGGATCGATCCGGCTCGGGTGGCGATCGTCGGGCAGGACTCGGGCGGAGCGATGGCCTTCTTCGTGGCGACGGCCGACCGCGAGACGTTCCGCGGGGTCGCCGCGGTCGAGGCTGGCGCGCCGGGCAGTTTCCCCGAGAACGAGCCGGGGTACCGGCTGGCCGTGTTTCTCGCGCGGGCGTCGACGTCGCGCTCGGCTCGAGCGATCCAAGAGACGATCACTCGCCTGCGCGACGCGAAGTACCCCGTGACGGTGAAGGACCTCGGCCCCGAACCCCGCGCGCTGACCCCCGAGGAACTCGCCGAATTGGCCCGCTGGATCGACGCGCTGGACCGGTTCTAAGCCGACCGCGCGGCGGGGTGCGCCGTGCTTCGATCGCCCACGGGACCGTCGGCCGAACGTGTCGGCGGCCCTTGTGCCGAGCACGCCGATGACGTAGAAGGTGGTCTACACAGGCCCTTCGGAGCATCCTATGAACGCCCTACGAAAGATCGCACGTCGCCTCGCGGTGTGGTATGGCCTCGCCACGATCGCGGTCTCCTGGCCCGCCCCGGCGGCCGAGGAACCGCCCAAACCCCCGGTTCCGCAGCCGAACGCCGCAGTGGAGTTCATTTACACCGGCATGGAGAACGGTTCGCCCCTCCAGTGGGAAACGACTCCGGATGGGACGATCCGCGTGCGCGTGCTCTACGACTACGAGCGGAACTCGCCGAACCGGGCGGCGGGGCACTGGCACTTCCAGATCCAAGGCAAGCCGGGCGCCGACCTCACCTTGGTGCTCGAGGGATTCGACAACGTCTACAACGGCAAGTTGGGCTCGCCGGTGTCGCAAAAGAGCATCTGCTATGTCTCGCCCGATGGCGCGCGGTGGAGCGTCGTGCCCGCCGAATACCTCGAGGGCAACCGCCTGTGCGTGCGGGTCCGCCTCGAGGGAGGCTCGCTCTACCTGGCCCGACTCGAACCCTATCGTCTGTCGGACTTGAAACGCCTGTTGGACGAGTTGCGCGGGAACCGCCTGACCGAGATCACCGAGATCGGCCAGACCGTCGAGGGCCGACCGCTGGAGATCGTGCGCGTGGGCGATCCGGCGGCACCGCACCGGGTGTTGCTTCGCGCCAGGGCGCATGCGTGGGAGCCCGGCGGCAACTGGGTCGTCGAGGGGTTGTTGCGCGCGCTGGTCGCCGGCGATCCGGTCTCGCAACGGTGCCTCGCCCGGTACTGCGTCTATGTGATGCCGATGGCCAACAAGGACGGGGTTGCTCGGGGCATGACCCGCTTCAACCTGCTCGGCAAGGACCTCAATCGCGATTGGGATCGGCCTGCCGATCCCAAGTTTGCCCCGGAAAACCACGCCCTGGAAACGTGGCTCCATCGCATGCGCGCCGCGGGCAAGGCGCCCGAGCTGGCGATCGACCTCCACAACGACGAGAGCGGCCGGTTGCACGTCTCGCGGCCCGCGGTCGAGCACCTCCCGCGCTATCTCGAACGCATGAAGCGGCTCGAGGCATTGCTGCGCAAGCACACGTGGTTCACCGAGGGAAGCACCGGCGGCACGTACCGCAACCCGGGCACGCTTGGCGAGGGGCTTGTCGAACGCTTCGGCATCGACGCGTGCATCCTCGAGCTGAACTGCAACTGGGTGGCGGGGCTGCGACAACCCCCGTCGGCCGAAGCGTGGCAGACCTTCGGCCGCCAACTGCGCGAGGTCTTCTTCGAGTACTTCGCCCCGTGAGCGCGGCCGAAGGCGCCCCGCAGGCTCGCCCTTGGCGGTCGCGCGGGCGTCCGGCGAGGTGGTCCGAGCGTTCAGGGCTTTTGTACGCGGGCCGAGGCCCAGTTGGCGCAGTCGCGGAGGTAGCCGTCCCCGCCATCGGTCACCACGAGGCGGAGCCGGCGCACGCCCGCGACCGGCACATCGACCTCTTTCGACTGGCCGAAACGCATCACGCCGCTGTCGAAGAGCTTGGCGTCGTCGCCGAAGACCTGGAACGCGACCGTTCCGCCGGGTTCGCCGGGGCTCACCGTGGCCAAGAAACGGGCGTACTTGCCGTCCAGGGCATAGACGATCTCCGAGGGGGCATGCGTGCCGAGACCCCTGGGGTGCCTGCGCTTGCCCACGCGCATCGCCTGGTTCTCGATGGTCTTGTCGCGACGCGGCAGGCCGTCCTGGTTGGGGCTCCAGCCAGCGCGGCCGGACTCCCAGGGAAGATCGCTCAGGTAGACCATGCCTGCCGGAACCGGCTCGTCGGCGCGGGGGCTCGGAGGTGGCGGCGAGGGCAGGACCACCCGCTGCGACTGGGCCTCGGTGCCGCGAATCGAGAGCAGGTCTTCGCGCGGGTTCTTCTCGAGGCGATCGGCCAACGACCCGATCGCCGCCCGTAAGGCTTGGTAGTCGGGGTCCCGGGTATCGGCGAAGACGGCCGGCTCGCACCGCCCCCAGCCGCCGGCCGTGCGGGCCAGGGGGGCGGCGAGCATGCGGCTTTGGCGAACGTCGTGGCGGTTGAGGCTCAGCCACCAGGTGTCGTGCCGGCCGTCGTCCTTGCCGTGGCAGCCCGCGCACCGCCGCTCGACGACCTTCTCGATCGCCCCGCGCACGGCGCCGGCGAAGATGCGGCGGTCGGGATAGTGCCGCGTCTCGTAGCGATCGTAGTACACGCCGTTGCAGTCGATCCACGTCAAAAGCCGCTGCCACTCCTCGGGCGACAGTTCCACGCCGTGGTGGCCGGCCCGCAAAAGCTTCGTCAAGGGCGAGACCTTCGAGCCGTAGGTGTACGGCGGCCGCGGGAGCACGTCGTCGGGGTGGTCCCAGCGGTTCGAGACCGCCACGGTCAGGTAGGGAAGCAACTCCTCGTAGGCGATCGTGAATCGGTCGGTCAGATCGTCGGTCAGGATCACGCCGTTGGCCCCGCGGTCGTAAGCGTGGCAGGCCATGCACTTCGCGTTGACCAGCGGCTGGATGTCGCGAAGGAAACTGACGGTTGCGGTTCCCCAAGGCGGCGGCACGGGACGGCTGGCCGGACGGCCGGCGGCCAGCACCGGGCGCGCGGCCCCAACGCGGTTGTGGATTGGCGGATTGCCCCCCGCAGCACCGCTCCCCCTTCCGCCTGAAAAAGCGGGCAGCGAAGGGGCCAGACTGCGGCGTTCGTGGCAGCCGATGCAGCTCCGCGCTTCGCCCGGCTTCAGGCAGACCACGCTCCGCATCCGCTGGATCTCCTCGAAGTCCTGGTCGAGCACCTCGAAGTACACGTTGCGGTTGGCGGGAACGACGAACTGGGCCGACCCGTCGGCCTCGACCGGTACGGTGCCCAACACCCGCTTGATCGTGAAGATCAGGGTACCCGACGTGGTAATCACGCCGCCCTCGGGCACGCTCTTGCGCGGCACGTCTTCGAGCACGCGCAGGTAGCGGGCGGTTCCCCGCGGCACGCCGGTCAGCCCCTGGTACACGTCGGTCACCAGGAGCGTGGCCTCGGCATCCGTGGCGCCGGTGCCCGGCGGTGCCGACGGCCGCACGTGCGGCACCCGGCGCGGCACGATCGGCACGGGCTCGGCACATGAGATCGCCGGGTCGCGGTACACCAGGGCCAGATTGCCGTGCCGATCCGATACGTAGAGGGCCCAGCTCTTCTCGAGCCACGGCAGCACCGTGGGCGTGTACGAGCAGAGAAAGAGGTCCTCGGCCAGCGGCCAGGGGTCGCTGAACCAGCCATAGCGGCTGTCCTCGGCCTTCTCGCCGGTGACCGGCACGTTGGGCGTGAGGATTTCCAGGGGCCCATCGCCGTCGATCCCCCGGCGCACGTCGATCAGGCCCACCGAGCCGTGCGTCTGCCCGTGATGCGCGGTGAACAAGGCCATCACCTTGGTGCTGCCGGGCACGGGCCGGGGGAACATGATCACGTTGGGCCGGATCGTCGCGTTGCCGTAGTACGGCTGCACCATCGTGCCGTCGGGGTTCATCGTGAACGGATTGTGGAGCGACGTGACCGACCGCTCGTTGTATTCCCAGCGGCTATAGAGGATGCGGCCGTCGGGCAGCATCGTCGGATTGAAGTCGTTGAACACGTTGAAGCTGAGTTGCCGCACGTTCGAGCCATCGCGATTGGCGACGAAGAGCGTGGGCGAGTGGCGGTTGCCGCCGCACATGACGAAATGCTCGGACCGGTCGGAGGTGAACCCAATCTGCCCGTCGGCCAGGTAGAACGGCTCGCAGTCGTTCTTGGGTCCCGTGGTCATCTGCCGCAGCCCCGAGCCGTCGAGGCCGGCCTCGAAAAGGTGGTAGCTTGGGCCGCCATCCCAGCGGTCCGACCCATTGCCGAACGCGAATAAGAACCGCCGGGCGTCCCAGTCCAGACACAGGTCGCGGTACACGCCCTCGCCGAGCGAATCGACCACCGGCGTCACCTTGCCGTCGGGCCGGACCGGCGAAAGGCGGTAGATGCCTCCGCCGGGCCGGTTGAACAGGTGATGGGCGTCCATGAAGGGCTGCTCGGAGAAATACGGCTTGCGTTTGACGAACAAGATCGCGTCCAACCGGATCCGGCGTAAGAGCAACTCGTCGCGCAGGCGGCTGGCCTCCTCGAATAGCGACCGCCAGTCGGTGCCGGCCGACGCGCGGCGCCGCCGCAGCGACGCGAGACGCGGTGCGGCCGCGGCGTCGGGCACATCGGCCAGCATCTGCTCGACGCTCTGGAGCAGGGCCGAGAGGTCTTCGACATGGGTCAACAGCGGGATCCAAAACGCCTCGCCCGCCCCGTCGATCGCCACCACGAGCAACCCGCCCCCCTCCGTATCGAGTTGGACGGGAAACCGCAACGTCTGCGAGGTCCCGGCGACCAGCGACACCGCCTGCCGGCCGCACTCCCGCGCCTGCTGCGGCGCGTAAAACTCCAGACGCACGCCCAGCGCCAACGGCCCGCCGGAGACGTTGCGCAGCGTCAAGGACAACTCGTTGCTTCCGCGCCGGAGATCAAGCGGAGCAGCGATCTGCACGGCCAGCGGGGCAGGCTTGGGAAGGAACGCCGTCAGCCGGTCGAACCGGCGGTGGTACGCATGGTACCACTGGTCCTTGCCGCCACCGCCGAAGTGTTTGTAGCCCTGGACCGTCTCGCCCGGCTTGAACACCTCGCGCTTCGTTACCCCCGGGGTGCCCAGCCGCCGCGCCTCGATCCGGCCGTCGATCCAGCGCACCGAAACGCGCTGCGCGCGATCTTCCAGCGGCAAGAGCAACCGCGGGATCGGGTTGGGCCACTCGACCGCCTCGCCGTTTGCCGGCACGGGGAACACGGGCGTCGCCGGTCGGGGCGGACTGGTCTTCTCCCATTGCTCCAACACCGTTTCCCAGGCGCGGATGGCTGGCAGCGATTCGCGGAAGTACCAATCGGCCCGAACCATCTCGCCCGGCGGCCATTCCGCGCGAGCCTCGAAGGCCCCCAGGAAACTCACGGCCAGCACAGCGCATCGGGCGACGTGGTGCAGACGAAACATGGCGATCTCTTCCAGAAGGCACTTTCCAGCGGAATAGCTCCGCCGTGTTTCCCTGTCGCCACGATAACGGCGAGGCAAGCCCCGTGCAAGACGAAAGCGCCAAGGCAAAGCGCCAGGCGACGTGCATGCCGAATGCTACGTCGGCCGGGTACGGCCAGGCCGCCGGCGCGACCGAGGGCGGTCGCGCTGGCGCGCCATCGGACGCTCGATTGACGCGGCTCCCCACGACGGTCTACAATGACCCGTTCTGAAGTGGCGGCCGGTTCCGCGTTGCCTTGACCGCGAGCGGGGAAGGGTCCGCATGATCCAAGTGCACGACCTCGTGAAGGTCTATGGGACCAAAGAAGCCCTGAGGTCGGTCCGCTTCGAGATTCCTTCGGGCCAGGTGTGCGGGTATCTCGGGCCCAACGGGGCCGGCAAGTCGACCACGGTGAAGATCCTCACCGGCGTGTTACGCCCGACCTCGGGCCGGGCCGTGGTGGCCGGCTTCGAGGTCGGCGAGCAGCCCCTGGAGGTCAAGCGGTGCATCGGCTACGTCCCCGAGACTGGCGCCGTGTACCCCATGCTCGGCGTCAACGAGTACCTGGCGCTGGTCGGCGCGCTCCACAGGCTGGATCCGCCCGAGATCGCCGAACGGTCCAAGCGGCTCTTGAGCCTGTTCAAGATCCTAGACGCCCAGGACCAGCGTCTCGCCACGCTCTCGAAGGGGATGCGCCAGAAGGTGGTCATCTCGGCCGCCGTGCTTCACGATCCCGAGGTGCTGTTATTCGACGAGCCGCTGTCGGGCCTCGACGCGAACGCGGCGCGGACCATCAAGGATCTGGTGCGCGATTTTGCCGACCGCGGCAAGACGGTGCTGTACTGCTCGCACATGCTCGACGTGGTCGAGCGATTGTGCGATCGCGTGATCATTCTCGACCAGGGGCAGATAGTAGCCGATGGGTCGCCCGCCGCGTTGATGGCGTCGTCGCAACGCGACACCCTCGAGACGGTCTTTCGCTCGCTGACCGGCGGCGACGACACGAAGGAGCTGGCCGAGGCCCTGTTGGACGCGGTGCAGCACGACCGGGACGCGGCAGGCCGTGCTTCGCCTGGCGCGCCCTCGCCCCGGCACGACGTGCCAACGCCCTCCCCGCGGCACGGCCAAGGAGAGGCGCCGACGATCAGCGCGAACCGCCTTTCGGCCGATGGCCCCTGGATCGACCGCGCCTTGCGATGGGCCGGCATCGAGCCCCGCGCGTCTTGTGCCCTCTTGCACGCGTACCTTCTGACCGACTTCCGCAACCAGCAGTTCGGCCGGGCAACGCGGAGCGGACCCAAGGCGTGGCTCGCGCCGCTGTTCTGGGTCGTCGGCCAGAACCTGCTCTTGGGTTTCGCGATGGGGGTGATTCTCTACGCGCGGGTCGACGGGTTCTTCTTCGCCTTGGCCAACCTCGCGGTCTCGATGCTCGTCATGGCCACCGCGGTCATCGTCGAGTTCAACGAGGTGGTTCTCGATCCCGAGGACCTCGAGGTCGCGGGCCATCTTCCCGTTCCCGCGCGCACGTACTCCGCGGCCCGGCACACGCTCGAAAAGCACTTCGTCATGGAGGCGCCCGGCCATGACTGAGTCCGAGCTGCGGCAACTGCGCGTGCAATGGGTTATGATGGGCGCCCTGTTTGCGGCTTGCACGGCGGCATCGTGGTCGGCGTGGGCTGCGGGTATCTGGCCGAGCGGCTGTACACGAACCTGGGGCCCAGCGGTCCGCCCCCCGACGAACGATCCTGATGGGCAACCGTGGGAAGGCATGCCGGGAGGACGACGACCGACTTGGCAAGCCAACGCCGTCGGATTGGCCCAACGGCAGGGCGGCGACGGCCTTGCTGCGGACGGCTTTAGCACGCGAGGTGAGCCATGATCATTGGCATTCCCAAGGAGATCCTCCGGGATGAGGCCCGGGTGGCGGCACTGCCGGAAACGGTGTCCCAGTACCGGGCGATGGGGTTCCGGGTGCTGGTCGAGACCGCGTCCGGGACGGGTGCGCTGCGCAGCGACGACGAATACCGGCAGGCCGGTGGCGAAATCGTGCACGACGCGACGGACATCTACACCCAGGCGGACCTCATCCTGAAAGTCAAGCAGCCGTGGTTGCACCCGCAGGCCGGCAAACACGAGGCCGAGTTGATCCGCGAAGGCGCGATGCTGATCGCGTTCTTGCACCCGGCCGCCCCGGCCAACCACGCCACGATCGAGATCCTGCGGCGGCGCCACATCACCGCGCTGACCATGGACAGCATTCCGCGGATATCCCGGGCCCAGCCCATGGACGCGTTGACTTCGATGAGCACCATCAGCGGCTACAAGGCGGTGCTGATCGCCGCGAACCGGCTCCCCCGGTTGGTTCCCACGATCGGCACCCCGTTGGGGACCCTCAAGGCCGCCAAGGTCCTCGTGGTGGGGGCGGGCGTGGTCGGGTTGCAGGCGGTCGCCACAGCGAAGCGTCTGGGAGGCACGGTACAGGCCGTGGATATCCGCCACGAAGCCCGCAAAGCGGCCGAGAGCCTCGGTGTCGGCGTGGTCGGGTTCGAGGTGCCGATCGAGCTGGCGCACGGCGAGGGCGGCTACGCCAAGGCCCTGCCCGACGACTGGCTTCAGAAAGAGCGCGACGCCCTGGCGCCCTGGATCGCGGAGGCGGACATCGTCATTCTCAGCGCGCTGGTGCCCGGGGAGGTCGCCCCCGTTCTGGTGACCCGCGACCTGGTCGGCCGCATGAAGCCGGGCGCGGTGATCGTCGATGTGTCCGTCGATCAAGGAGGCAACTGCGAGGTCACCGAGCCCGGCGAGGAGCGGACCTTCGGCTCGGTGCTTGTCTGCGGCACGTGGAACATCCCGGGCGCGATGCCGGTCCACGCGAGCTGGCTGTACGCCCACAATGTGCTGCGCTATGTTCAGAACCTGTTCAAGCGAGGACTCGAGAACCCCGATTTCGACGACGAGATCGTGCGGTCCTCGCTGGTCACGCGCGGCGGGAAGGTCGTCCACGCGGGGACGCTCAAGGCGATTCAGCGTGGGCGGGAGCCCGGCGGCCACGGAGCCCCGTGACGATGAGCGGTCTGGCGGTCATGCTGGCGGTGTTCGCGGGTTCGTTCGCGGTGGGATACGTGCTGATTGCGCGCGTTCCCAACCGACTGCACACCCCGCTGATGTCGATGACCAACGCCATTTCGGCGGTCACGGTGCTCGGAGGGCTGGTCTTGTTCGCGGAAGACCTCTCGGTCTGGCAGCGCGGACTGGGGGCCGTCGCGCTGGTCGCGGCGGCATTCAACGTGATCGGCGGCTTTGCTATTACCCACCGCATGTTGCACCTGTTCAAGGCCCGGCAGGACGAACCCCAGGGCAACGAGGGGCCAAAGCAGCAATGACCCGTCTCTGACCGTCGTCGCCCTGGGGACCGGCAATGCGCGTGGGTGCAGAGCACCCACACTACGACTACTAGGCCGCCTTGAGCACCAGGCAGGTGTTGCTGCCGCCAAAGCCGAACGAGTTCGACACGGCGACGCGCACGCGATGCGGGCGGGCCTCATGGGGCACGTGGCATAGCGCGCACTCGGGATCCGGGTGGTCGAGATTGATGGTCGGCGGGACCGCCTGGCGATCCAGTGCCACCAGGCAGGCCAACGCTTCGACCGCCGCGGCGCCGCTGAGTAGATGTCCGGTCATGCTCTTGGTCGAGCTGACGGGAACCCGCTCGACCGACGCGCCCAAGGCACGGCGCAAGGCGTGCGACTCGGCCCGGTCGCCCACCGGAGTGCCGGCCGCGTGCGCGTTGACATAATCGACTTCGTCGGGATCGATGCCGGCATCCTCCAAGGCCCGCTCCACGGCACGGCACGCGGGTTCCGGGTCGGAACTAGGAATCACCATGTGCGAGGCGTCGCTGCTGGCGCCGAAACCCGCCAGTTCGCCATACGGCCGCGCGCCGCGGCGCCGGGCGAGGTGTTCCGGTTCGAGGACGAACACGGCCCCGCCCTCGCCCATGACGAATCCATCGCGGTCGCGGTCAAAGGGACGCGACGCGGCCGCTGGCGACTCGTCGCGGCGCGACAGCGCCCGAAGGTTGCGGAACCCGGCATACGCCATGGGCGTGACCAGATCGGCGCTGCCAGCCAGGCAGAGTTCGGCCCAGCCTTCGTGCACCCATCGGCGCGCCAGGGCCAGAGCGAACGCCCCGCTGGCGCACGCGGCAGCTACCGCCGTCGCCGGTCCAACGAGCGCCAAGTCGCGATGGACGCGGTGAACCAGCGAGGGCGTGTCGAGGCCCGGGTCGAACACGCGGGTCCCGCCCGCGAGAAAGTCCTGTTCCCAAAGCCGCAGGTGCTCGGCCCCCAAGCCCAAAACCAGGCCGATGCGCCGTGCGCCGCGGGCCTCGAGCAAGCCGGCATCGGCCAACGCACGGCCCGCACAGCTCAAGACAAGCTGTTCGAGCCGGTCGCGCGTTTGGAACCTGCCGGGGTGGAAGGTCGGCGGAACGGGGATATCTCGTACCCTGGCGACAAACTGGGGTGGCCCCTGGCCGTCGCCTGAAATCGCCTCCGCCGCCACGCCCGATCGACCCGCCAGCAGGTTGTCGGCGAAAACGGTAAACTCGTGGCCCAGGGGCGTCGCCGCTCCCACACCGGTAATCCACACGCGCGTCATGCTCAGGCCGCTTTCCATAGGCGATAGGAAGTCACACGGCACACGGGGGACTCGGCCCGCCGGGCCAGTTCAATCCGGCCACCCCAGGGCAGACCGCACGACCACCGCGCGGCACGGGCTGGGTCGGTGTCGCCGACAAGCCATTGGGCCAGCGCGGTCAGACGGGCGGCCGGCGCGGCGTCGTCGGGTTGGTCCGCGGGGCCGCCGGCGAGATCGCCCCACGGGGTGATCGTCCATTGGAGGAGATCCGTCGGCCGATGGCCCGGGATCAAGGCCAAGGCCACGCCCCGACCGATGGCCTCGTTGGTGATCGCGCCGTGTCCGTCGGGCGCGGCTTCGGGATCCCAACCGGTCAAGACCAGCCACAGCCCGGGAACCATGCCGCCACTGAGAAAGCCCGCCGCCGCGGCAAACCCCTCGGCCAAGGCCTCCGGTCCGCCGCCGACGCCCAGGTTCGGACCGCGCATGGCCAGGGCGATGCTGATCGCGCTGGACAGCGAATGGAGCGAACACTGGGGAATGACGTGGGGCGAAATCGTCGAGGGCCCGCCTTGGCGGTACTTGACTTGGGCAGCCGCCCCACCGATGCGACCGGGAAACCGCGGCGCCGCCACCACGCCCCACTCGTCGAAGCACGGGACCTCGCCGCCGAATTGCTCGATGGCCCGAAGCACCGCGGTCAGTCCGACGACCGTTTGCTCGTCGGCGTAACGGAGAAAACGCGGGGGGATGTCACGGCCAGCCACGCGACCCGACACCTCGCGCAGCGTCGCCAGGCCGGTCAGCGTGGATTCCACCACGGCGTGCGCCACCACGCCGCAGGTGTACGTGGCGTCGTGCGGGCAAGGCGTAGGCGTGGCTAAGAAAGACATGGACGGTTCCTTCCCAAGCATCAAGTCCCCGCGCCTTTGCGAGGCCCGTGCGAAGTCCAAGGCTTCGCATCCGCCAAGCGTTCCTAGGGCCAAGACCCAACGGTGGCTTTCCCGAAAACGGCCGGCCTCAAGCGGCCTTCTGCTCGCCCTCTTGGGCGAGGTTCCTTTCGAGCAGATCGAGCAAGTCCCCCACAGTGGCGGCGCGGTTCAACTCGTCGGTGTTGATTTCGATCTTCAAGCGGTTCTCGATGTGAAGAATCAGGCTGACCATGTCCAGGGAATCGAGGTTCAGACCCTTGCGCAGATCGGCCGACTCGTCGAGATCGGGGTAGGTCTCCCCGGTTTCGTCCTCGAGCAGTTCCAGCAGGATGCTGGCCAATTCCTTTCGCTGCATGGCTTAGGCACTCCTCTTGAGTACAGGGTTCAGGGACGGGCGCGCCATGGAAACATCGCGGGGACATCGCCGGCCGAGTTGCCCGGCCCAGGTCTCGGCGGCTTCGGTCGCGGCCAGCATGGC
>DYLT01000140.1:12240-13035 GCA_020721945.1 Blastopirellula marina
CCGCCGATGGGCCTCCAGTCCGCCCGCGTCCAGGCCAAGAGGCACGGCGATCGGCTCGCCCAGCACGCCCACCAACGTGCTGAACGGGTGCGGGATGGCGAAGCGATCCCAACTTCCCGCTCGCCAGGCCCGGGTGAAACCGACGCCCACCGGTACCACCGGCAAGCCGGTGTGCGAGGCCAGGAACGCCACGCCCGGCTTGACCTGCCGCCGTGGTCCGCGCGGGCCATCGGGCGTGATCGCCAGGTGCGCCTCGCGGCCCTCGCGCAAGAAGTCCAGCAGGCCCTTGGCGCCGCCGCGGGTGGTCGAGCCGCGCACCACGCCGATCCCCAAGTGCCTGCAAACCAAGGCGATGAACTCGCCGTCGGCACTTTGGCTTACCAAAACTCGGACGCGCGTCTTGATCTTCGCCGGTGCCAAGAGCGATTCATGCCAGAAGGCGTAGATGAACCGTTCCACGGCGGGATCCGTCGGATGGCGACGTTGATCCGCCGAGATCACGCGATACCGTACCGTCCCCATCCATGCCCGAATCGTCGTTGCGCCAAGACACGCTGCCAGGCGCATCACCCAACGACTGCGCAGCTTCACAGGCGTGTCTTCCTTGGCAAAAAGACCAGGCGTTCACAGGCCCCATGGGACGAGTGCGGCGGAGTTATCGGCGGAATCGGCGAAAAAATCAACCCGAAAAGCATGGTTCTCCCGATTTCCCGTGCGAGGGGTGTCCACGACGCTCGGCTGTAGGGTGGGTGCTCTGCACCCACGCAAACCGCGTACAGCGGCACGTGCGCGCAC
>DYLT01000141.1 GCA_020721945.1 Blastopirellula marina
GCTGGCCCGACCCCGTGCGGCCAGGACCGGGCCGCACACGATCCGGGGGTGGCCAGTCCACGAGCCCGGCTGGAAGCGTGAGATCCTCCGGATGGAGGTGGAACTGTGGACGTAGCGACCGGCCCGGGTTCGCGGGCTCGGACCGCTCGGTGCGGCGCGGCCGGCGGACGGAAAGGCAGTTCCCGCAGGGCCTTTGCCGCCGGGGTCGTCACTGGAGCTTCGGTCCGGCGATCCGCTCGCCGCGCTGCTGGCGGGCCTGGTCGGCCGGGTCGAACGTGCCGTAGAACAAGGCGTTCGTGTCCATCCACGTCACCAGCCGCTCATTCTCCTCGGGCGTAAGCTGCACGTCGTAGTGGCCTTGCCGAATGAGCTTCATCAGGCTCGACCCGCGGGCACCGAAGAAGCCGGGCCGCGTCACCGGCTCGCTGTTGACCAGGCGGAAGTCGCCCGGCTTGCCCGCCCAATCGGAATACGGCACGCGCGGGGCCAGGGCGTTGTACGAGACCGTGTAGCGACCTTGCGGCTGGCCGGTGAGAATGACCTTGCCCTCGGGCTTCTCGGGGCTATGGCACGAAACGCAGCGCCGATCGAGCACCGGCTGGACGAGGATCGGGTACGAGAACGGGTTCGAGCCGTCGGGACCCGGCGTGATGGCCGAAGGCTCGCGCGCGATGGCCAGCGCGGCCGGGCGAGGCGCCGGGGCAGCGCTGCGCGGCTCGTGGCACCCCACGCACGAGGTGGTCTCGCCCGGTTGGAGGTACGTCACGCTCCGCATCATCTGCACGGCCTCGCCGCGCTCGTCGAGGGCTTGGAACGCCAGCGCCACGCCCGCCGGCGCGCGAAAATAAGCCGAACCGTCCGCCTCGACCGGCACCGTGCCGAGCACCTGCCGGCCCGGCGAGATGTTCGCCAGTCCCACGGTCGGCTGGTTCGCGTGCCAGGTGCTCTTGGGCAATACCTGCACCACGCGGAGCCGCTTGATGCAGCCCTTAGGCAACTCGGGCCAACTGCGGTACACGTCCTGGAGGACGAACATCCCTTCCTTGCTTTCCGAGGCGTGCGCCACCGTGGGGAGCACCGGCGGCGTGGGCCGCGCCCGAAGCGGCTGTGGCCAGAGGCTCCCGAGGTTCAGATCGCGGTACAGCAGCTCCTTGTTGCCGAACCGGTCGATCAGGTAGATGCCGAACAGGTTCGCCCGGCCCGGATCCGGCTCGCCCACCAGCCGATCGAAACTGTAGGCCGCGAGGAAGTAGGTTTCGGAGAGCGGGTAGGGGCTCTTGTAGCAGTGTCCGGGCCAGCGATCGTGCTCGGGCATGGGCGCGGGCCGCTGGTGCACGCCCACGGGATTGTGCCAGATAGGACGCCCATCGCCGCGAATCACCGGCATCTCGCTTTCGGGGAACAAGGCGTCGGGCGTCAGGCGCGTGATCGGCTCCGGCCCGTCGACCCCCTTGGTCACGTCGAGCAGGATGATCGAGCCGGCGGTCATCGCGTGATGGGCGGCCGCGGTGGCCATCACCCGATGCGAGCCCGGCACCGCACGAGCCTCCCAGACCCCCACGGGGTTCAACGTGTTGTTGCCGTAGAAGATTCGCACATCGGTGCCGTCGGGCCGCACGCTCCACAGTTGCTGGTAGAAGACCGCGTTGCGGTCCACGTAATCCCACCGGGTGTAGATCACGCGGCCGTCGTGGAGCACCGAGGGATCCCACTCGTGCGTCTCGTGGAACGAGATCGGGTGCGGATCGGAGCCATCGGCGTTGCACAACGCCAGGGTGTGGACCGGGCAAGGCCCCTGCCCGCAACGGTGAAACCCGCCGCGCCGGGTCGAGACGAAAACGATCTTTCCGTCGGGCAAGTACCGCGCGGCGAAGTCGTCGTACGGCCCGTCGGTAAGCTGGCGGAGGTTCGAGCCGTCGGCCTCCATCTCGTAGAGGTGGAAGAACTTGCCGAGGTGCCGCTCGCGGTCAGGCGGCACCGTCTCGACATGGCAGTAGGCAAACAGAATGCGACGGCCGTCGTACGAGACCTCGGGGAACTGATACGTCCCCACGGGCAGTTTGCCCGCAGCGAGCTGCCGGCAGCGCATCGACCGGCCAGGCTCGTCGAGCACGAACACCCCTCCGCCCGGCCGCGCGCAGTTGCCGTTGTACTGGGTCAACTGGTGGCTGAACAGGCTCGGCGCCTGCTTGACGAAGACGAGGGGCCCGGTCTGGGCCAACGGATTGGCCAGGGCGATCCGGCGACGGAGCACGTGGGCCTCGCGCCACAGCGCCTCGCCCTCGGGGCCTTCGATCGTGCCGGCCCCCGCAAGCCGTTCGAGCCGCTGGCGCAACGCTTGCCATCGGGCCGCGTCGTCGAGCCGCACCCCGGCCGCCTGGAGGTCGCGCACCAGGGCATCGCCCCGGTCGAGCACCTTCGCGATGGCGGCGGCATACGTGCTCGGGGCCCGCTCGGTCCCGAGGCCATCCTGCATGCGCCAATCCCATGCGATCATCGCCTCTTCGATGGCCGAATGGTAGGGCGGCAATAGGGGTGGGGGAAACCGGTTGGAGTCGCCAGGCGACGCCGCCACGGGGATGTCGATCGACGTGCCGCCCTGCGCGAGGCGCAGGCGGCGCCACTGGACCGCCGCGACATCAGGAGATCCTGCGCTGGCGCGCGTGTGCAGGCGAACCATCAGGCCGTGGGACGCGGCCTGCACCGTGGCGCGCAACTCGGCCTTTTCGGCCGGCGCAAGCGTCTTCCACGCCACCGGGTCGACGAACGACACGGCCACCTCGACCGGCAGCGGGCCGAGTGCGACCGCCTCGGCGATCACCGTGGCCGGCCCGTCCACGCCGGTCACGGGAATCGCGATCTCGACGGTTTCCGGCGCGACCGCGCTGACGACGCAGCCCGGCGTACGGCCCATCATCGCCACTTGCGAGCCCGCGTCGCAAAACAGAAAAAGAAAACCGAACGCCGAGGGGCTCGACGCAACGGCCTGCGTGCCGGCGATTCGGACCTGGGCCTGGCCCACCTCCGGCGCGCCGACCACGACCTCGCAACGCAAACCGAACACAGCCAGCGCCACCACGAACCGTAACGGGAACAGGGCGGGTTTCACGATCAGTCCTCCGGCAGGCCGATCCGCGCCGGTGCGCCGACACCCATCGACAACGAACGGCGGCACGTCGGGGATCACGGCTTTCATCGTCTCAGCTCGGGTACTTGGGTCGGCCGGTTCCTCTGGCCTATTCTACCGCGAGCGGTTGGAGGTCGCCACCACGTGGTTGGGGTTGCAGGGGGCTGCCCGGATCGCCCTTTACGCCGACGTTCGCCCGCGACCAATGAGCAAGCGGCATGGTTTTCCTATCGCAGCGCCTCCAGAGGGCGCAGTCGCATGGCGGACCAGGCGGGCACGAGACCGCCCAGAGCGCCCATCACCAGCGACAAGAGCAAGCCCACCCCGAGGATCTGGGCGTCGACCACCAGGCGGAACACCACGAACTTGCCGCCGCCGGCGTGTCCGGTGATGACGCTCGTGGCCGACCAGCCGTCGGCCAGCAGACCCACGCCGCAACCCAACAGTCCGCCCAACAGCGCGATGACCAGCGACTCGAGCAGGAACGAAATGAGGATCTGCCGGCGGCCGTAGCCCAACAGGCGGAGGACGCCGATATCCTGCCGTCGCTGGCTGACGGCGGCGAACATCGTGTTCATCACGCCGAACATGCCGCCGATGGCGATGAAGAACGTCACCACGGCGATGGCGAAGAGGAACTGGTCGGTCGTCTGCGATAGATCGGTGTAGTACTCGGTCTCGACGAAGGCCTTGACCTTGGCCTTGTCGTAGTCGCGTTCGAGGAAGTCCTTGAAACGGCGGGCCGCGGCCGGGCCGGCCGTGCGCACGACAAGCGTGGTGTACCCCTGTTTGCCGACCATGGGGCCGGCCACCGTGCGCTTGGCCCAGATTTCCGAGTTGAAGGTCGTGGCCTCGGAATCCATAATGCCCGTGACGATCCACGTCCGTTCGCCCAGCGCGAACAGGTCGCCCACTTCGAGCCGATGGGGATTTCGGGCGGCGGCGCGGTCCGCGTCGCTTCGGGCCTGGCCCAGTTCCTCCGCAATCCCTTGGCCCAAGACGCCTTGGACGACCGTGACGCGCTGGCCGTTGGGCAACGGGATCTCTTCGACGCCGGCCGGCGAGAACCACGCCCCGGCCGCCAGCGCGAGGTTGTGCACCGCGGCGGCCAGCGGCGCATCGTCGATGCCCCGGACCTGGAGGAACCGCCGCTTGGGCTTGCCCGGCGGCGCGTCGGGGAACGGCTGGTTGACAACCATGTAGCACTCGCGGCTGGCCAGAGGGCGTCCGCGCGGATCGCGCGCCACGGCCGCCTGCTGCTCGATGTCGGTCAGATCGCCGACCGGAAGGTTGCTGAACGTCTCGTCGGTGTTTCCTTCGGCCAGCACGATCACGTTGCCCGGCTCGCCCGTCCCCTGGGTCAGACGCCGCATCCCCGTGACAAAGGCCAGCATCACGGTCAAGACGGCGATCACCAACGTGAACGCCAAGGCGGTCATGACGGTGGTCTTCCATCGCACGGCAAGGTTGCGCAGGCTGTAGACCAGCGGCACGCGGCCGGCGGCCAAGAGCATGAGGATCGCCTCGGCCGAGACGACCAGCAGGAAGACGACCGTGCCGGCCCCGCCGTTCCACAGTTCCTGGACGATGTTCGCCATGGCCTCGCCTTGCTCGTTACGCGACTTTTGCGAACACGTCGGCCACCTTGACGCTCCGGGCCGACCAGGCCGGCAGCACGCTTCCGGCCAGGGCGGTCAGGGCCCCGATCGCCGTGCCCACCAGCACCGCGGTCTTCGGAATGAAGAAGGTTTCGAAGAACCCGATGGGAAAGCGAATCCCCTCGAGCCCCCAGTTGACCAGGGCGTACAAGCCGATCGAGGTGGCCAGGCCAGCGCCGATGCCCAGGGCCAAAGCCTCGCCCACCACCAAGAGCATGATCTGCCAGGGCTGGAACCCGAGCACCTTCAGCACGGCGAACTCGAGCTGCCGCTCGCGCACGCTGATGCTGATCGCCGTGGCGATCACCAACGAGAGGGTCACCAGACACGCGGGGCTGAGCACCCAGCGCAGGCCCCAGAGCAAGTCGCGGAACGACTCCATGAACGTGCCGATCCCCGACGAAAGCGTCTCGACCTTCACCGGGGGATTCTTGTAGTACGGCGCCGACTCGATCTGGGCCGCGATGCGGTTGAACGAAGCTTCGTCGGCCACCTTGAGCCAGACGAGGTTGAGGTTCCTCTCGGCCAGCGGGTGCTTGCGCCCGTTGTGGTTGGCCGCATAGGCGTCCATCTGCGCGTTGAAATAATCGACGTGCATGGCGGCCAGGCCGTCGTAGCGTCCCGGCGGAAACACCCCAATGATCTCGAACTCGAAGTCGATGCCCTTGAAGTTGCTCAGGCCGTAGAGGTTGATCCGGTCGCCCACCTGCTTGCCCAGGCGCGCCAGTTGGGTCCGACCCATTACGATGCCCTGCTGGTTCGTCTTGGCCTTGGCGACGATTCGTTCCATCTCGGCCCATTGCTCGGGCGTAAGGCTATCCATGCCTTCGAGCATGGTGAGCGCCTTCTCGGGATGGATGGCGACGACGAACGCCATGTTGTCCATGGTGATCTTCAGCGGCGACGGGTCCGTCGAGGCGATGTAGAACTGCCAGGTCATCCAGTCCAACGGCTTGATGTCGCCCGGCCCGCGCGCTGCCCCCTCGCGCAGCGTGGCCGCGTAGGAAAACGGCAGGCGGCTGGGCACCGACCATTTCTCGGTGACGATCGCCTTGAAGTTCTCGCTTTTTCGGGCGGTGGCCATGTCGAGAAACCAAAGCACCGACCACACGAGCGTCACCACGAGCACGAGCATCATCGTGCCCAGCGCGGTCAGCACGGTGCGGAGCAGGTTCCGGCGGAGGTTTTTGGCGATGAGGATCAGGAACTTCATGGGTTCGACGCAGCCCGGTCGCTCGGACAGCGAACGCCGCGAGGCGATGCTCCCGCGTCACGGCGCGACGCGGCTGCTTGGGGTTTGTTCGACCAGGAGTCCTTTGTCCAGGTGGAGGATGCGGTGGGCCCGGGCCGCGGCGCGGGGGTCGTGCGTCACCAACAGGATCGTTTTCTGAAGCGTCTGCCGGATCTCGCACAGGAGGTTCAGGATTTCTTCGGCCGATCGGGCGTCGAGGTCGCCCGTGGGTTCGTCGGCCACGATCAACGTGGGATCGGTGACGATCGCTCGGGCGATCCCGACGCGCTGCTGCTGCCCCCCCGAAAGCTGCCCCGGCCGATGCCGCAGGCGGTCCGAGAGGCCCACCAGCTCCAAGGCCGTCAGCACCTGCTTGCGGCGCTGCGAGGCCGAGAGTCCCAAGAGCAACAGCGGCAGCTCGACATTCTCGTAGGCCGAAAGCACCGGCAGCAGGTGGTAGAATTGAAAGATGAAGCCGATGTGCCGCGTGCGCCAGCGGGCCAGTTGGGCCTCGGACATGTTCGAGATGAGCCGGCCCCCGACCCAGATATCGCCCTCGCTGGGCGTGTCGAGCCCCGCAATGAGGTTCAAAAGGGTCGTCTTGCCCGATCCGCTGGGACCCATCAGGCCGAGGAACTCGCCCTCGGGCACTTCGAGCGTCAGGCCGTTGAGCACATCGACCCGCTCGCTGCCCCGGCGGAAGAACTTGTGAACGCCCGACACGCGGACGATCGCCCCGTCGGTTCCCGTGCTGCTCATCGCCGGCCTACTTTCGTTTCTCCCGATAGAACGACACGATCGCCCCCATCTCGGGCTTGAGATAGACGCCTTCCTCCTCCGGCGGAACGAGCACCTTCACCCGGACCGGCACCGCGCCCTTGCCGCGGTCGGCGATGGGCATCAGCCGCGATACGAAGCCATCGTACACGCGATCAGGATACGCCTCCGAGCGAATCGTGCACTTCTGGTCGCAAAAGACCTTCGCAATCTCGCGCTCGGGAATCGACATCTCGACCTCGAGGTCGGCCAGATTCGCCATGTCGCACAGGCTGTACGACCCGTTGAAGGCGATCGGGTTGACAAGATTCCCCTCTTCGGCGTTCTTCTTGAGGATCGTCCCCGTGATCGGCGCGACGATCGTGCACTTGCTCAACCGCCACTGGGCCTTGCTCAACTCGGCCTTCGCCTGACCGACCTCGGCCTTGGCCGCGGCGATGCGTTTCGCACGCGAGCTTTCGATGAGCTTCAGGGCATACCGGAGCTTCGTGACGCGTTGATCCATCGCCCGGAACTTGCTCTCGGCCAGTTCGTAGTCCTGGATCGACACCACGTTCTGCCGCCGCAACTCCTCGGCGCGTTTCCACTCGGCCTCGAGCTGGAACCGTTGGGCGTCGGCCTCGGCCAGCTCGGCCTGGGCCGCGCCCAGTTCCTCGGGCCGGCTCGTCTCGATTTCCGAGAGGCGGTGCTGCGCCAGCTCCAACGCGGCCTGGGCGCGGTCGACATCGTCCTGGAAGTCCTTGGGATCAAGCCTCGCCAGCACCTCGCCCTTGGTCACCCGCTTCCCTTCGACCACGTTCAATTCGATAATCCGGCCGCTCACCTCGGGACTGACAAGGATCTGCCGCGCGGGGATGATGTAGCCTTTGGCGTCGAGCACCAGGCCGCCCGCGGCCGTTGCCTCGGCCGCGCGGGGAGTCGCGGTGTCCGAAGCGGGGCTCGTCCGCGCGTCGGCGACGGCCTCGCGCGACGCGATCTGGTCGGTGGCGGCGGCCCGTGGCGGCATGCGCACCGCGACGAGATAGGTCAGCACGGCCGTGCTCGCCGCGAAGAGCAGACAGAGGAGCCATGCCGCGCGGCTTCCTCCCGAGGCACCGGTGATCTGCGGCGGCAAGCGGAGCGACGCGACCCGGTCGCGCAGGCCGGGTCCGGTGCCGTCTCGGCCCGGATCGACGCGGATGCCCGCCCCGTCGCGCTCCAAACGAGGTTCCAACGCTGCGAGCTGAGATCGGTCCACCAGGTCACTCCCGGCGCGTGGGCGCCCTACGCGGATTGCCAAGCAGAGACACCGCCCCCGAGGAAAAAGTCGCCCGACGATCCGACTCGCCGAAGCGGCCGACGGACCGGCCGATCGGTTCGGCCCGGCCCAAGGCGGCGAGCGTGAAGCGGGTAATATGGTCGGCCAGTCGCTTCACGTCGAATTGTCGCGACAGGCCGTTGGACAGCATTTCGGCCACGGGGTTCCGAGCCCGATGGAACAAACACTGCCCCACGATGCTGAAGGCGACCAGGTGTCGGTCGGCTTCGGAGGTCTCGGGCGGAAGCAACTCGCCGAGAATCTCGTGAAGCAACTCTGCTCGCGGTCGGACATAGGCATCGACCAACGCGGCACAGGCCTCGGTGGGCTCGGCCATTTCACGGATCATCAGTCGTGCCCGCCAGGGGGGGCCTTTCTCCTCAAAATGGGTAGAAAGCACTTGCTCGATGAATCCCCTCAACCTATCCTCTGGAGGGGCAATCGAATCGCACTCCGGGAGCGGAAGCCCCTCTTCCTTGCCATGCGCGTACCCCACGACAGCGACATACAGGCCCTGTTTGTCGCCAAAGTAGTAGTTCACGGCCGCGATGTTAGCCTTCGCCCGGCGGCAAATCTCACGGATGGTTGCCGCGCGGTATCCTTTGTCGGCAAAGACCTCGCCGGCTGCCTCCAGCAGCCGGCGTCGTGTCTCGTCGTGTTTGGCGGTCATGGGGCGGCAGGCAAACTGGTGTTTCAAGCAAGTGTTTAGATCATTCTAACCCACGGGAGCGTTTTCGGCTAGGGTCCGCTCATACGAACCCGAAGCGCCAGCAAGAACGCCATACTAACCCCACGCGCTAGCAAGCGTCCCTCGGCGCTCGAGCCTCGCCTGCCTTGCCACGGTGGCCGGCTGGTGCGGCCCTCGCTGGCGTGTGATTTGCCCCTCGCTGGCGCTTCGGGTTCGTATGCGGCGGGAATTGCCCTGAACCCCTAACCCCAACCCCACCATGCCCATCTTGACCGACTACCTTTCCGCCCTGATCCTCGGCATCGTCGAGGGGCTTACCGAGTATATTCCCGTTTCTTCCACCGGGCACTTGATCCTGTCGGGGCATCTTTTGGGCTTTGAAGGCCGCGTGGGCAAAGAGGTCGCCGACACCTTCGAGATCTTCATTCAGCTCGGGGCGATCCTCGCCGTGGTCGCAGCCTATCCGGGGCGGTTCGCCGGGCTCTTACGGCTCGGCGACCATCGGGGCTTTTCGGGGCTTCGTGGAATCCGCGTGCTCGTGCTGGCCACGCTGCCGGCCGGGTTGCTGGGGCTGGCCATCCACACGCAGATCAAGAACCGTCTGTTCAACCCGTTGACCGTGGCGATCGGCCTGGCCGTGGGTGCCGTGTGGATCCTCGCGGTCGAGGCGTGGAAGCATCGTTCGGATCGGCCTTCGCGCCGCGACTCGCTCGATGCAATCTCGTGGCTTGACGCCCTGGCGATCGGCTTGTTCCAGTGTCTGGCCCTTTGGCCCGGAATGTCGCGTTCCAGCTCGACGATTCTCGGGGGGATGATGATCGGCGTGGACCGCAAGACGGCCACCGAGTTCTCGTTCTTCGCCGCGGTGCCGGTCCTGGCCGCCGCGACGCTCTACGACCTCTACAAGAGTCTGCCGATCCTCGAGGCCGCGCACGTGCCGCTCTTCGCGATCGGCTTCGCGGTGTCGTTCGTTTGCGCCTGGCTGGCGGTGAAGCTCTTCCTTCGCATCCTCGCCCGGCACACGCTGGCCCCGTTCGGCTGGTACCGCCTGGCGGTGGCCGCCGTGGTGTTCGTCTGGGCGCTTGGGCAATAGGGCGTCGGTGGGGCCGGCTACCGCTTGGGCTCCAGAATCACCCGGTCCAGCCCGAACATGGACGCCTTGACCGCCGTCTCGTTGGCTCCGACGACCTCGACGCCGGGTTGGTGCTCGCCTGCCGAAAGTGCGAACGTGCCCAGCACCATCGGGCGAACCGACCCGCGGCGGGAAATCCAGCGGGCCGTGTGCCTGCGCCGGGCACGCGGCGAGGCCCGCCAACCTCGGTGGCGTCGCGGACCGAGGGGCTCCGCGCGCCGGCTCTCCCCTGTCTGCCCCCACTGGCAACGCGGACCGCGTTGGGTTATCATGGGGGGTTGCCGGGCAGTCTTGCCGCGGTCATGCCGCGCTTGGGCCGTCGCGCGTGCGGGCGAGCGCGTCCCTTCCACCCTTCCGAGGTATCATGATGGCACGTAGGATTCTGAACCGCAAGGAGCTACGGCTGGACGACGAGGACCTGGAGCGCTTGGAGGCGGAGTCCGCAGAGGGGGAGGCGGAAGCGCGGCGGGAGCCCAAAAAGGCCGTTCGCCGGAAGAGCCGCGCCAAGGTTGCCCGGGAGGTCCGCTTGAAGGCCTTCTGGGGCGTTTTCAACCAGGCCCTGGTCCAGGTGGCGCAGTTCGAGTACAGTCAGCGGGCGGAGGCGGACAAGAAGGCGCACGAGCTGAGCGAATCGAAGAAGGCCCCGCACTTCGTGCAGCTCATCAAGAAAGTGATCGAAGAGTAACTCCTCAACTCCGTCGGGAAGCGGTAGCCATGCACTTTGAACCAGGCCAGACTGTCGGGATCGATCTGGGAACGACCTTTTCCACGATCGCTCAGTTGAACTCGGATGGCGAGCCCGTTCCTTTGCCCAATGAGGACGACGAGGTCGAGACCGCCAGCATGATCCTGCTGACGGAGCGCGGCCACGTGATCGTCGGTCCCAACCGGGCCCGCGCCGCGCTCGAGGACCCCGAGCGCGTGGTCCAGTGGATCAAGCGGTACATGGGCGTGGCCGAGTACAACCGCGTGTTCGACGGCCACGCGATCACGCCCGAGTTCCTCTCCGCGCTGATTCTCAAGAAGCTCCGCCAGGACGCCGAGAAGCGGATCGGCCCGATCGGCAATGCCGTGATCACCGTGCCGTACTACTTCAACGACCAGCGCCGCAAGGCCACGGAAGATGCGGGCCGGATCGCGGGCTTCAACGTGATCGACATCATCAACGAGCCGACCGCCGCCACGTTGACCTACGCGTGGCACCGAGGCGAACTGGGCGTCGGCCGGGGTTCCGACAAGCCCCGCCGCACCCTGATCTACGACCTCGGCGGAGGCACCTTCGACGTCACGGTGGTCCAGTACACGCCCACCCATTTCCAGGTGCTGGCCACCGACGGCGATGTGGAACTGGGCGGCGTCGACTGGAACAACCGCCTCGTCGAGTACGTCTGCGATCAGTTCAAGGAACGCTTCGGCGACGACCCGCGCGAATCGCTCCAGACGATCCAGATCCTCCACAACGACTGCGACATGGCAAAGATCGAACTCTCGACCAAGCACGAGACGAAGATCCACTGCCGCCACAACGGCAAGGCGATGACCGTGCCGGTGACGCGCGAGCTGTTCGAGTCGCTCACGGCCGACCTGCTCGAGCGGACCGCGACCACCCTCGAACTGGTCGTCGAGCAGGCCAAACTGACCTTCAACGACCTCGATGCGCTGGTTCTGGTGGGCGGGTCGACGCTTATGCCCCAGGTCCGCCGGATGATCAAGACCGTCACGGGCCGCGAGCCGTACATCGAGTTGGATCCGTATACCTCGGTGGCCAAGGGGGCCGCGATCCATGCCGCGATCCTCGAGGTGCAGCATCGCCACGGCGGCACCGAATTGGCCGAGAAGGTCCACAAGATGCTCGCCTCGGTCCGGCAGGAGAACGTCAACTCGCACGCGTTGGGGATCATCGTCAAGGACCGGCACACGGGCGAGCACGTCAACCACGTGATGATTCCCAAGAACACGCGCCTGCCCGCCGAGGCCCGCCAGGTCTTCGTCACCCAGCGGCACGGCCAGCAACGCGTGGCGGTCAAGGTGGTTCAGGGCGACGCGCCCGACCCCGATGCCTGCGCCGTCGTCGGCGAGTGCCTGATCACCGATCTGCCCGAGGATCTGCCCCAGGGCTCGAAGGTCGAGGTGACCTACTCGTTCGACCTTTCGGGACGCATCCGCGTCAAGGCGCACGACCTGACGACCGACAAAGAGGCCAGCACCGAGATCGACCGTCGCGGCGGCCTGAAGGAAGATCAGATCGACGCCTTCACGCGCCTGGCCGACGAGTACAAGGTCGAGTAACCATGGCGAAGAAGCAGCTCGATGTCTACCGCGATTGGCTGGGCATCACGGAAACGGCTCGACCGCTGAACCATTACCAGCTTCTGAAGCTCAAGCTGTTCGAGGACGACGCCGCCAAGATCCGGGCCGCCTACCGCCGGCTCAATGCCCACGTGCGCCGCTACGCGACGGGCGAGTACGGCCCGCAGTCGCAGGCCCTGCTCAACGAGCTGACCAAGGCGATGCTCTGCCTGACGGATGCCCAGCGCAAGCGGGAGTACGACGTCACGTTGGGCCGCAAGGAAGAGGCCGAAGGCCGCCGCCGCTCGTTCGAAGAGACCCTGCTGGCGAACAAGGTGCTCACCGCGGAGCAGCTCAACAAGGCCCGCGCGTTCTCGATGACCGTCGGGCTCGAGATGCGCGACGCGGTCTTGCAGCAGCGCCTGGCCACGCCCGAGGCGGTCATGCAATGCTTTGCCGAGTCGCTCGGTCTGCCGTACGTCGAATTGGGCGAGGTGAACCTCGACGAGTCGCTGATTCGCCGCGTGCCGGCGACGCTGGCCCGACAGTACTCGTGCATCCCGGTGATGGTCGACGACAACCAGTTGCTGGTCGCCTCGCCGATTCCGCTGGTGCCGGGCGTCGAAGACCAGCTCCGCTTGCGATTCGGCATGCCGGTGCGCAGCGTCTTGTGCACTCCGCGCAGCGTCAACGAGCTTTTGCCCAGGTACTACTCGAAAGAGGCCATGGCGGCCGCGGCCTACGACGCGGCCGCGGCGGGGGCCAAGATCAAGGGCGCGGGCTTGCCCGA
>DYLT01000142.1 GCA_020721945.1 Blastopirellula marina
GAGGGCACGTTCAAGCACCTGCCGGTCTGCGGCGGCGGGCGCATGTACACCCACACCGCCGAAGGGCAGATCTTCGCCGTCGAGCAAGACACGGGGCGGCTGCTCTGGCGGCGGCACTTCCCCGACGTGTACCTCTCGTTCACCTCGCCGATCTACCACAACGAACGGCTGTTGGTGCCGCAGGCGGGCATGCAGAAATCGCGCCTGCGGTGTTTCGACGCGGCGACCGGCGACCTGCTGTGGGAGGTCCCCTTCACCGGTTCGCCAAGCTGGAGCCGCCAGGCCCCGCCCACGCTCTGGAAGGACCTGGCGATCTACATGTTCGGCTCGGGTCGTTACGCCCCGCAGGGAACCGCGAAACCATTCATCTTCAGCGGCACGCCCAAGCCGTCGCCCGGCGGCGAAGAGATCATGAGCTGGATCTATACCCACGATAACCCCTATTACCCCAAGGACAACCTGCCCCTGGTGCGGGCCTGGCGCCTGGCCGACGGGCGCGAGGCCTGGAGCCGGGATTTCTCGGAGCTGGGCACCGGCGGGAACGACTCGGGCTTGTGCCTGATGGGCGACATCCTCTACTACTCGACGTTCTTCGGCTATGCCCCACGCAGCGGTGGTGCGCGCGGCCTGACGGCCGCGCTCGATCCGGCCACGGGCAAGGTGCTCTGGAAGACTACCCAATACTCGGTGACGGCCGGCTGCACCATCTCGGGGCGCGATGGCCGGCTGTATCTGGGCGGCTACAACCAGCCCCACGACAAGACCAAGAACCGCCACGTTCGCTGCCTTGACGCCCGCGACGGCTCGCTCGTGTGGGAATCCGACCCGGTGCGATCGGCCGTCAACGTGGTCTCGGTGGGCCCGAAGTACCTCTTCGCCAACGCCTCGGGCGGCGACGGCTACGTGTTCGATCGCCAGACGGGCAAGATCGTCTCGCGGTTCAATTTCGGCTACGCCTGCACGCGGTTCACGGTCTCGGAGCCTTTCGTCTTGGCCTGCAATCTCGACCTGATCGACCTCGCCGACGGCAACAAGCTGGTCGCCTCGGGTCCCGCGGTCGACAGCCGCGAATGCGTCGGCGCCGTCGTCTCGAACGGCCGGTTGTTCTACACCGCTCAAGCGACGGGGCTCCAGCTTTCGGCACTCTACGGCGAGGAGGCGGCCGCGGCAAAACGCTAGCGGGGGGACTCGCCACGCCATTCCGAGTTCCCTGAAGGGCACGTTACTTCGAACGGTTCGTGCGGATTGCCGTTCGCAGTGGACGGCAATCCGTCCACCGCGCTTGCTGTTGTGCTAAAGGCAAAATGAAATCACTTGCGCGTTCCGCAGCGTCTAACGAATAAGTCGTTTCACGCCCTTGGGGTGGCAAACTGGGGAAGCCGGCCTCCCTCAAAACGGGGACCTACAGGCCCACGGAGCGGCTTGTTGGCCGCAAGATCGGAGAGGGGCGGTTTCCCAGCGGCGCTCAACCTGTGGAGGGGTGAATCACCCGATCGTGGAGCGGACTTCTGGCACCGCGGGGTCTTCTCGACAGATGGTTTTTTTCGCGCGGGCCACTGGACAGCAGAGGGCGAAGTGGCTAGACTTGTTTTTGTGAGACGTTCGCGCGGACACTCACCTCTTCGCCCTTCACAGGTCCCTGCCCCGCCTGTGGAGGGCTTTTTGTTTGCGCGTCATGGTCCGGGGAGTTGGCCGCTTGCGGTTGGCCCGCCGGGGCGCGTCGTCCGATGCGCGGCCTGGTCAGCGAGGCATGGCTGGGCCGGACGTATAGGCCTCGATTTCCGAAACGTAGAATCTTGGACCCGCCGTGTGGAAGTGCCCGACGAGCTTGACGGCCTTGACCGGGCGGGGAAGGAAACGAACGATCTGCCACCCGGCGCCTTGTTGCTGAGTCACCAGCGGCCGGAACGTCACGCCGTCGGCCGAGGTTTCGAGCGAGTATCCGTAGAAGGCATTCTTGCCCTCCGGAAACTTGACACGGATCTCCCGGAGGCGAAACACCTGGCTCAGCGAGACGATCCACTCGCAAGGCTCGCTCGAGGCCGAGGCGACGCCCGACTGGTCGACCGTCGGAGGGATGACCCCGTCGTTCAGGCCGGCCGCGGAACCCGCTCGTGAGGCCGCTTGGGCGCCGTGCGCGGCCAGCGCGACGTTCACTCCGGGACGAACGGCGCCCGAGCGGTCAAGCCATGGGGGCAGTTGCGGGGCGATCTCGGCCAGTAGCTTGTCGATGCGCGGCAGGGCTTCCAACGCCGCCCCTTCCTTGGATCGCTGAAGCCAGAATGCCGCTCGCGCCATCATGGGCACCTTGAATCGTGTCTCGGTCTGGCTCAACTTGAACCATGCCGCACCCAGCGCGAATTGTTGGGCGGGCTGATCCGGATCGAGAAGCTCCTGTTCCGCCAGGTCGCGCAAAGGCGCATGTTGGCAGCGGGTCAAATAGGGCAGCCCCTTGCGCCAGTCGTTCTGGACAAAACAGTGCCAGCATCCGACCTTGAAGTTGGCCGCCGCATCGTCTGGGTCCTTATTCAACGTCGCGGCGGCCTCGCTCAAGGCGGCCACCTCTTGTCGGACCATTTCGAGGTCCTTCTCCCGCGCCGTAGCGGTCATGGCCAATTGCGGGACACGCGCTTTCTTGGCCACCAGACGGATCAGGCGCAGGCCGATTTCCGCCAGTTCGGGCTCGCCCGACGAAAGGGCCTCGTCGGTCAAGAGCACGGCGGCTTCTGTCCATTCGAGGGCGGTCGCCGGGAATCCCGGCAACGTGCGCGACGTTGCCGCCGCGCGCGCGAGGAGGTCCAACTTCGTCTCCAAAGGGTGGATGTCGTACGTCTTGGCGATCTCGTCGACCGCCTCCAAGGTGCGTGGCAATTCGCCCGCGGCGAGGGCCATTTCGCAAGCCATGCGGAGCAAGACATAGCGCGCCGCAGGGTCGTTCTCACCCTGGAGTCCTCGACGGAAGAGTCTCTCGGCAAGCGCAAGCCTGTCCTCGGGGCGCTTCGCACGGCCGAGTTCACTGGCGAGTTCACTTCGCAGCCTCTTCTCGGCCGTCTTTTGCGCGGTGTCGTCGGGTTCCGGGAGGCGCCGGTCGGGCCGAACGGCCGGCTCGCCAACGTCGTCCCTGGGAGCCTCGGATCCAAGGCGCGATCGCTTCCTCGGACCCGGCGCGTCGGCCATGGGCTCGGCCTGGCTCATGGAATCGGCGGGTTCCTGCAAACGGGGCGGCGTCTCCAAGGTGGGGTCTGCGGGCCAAGTCGTCGTGCCCGGCAGGTCGGGCAACGGCCCCACCTGGGGCGGCTCCGGCGCGGCGCGATCCTCCCTGGGCAGCGAGGCGGGCGTCGCGTGCGGTTCGGGCTTGGTCGAATCGGCCGGAGCGGCGACCGCGGTGGCAGAACGACCCACCGGGCGTTGCCTGGCTTCGGTTCCTCCCGGATTGGTAGGGGAAGGCGCCGACGCCGGCTCTGGTGGTCGCTCGGCCACGACAGGTCGTGCGGCCTCGGGTTCCGTGGTGCTTCGGAGAAGCCAGATCCCTAACCCGATCAGCAATACCGCCGCGACGGCGATGCCCGCCACGAGCATCGAGACAAGCGAGGATCGCGCAGGACACGCGCGCGCTGCCGTGCCTGCCGGCAGCAAGGGCGGCGGGATCGGTATCGGCGCTTCGAGAGGCGCCGCCGCGAGTCGCTGGCGCAAGGTCTGATCGTACTGTGCCTTCTTCTCAGGATTCAACAGGCACACTTTGGCAGCGGCGATCTCGTTGAGCAACCGTTGCGACAGCGCCGCGTGCGTGCCCGCCTGGAACGTCTTGACATGGAGCATCCGCGCGTCGGCCGCGGTCGAAATCACGTCCGGGTCGGACTCGAACGTCTCCAGCCCGAGGAGACGATAGTGGTCGGGCGGCTGCTCCTTGGCGCGAATTCCCAGCCACTTCAAATACGGATCGAAGTCGGCCTCGCGCGCAGCCATGGGAGGTGGATCGGAAGGTAGGCCGGAAGGCTGGGATGTCCGATAGCAACGGGGGTGCCCCTGTATTATGCTCCAAAAGTCGCGGACTGACAAACCCGCAATCCACCGCCCGGGGGGGCGAGCAAGCACACCCCAGACTCGGTTCCCTGCCGCGGCGACCGCCTGCCCCGTACGGGCCTGGGTTGACCTCCCAAGCCTATTCGACTTCGGGCGGCACGTTGCCGTAGGACCACGGGGCCTTAAACGGCGGGGCCTTGGGGGCCTTCGGAAGCTCGCCAGGCTGAAGCTGGCCGGCCAGCCGCGCACAGGCCTCGACGATCTTGCGGCCGGCCGCCGGCTCGAGATTGCTGTAGGCGGTCAGCCGGGTTTCGTAGCCGCCGCCGTGCGGGCCAAGGGCCTCTTCGGTCGGCACGTAGCCCACGCAGTCGTTGGCCAACTCGACCACGAACGTGATCGGGAAGCGGCTCTTCGCCCGGATATCGAGCCCCAACTGGCAAAAAAACTCGGCGGGATTGGCCAGGATGACGACGGGACCGACCTGGATCGCCTGGACCTCGAACTCGCGCACGGGCTCCTTCGCGAGGATCGCGTCCAACAGCACGATCTCCTTGGCGAAGGTCCACTTGGTGTGCTCCACCTTCTCGGGCGGCTGCTGCGCGATCGCCAGGCACTGCTTCACCCGCTCGGGACTCGGCTTCCGGCGGCCCAGCTTGAGGGTCTCGGTCTTGGCGGCCAGAGGGACGAGGGTGCCGCGATCCATGCTGACCAGCACCTTGACCGCCTCGGCGCCCACGCGGCCTCCGACGATCTCGGCCCAGCGCTCTTGCCCCGGCTGGACAAAGGGATTGCGGTTATCGACCTGGGTCACATCGCCCGAGGCCCCTTGGAGGAACACCACGACCGTGTCGGGGCTGAACATACCGCGGATCGTCTTCTCGAGGTAGTAGATCCAGTTAGCCGAGATGCCGCTGGGGCCCGTGGTGCCGTGGCAGCAGTAGTTCACCACGCAACCGAGGAGCTTGCCCTCCTTGTTCCATGCGCCGATCACGCCGACATTGGGGTCGATGGGACCGGCAGGCGCGACGATATCGGGGTTGCCCTGGCCCGGGTGGGTGTAGCACAGGCCGTTCTTCATTTGGAAGCGGCGGTTGAACGCGGCCTTGTCTTCGATGCCGTTGCCCGCGCCGCAGAAGGCCTCGACGCGCCCGGCGTCGGCCGCCGCGACCGCCTCGGCGATCTGCTTCTCGACCAGCGCCAGATACTTGGCGTCGGCGCACGAGGATTTCTCGTAGGCCAGCGATCGGACCAAGGGCGAGGCGTCGTCGAACTCGCCGGGGAGGATCATGCCCGTCGGGCCGGACGAATGCGAATGCGATGCTCCGATGAGCACCGCGTGCGGCGGAATGCCCGTCTTCTCGTGGATCGCCTTGCGCGCGGCATCGACCGTCGGCTTGCGGATCATGAGCGCGTCGATGCCCACGATCGCCACCCGGGTCGTGCCGTCGTCGAAGACCGCGGCGCGGACCTTGCAAGGATCGTGGATCACGCGGGCGTAGGCCTTGCCATAGCCGCCGGGCACCTCCATGCCGATTTCAGGCGTGATGTCGCGCTCGGCAAAGCCGGCCTTCAGCGGCGGCGCGGGCATCGCGGCGAAGACGATTCCCTCGCCCAGGTCCAACACACCAACCAATACGGCGATGATCGCGGCGATGGCGTAAAAGACCCCTATCATCGTGCGGCCTCCTCCCAACCCAAGCGTTGTCGAAACCACCACCCATGCTACCGAAGCCATGGGCCCACGGCAAGCAAGAAGGGGACCGTTCGCCCAAACCTCTCCCTTGGTTCCACACGATCCGAAAACGGCGAGGGCCGCGGCCGTAAGGCGCCAAGCGTTCAGTACGTCACGCCGGCGCGCAAGAGCACGGTGTCGGAAGGGCGCACGTCGGGCGTGCCCCGTTCGTACTCGTAGCGCCGGCCGAAGACGTAGCCGACCTCAAACAGCGAGTTGAGGCCGCCGACGACCTTGCGTTCCATGCCCAAGATCAGCCGGTAGTCGCGCGCGGTCAACACGTCGGGCGAACCGTCGGCGCGCTCGATCGACCACGTGCCCCCGCCGAACTCGCCGGCCAGGTAGAGCCACTGCTCGGGATCGGTCGCCGCCGCGCGGTTCCAATAGACGCGCCGCGCCAGGCGCGGCCGCGGCGAGACCAGTTCGAACGACCAATCCTCGCGGGGAGTCCAAATCAGCCCGCCGATCGGCAACGCGGCGACGTCGCGGCGGTCGAGGTACGCCACGCCGAGGACCAGCTTGACCGAGGGGCTCCAGGTGTACGCTCCCGCGCCGTGGCCGGTCACGCGCAGGGCATCTCCCCCACCCTGCTCGAAGTCGCTGTACCAGCCCGGCGTCACCGCGAAATCGACACCCAGACGGGGCGTCACTCGGCTCATCCAACGGAACTGAAGATACGCGTCGAAGACTTCCGGCGGCAAGTCCGAGACGTGCGGCCCGTCGAACAGGTGGACCGCGAACCCGGGGGTCACAACCAAGGGCGACGTGCGCGTGGGGCAGGGAAACCCAAAAACACTCTTCACCTCGACGTCCGTGACGCCCACGTCGCTCGACCCCGTGCCCGGTGCCAGCCAGGTGCTTTCGAGCGTCGCCTTCTGGAACACGCCGTCGCGCGCGCCGGGCGGGAGTTCATCGCCATCGGGCGGGGGCAGAGGCTCGGGCAAGGGGATATCGGCCAGCGCGGCCGACTGCCCGAAATCGGTGCGCTCTTCCGGATGCTCGAGCAGCCGGCCTTCGGAACGGCCATTGTCCTCGACCGGGGGCAACCGCCGAACCTCTTGGGCCGCCAGCGGAAGCGCGGTCGCAAGAAGCATCGCAAGCATCGCGGCGAGGGTTCGGCGGGCACGCATGGCAGTCGGTACTCCTCCCAAATCGCCCAGAGAGTTCGTCCCCTATCCGCCGTGCGGAGGGCGAGGCAGCGGTCCGTTTCAATAACGGATCCCGGCCCCCAGAAAGACCGTATTGCTGGGGCGGAAGTTGTCTTCCGGCGACTCGACATAGATGATCTCACGGTCGAAGGCCAACCCCACCTCGACGAACCCTTCCAGCCCGCCGGTGCGTTGGAACTCCATGCCCAACGCCACGCGGAGGTCGTTGTAGTCGACGCGTTCGACGTCAGGGGTGAACTCCCGACGAATCGTCCAAGCGCCGCCTCCGTACTCGCCACGCAGGTAATACCACCAGTCGGTCGTGCCGATCGTCGTCAGGCGGCGGGCCACGCGCGGGTTGGGAAACAGGATCTCGAAGCGCGTGTCGCTCGAGGGCGTCCACACCAGGCCGCCTGCCGGAAGCAGCTTGACCTTGTTGCGGTCAAGATAGACAAGGCCGGCCTTGATCTGAACGCTGGGCGAGAACGAGAGCACGGCCAGGCCGTAGCTGGGTACCCGAATGCTGTCCTGCGTCAACTTGCTGAAATCCGAGTACACCCCGACCTGAGCCCCGAACTCGCCGCCAAGCCACGGGGTGAACTGGGGATTCCACCCCACGTCGAGATACGCCTCGTAGGTGCGCGCCGGCAGATCCGCCGACACGATGGAATGCGTCGGGTCCGAGGCGGGCACGGTGGCGACCGGGCCATCCCACACCTGAAGGCGGAAGCCCGGCGTGACCAACACGGGCGTTTCTTGGTGGAAAAAGGGAAAGGCGAAGGTGACGCTGATCTCGCTATCGTTCAGACCGAGCTTGTCCCCCCCGGCACTCGACAACCAATGGTGCTCGAGGCGCACGCCCTGGTAGAAACGAGTCAACGGCGGCGCCGCGCCGGGCGGCGCGCCGAGAAGCGGATCTTGCGGGAGAAGGGGGGTAGTCGCGCTGCCGGGCGTGCCATACGGGTCAAAGGCCGGCGGCAGAATTCCCCCCTGAAACGTCGCCGCTGGACCCTGCGCCCGACCAGGCACCGGACCGGGCAGCATTCCTGGCGCGGTGGATGCGCCGAACCCGGGACTTGTCTGCGGTGGGATCGAGGGCGGCCAACCTGAGCCAGACATCGGAGCGGCTCCCGATGCTGGCCCGGGGGCAATCCCGGGCGTGGTCGTAATGGCCGGGCTGGTCGCGCCGGGCAACAAAGGGGGGGTCGTGGTGCCCGTGCCAGAGACTGACGCCGCACCCGCCGTAGGGGGTGAATAAGGTGGCAGCGCGGCCGGTGCCCATCCCGAACCAAGGCCTGAACTCGATCCCGGAGGCGGGCCCGCACCAGCCGACGCACCGGGCACCGTGGAAAGGGGTGGCGATGTCCCTAGTGGAGTGGGAAACTGGACTCGCTGCCCAAGAGCGGGCGTCGGCGCGGCCGCGGCTAGCGCGACCAAGAGACAACCAAGCGCAACGCGTCGTTGGAGCACGAGTCGCCCCACCGGAAGAGGAGGTTCGTCGAACCGTCGCCGAGCGGCCGATTTCAGTCGCGTGTCAATAGCAGGGCTGTTCTTCTCCGTCAAGATCGATTGGCTCGCTCGGGCGACTGGGCGACTTGCCGATTTTCCGGGATGCCAAATGGCAAGTCTGCAAAGTTGGGTCGCCTTGGGGGAAAGCCATGCTTGAGAACGGAGGGTGTTCCTGTTAGAGTAAGAGATGGAACGGGGAAAAGGCGTTCAGTCGCGGCCTCGCGCCCATGGCAGACGCAAGAGCGGTTGGAATCGACCTCGGAACCAGCAATTCGGCCGTGGCTTGGGTCGATGCGTCGGGTCAGACCACGATGCTTCGCAACGCCGAGGGGGATATCATTACCCCTAGCGTCGTGCTTTTCGATGACTCCGAGGTGATCGTGGGCAAGGAGGCGCGGCGCCTGGCTCACCTCTATCCAGATCGCGTGGCCGAGTGGGTCAAGCGCGACATGGGGCAGCCGGTCTATTCGCGGCCCATTCGTGGTGAGCGGCTTCCCCCGGAGGTCATCCAGGCGTGCATCCTCCGGAAGCTGAAGGCCGATATTTTGGCGACCGTGGGGCCCACGGCCAAGGCCGTGATCACCGTGCCGGCCTACTTCGACGAGTTGCGCCGCAAGGCGACGGCCGACGCGGGCGAGATGGCCGGCCTGTCGCTGTTGGACATCGTCAACGAGCCGACGGCTGCCGCGCTGGGTTTCGGCGAGGCCCTGGGGTATCTGTCGCCCTTGGGCAAGCCGCTCGGCGAAATGGTGGTGATGGTCTATGACCTGGGGGGCGGCACCTTCGATGCGACGTTGTTGCGTCTGGCCCCAGGCGACATCCGCACGCTGGCGACCGACGGCGATGTGCAATTGGGCGGCCACGACTGGGACACGCGCCTGGTGAATTACGCCGCCGAGGCGTTCCGCCAGGCGCACGGTCGCGACCCGCGCGACGACCCCGGCGCCTTGAGCCGGCTGTACGCGACCGCGGTCGAGGCGAAGCACACGCTCTCGGCCCGCACTCGGGCGACTCTTCGCGTGGAGTACGCCGGCTTGACGTGCGAGGTCCCGGTGACGCGCGAGGCGTTCGAGGAGATGACGGCCGATCTCGTCGAGCGCACGGCATACACGATTCGGCAGCTCTTGGCCGCGGCCGGGCTCCAATGGAGCGACGTGGCGAGACTCTTGCTGGTCGGCGGGGCCACCCGCATGCCCATGGTGTCCCGGAGGCTCCACGAGCTGACGGGCCTGACGCCGGACCGCACGGTCAACCCCGACGAGGCCGTCGCCCGGGGCGCGGCCATCTACGCGAAGTACCTGCTTGCGGTGCGCGAGGGTGGCCCGGCCGGCGCGACGTTCAAGGTCACCAATGTCAACTCGCACAGCCTGGGCGTCGAGGGCATCGACCCTCAGACGTATCGCAAGGTCAACATCGTCCTCATCCCGCGCAACACGCCCCTGCCGGCCAAGGCCGTCGAGAGGTTCATGACGAAGACCGAGGGGCAGCGATCGATCGTCATCCAGGTCCTCGAGGGCGAGAGTTCGTTGCCCGGCGAGTGCATGGCGATCGGGCGCACGGTGATCCGTGATCTTCCCGCCGGGCTGCCCAAGGGCTGGCCCGTCGAGGTCTCGTTCGAGTATGGCGAGAACGGCCGCTTGACCGTCCGGGGCCAGGTGCCGGGCACGCATCGCGAGGTCGTGCTCGATCTGGAGCGCGACGTGGGCCTGTCGAACGAGGGGATTTCTCGCTGGAAGCAGGCGGTCGCGTCGACGGCGGGCTTCGACGCCTTCGAGAACATGATCCAGGAGGTGCTCAACGTGCCGGTCGCCGCAAAGGCCGTAGCGACCCCGAACTCCGCCTGGTCGTCCTCTCTCGCCGCACCGTCGGCGCCGCGGCGCGAGGTGCCTCCCATCCAGTCGCAACCCATGCCCCTGGATGCCCCCGTGGTGTCCGGGCCGACTCCGGCCCGGGTCGAATCGCCGCTCCCGTTGGGCGCGCCGCTGGGGTCGGGCCCTGAGTTCCCCTCGCACGGGGGAGCCGGCAGAACGGCGGGCTTGGATGACGGTGCGCCGACGTTCGTTCCCTTGGCCGACGCGCCACCGGCCGGGTCGAACCCGCTGCGCTGGGTCGGGAGCCTGATCGGTTACGGGCTGTCGGCCGCGGTAGGCATCGCGGCGGGTTATCTTCTGATCTCATGGCTGTTCCCCGGAAGGGTGCCGCGGTTCTGGTAGTCTCATGAGCGAAACGATTCCCGCGGTCGGCATCGACCTGGGCACCACGTTCTCGGCGCTGGCGTGCCTCGACGACAAGGGCCACCCCTTCACGGTGGTCAACGCCGAAGGCGACCGCTCGACGCCGAGCATGGTCCTGTTCGATGGCGACGAAGTGGTCGTGGGCAAGGAGGCGCTGAAGGCGTTCGCCACGGAATCGCACCGGGTGGCCGACGGCTCGAAGCGCGACATGGGCCGCCGCGTGTACCACAAACCGATCGACGGCAAGCACTACCCGCCCGAGGTGATCGGCGCCTTCATCCTCAACAAGATGCGCGTCGATGCGCAGGCGCAGCTCGGGCCGTTCACCAAGGCGGTCATCACGGTGCCGGCCTACTTCGACGAAGTGCGGCGCAAGGCCACCCAGGACGCCGGCTACATGGCCGGCCTGGAGGTGATCGACATCATCAACGAGCCCACGGCCGCGGCCATCGCCTTCGGCATGGCGCACGGGTTCCTCCGCCCGGACGAAGACCGGAAAACGCCGCACACGGTGCTGGTCTACGACCTCGGGGGCGGCACCTTCGACGTGACGGTGATGGAGATCCGCGGGACGAACTACATCACCCTGGCCACCGATGGCGATGTGCAACTGGGCGGCTACGACTGGGACCAGCGCCTGGTCGATCTCGTGGCCGAGAAGTTCATCCGCCTGCACATGGCCGACCCCCGCGAGGACCCTTCCACGGCCGGCAAACTGTGGCGCGAGTGCGAGGACGCCAAGCGAACCCTTTCGAGCCGCGCCAAGGCCGCCATCCCTTGCGACTACCGGGGATTCGCGGAACGCATCGAAATCTCTCGCCAGGAATTCGAAGAAGCCACCCAGGACCTCCTGGACCGCACGCGCTTCACGATGACCCAGACGCTTAAGGCCGCGGGCCTGACCTGGGGCAAGCTCGACCGCATCCTCCTGACCGGCGGCTCGACGCGCATGCCGATGGTTCGCGCCATGGTACGGCAGATCTCGGGCAAGGAGCCCGATACCTCGGTCGCGGCCGACGAGGCCGTGGCCCACGGCGCCGCGCTGCGCGCCGGCCAGATCCTAGCGCGCAACCGGGGAAAGCACCCGGCCTTCCGCATCCGCAATGTGAACTCGCATAGCCTGGGCGTGGTGGGCCTGGACCGGCTCACGGGCCGCAAGCGGAACGGCATCCTGATCCCGCGCAACACGCCGATTCCCGTAACCGCCCGGCGGACCTTCAAGACGCGCAAGGCCGACCAGCGCTCCATCCTCGTCGAAATCGTCGAGGGAGAGAACCTCTCGCCCGACGACTGCACGCCCATCGGCCGCTGCACGATCCGCAAGCTGCCCAAGGGGCTCCCCGAGCGGTCTTTGGTCGATGTCCATTTCCACTACGAGCCGAACGGCCGGCTCAAGGTCAAGGTGAGCGTGCCCAATACCGACGCCAAAATCGAAACCGAGTTCACCCGCGAAAACGGCTTGCCGAAAGAACACCTCGACGGGTGGCGCCGGTACATCAGTGGCGCCGAGCCGACCGACTACACTTAACCCGCGACGTTCTCCAGACAAGGCGAATCGCCCGGTGCGCTTGCAAGCGCTGGGGCAGGGCAGGGCAGGCGAGGGACGAAACAGGGCAGGGCAGGGCAGGGCAGGGGAGGGGAGGCTTCTCGTGGTCCCTGGGCGACGATATCTTCAAGTCGCAGTGGCTTCTTCCTGAAGATGCCACCACCCTCGCATACGCGATGGGCTACCGGGACTGTCCCAAGGCTCGGGCCGAAGCCCGCGACCAGGGGACGGTCGCCAGCCTGAAAACGGTCACCTCGTATAGGGAACGTCGCGATGCAGACGAAACCACCGGCAAGCCGTGTTCGGTCTTCGACCGTGGTGCGGCTCGTTTCCCTCGCCGCGCTGTTGATGTCTTGGACCGAGACCATGACCGCGTCCGACGCGTTGGATCGCGCGACGCTCGATCGATGGGCTGCGCCCTACCGCGGCTGGCACTACTGGCCGGACCCGATCATCCCAGCGGACCCCAAGATCCCCGGCTACGAGACCTTCCGCAATACCGATGCCCCGTGCGTGTACCAGTTGCCGGGCCAGGCCGATCGGTGGTTGATGAGCTTTATCGCCTTCGATGGCAGGGGCTACCACTCGTTCGTCGTCGAGAGCAAGGACCTGGTACGGTGGACCCAGCCTCGGCTGGCGATGGGGTTCGGCCCTCCGGGCCAGTTCGACTTCGGCGGGTGTGTTGTGGGGGCGTTCCTCTACGATTCCTACGAGCTCAAGGCGCCCCGGGTGCTCAAGCGGCACGCCGGTAAGTTCTGGTCGCTCTACGGCTGCTATCCGCGCCAAGGC
>DYLT01000510.1 GCA_020721945.1 Blastopirellula marina
CGCTCCCAAGCGTACTCTTCTTGGAGACCCCCGCTCTTTCATGGTATCTGGATTTTGCCTGGCCGACCCGGCGAGTCTCGACGCCGTGCGCCGACCGGCCCGGGACTACCCAGAGCATTCGGTTCGTCGCGCGCTGTTGGCCGGCTGCGGCGGCGTCGGTCCCTCGGCCACGGCGCAGGCGGAATAAGGCAGCAGGACTTGGACGACCTCGCGGCGGGCCGGATCCGTGCAAAGACCACATGATGCTTCCAAGGAGTCCTCGATGGCCACTCATCGAACGCCTCTGATCCTCCTCCTGGCTCTTTCGGCGTGGTCGCTTGTCGCGCCGTCGCTCGTCGCGGCCCGGCGGCCCAACGTGCTGTTCGTCCTGACCGACGACCAGCGGTGGGACTGCATCAGCTTGAATCCCAAGTCGATCATCGCCACGCCGCATCTCGATCGGCTGGGACGCGAGGGGGTGTATTTTCCGAACCACTTCTGCACGACGTCGCTCTGCTCGCCGAGCCGGGCGTCGATCCTTTCGGGCTTGTACGCCCACGCCCACGGAGTATCGAACAACTTCACCGAGTACCCCAACGACCTGCCCACGTGGCCCCGCGCGCTTCAGGCGGCCGGGTACGCCACGGCCTACATCGGCAAGTACCACATGGGCGAGGAGAACGACGACGTGCGCAGTGGGTTCGACTACTTCGTCACGCACCGGGGACAGGGCAAGTACTTCGACACCGAGTTCCGCTTTCACGGGAAGGAACGCCGCGTGGTGCCGGGCTACTACACGGCGGTCGTCACCGACATGGCCCTCCAATGGCTCCAACAGCCCAAGGGCGGCAAGCCCTGGGCCTTGATCGTCGGGCACAAGGCCCCGCATAGCTTCTACTACCCCGAGCCGAAGTATGTCCACGTCTTCGACCACGTGAACATCCCCTACCCGGCCAGCGCCTTCCGCCTCGACGACAACGACCGCTGGTACCGCGAGCGGCTCGACACGTGGCACGGCATCTACGGCCCTTTGTTCGATTACCGCAAGCGCTGGCCCGACCGCGCGCCCGAGGCCGTCAAGGACTTCGCCGCCATGACCCGCGCGTATTGGGGCACGATCCTCTCGGTCGACGACAGCATGGGCCGGTTGTACGAGCACCTCCAGCGGACGGGCGAGCTGGACGACACGCTTGTGGTGTTCACTTCGGACAACGGCCTGTTGAACGGCGAGCACGGGATGATCGACAAGCGGACCGCCCACGAGCCGAGCATCCGCGTGCCCTTGGTGGTGCGCTATCCGGGGCTGACTCCGGCGGATCGGCCTCGGGTGGTCTCGCAGATGACGCTGACGGTCGATTTCGCCCCGAGCATCCTCGACATCTGCGGCGTGCCGCCCTTGCCCAAGACCCACGGCCGGTCGTGGAAGCGGCTCGCCAGGGGCCAGCCCGATCCGCAGTGGCGCACCAGCTTCCTGTATCACTACAACTACGAGAAGCAGTTCCCCTATACGCCGAACGTGCGGGCCGTGCGGACCGAGCGGTGGAAGTACATCCGCTACCCGCAGGGCGATGGCGGGCCGGACCGCCACAAGGCCGATGTGTTCGACCTGGCGACCGACCCCGACGAGATGCACAATCGGATCGATGATCCCAATCTGGCCAGCAAAGTGGCCGAGCTTGAGGCCGAGTTGCAGCGCCTGCTCAAGGAGACAGGGGCCGAGCCCGACCGGATGCCCATCGACGAGGGCATTCAGCAGAAGCTGCCCGACGCGAAGATCCGGTAGAACGCCTTTTCGAGCGGTGCCCGGCGAGGGAAGGGGCGGTCTTGGGGGAAGAAAACGGGACAGGTCCAATATTGGCAAGATAGGGGATTTCTGGTAGTCTCCGGGCATGCCTCGCACTGCAAGAGTCGCGCCGGGTGGGATGGTGTTTCACGTTCTCAA
>DYLT01000511.1 GCA_020721945.1 Blastopirellula marina
CCGACCGATCCGACCGATCCGACCGATCCGTCCGATCAGCCGGTTTCGCCGCCGCTCCGCGACGGCGCTGCGCGCCGACAACGGCAAAGGGTAAAAGGGCCAAAGCGCAAAGGGAAACTACGGTCCTGAGGAACAACGGAACCCGAAGTAGTCGCCCCTCCTGTCCGGCGTGAGGTCGCTCCGGACCGCGGCCCGCAGGAGGTTGGAGCCGTTGTAGTTCCACGACACGCCGCGCAACACGCGACGCGTCTGCTGCTTATCGTACCAGTCCGCGCACCACTCCCAGACGTTGCCGGCCATATCGAGACAGCCGTAGGGTGACGCGCCGTCTGGCTTGCTCCCGACCGGCGCCGTGGATTTCCCTTTACAGACACAGCGGCGCGCATCCCACCTGTCGCCCCACGGGTACTTGCGTCCATCGGTGCCTCGGGCGGCTTTCTCCCACTGCTCCTCGGTCGGAAGCGCCAGGCCTGTCCACCGACAGAACGCCTGGGCGTCGTCCCAGGATACCTTCACGATCGGGTGATCGTCATGCCAGCCCCAGGATGGAGCGTCCGGCATCTTGACGCCCGCCGCCCGGCAATAGGCGCGGTACATCGCCACCGTGACCGGCGTCTTCATGATCCGGAACGCGGGCAGCGACCGGCGCTCCTTGTTATCGCCGTACAGGAACTCGCCGGCAGGTACCGTGACCCACTCGATCCGCGGGATCCACTCGGCCCGCCGTGCCACCCATCCCGCCAAGCCATGAAGGTTGGCCTCCGCCGACGCTGCGGCCGCCGGCACCTGAGGCACCAGACGATGCATGGTGGGCCAATCGGCGGCGTCCAGGTTCACCTTTGCCAGTTCGGCCAAGGCGTCAGCAACGGCCTTCTGGTTGTCGGGCGTTAGGAGGCGCCCCTGCCAGTAAGCCTTTGCAGCCTCAGCTTTCTCTCGATCGAGCACACTCGCAATCTTGTCGAGGGCTTCATGAAGGCACGTCCGCGCCGCTTGAACCAGCTCATCCAACACCGCCTGAAGCTGCCGGGCGTACGGCTCCAGTTCCGGTTCCGCAAGGCATGCGGCCAGCCTGTCCGGGTGGTCCGCCACCAGCGTGCGGAACGTCTGTGCGACCTCGTCCGTTTTGCCGGCCTGCGCCGCGATGAGGAGCAGCGTGTGCAGGTTCTCGGCGTCGGTGGCGGCAGTCTGGAGCGCGATTCGAGCGCCCTGATACGCGCCATCCGTGTTCTTCTGGAGGTAGCGCATGTAGGCGAGGTGCCGGGCCGCCAGGACGTGGTAGGCATCTTTCTTGTCCATGCTCTGGCGGACGGCCGTGGCGAAAGCCTTCTCGGCCCCGGGCAGGTCGGCGTCGAGCTTCCAGAGGAGCCAGCCGATGTTGAACCACGCCACGTAGTCCCGGACGCCCATGGGATGCTCGACGGTGACCCGGAACAACTGGAGTGCCTCACGCAGCGAGCCCTCCTGGTCGAACGCCTCGGGCGAGCAGCCCTCCTTCACGGCGGCAAGCGCCGAGTTGCGAATCTCGCGGGCCTCGCCCTCGAGCTTCGTCGAGAGAAGCCGGGCGATCTCCACCATCGTGGCGTTCTGGCGCTGCATCTCCGCGGCGAGCGCCGTGAAGCCCTGTTCGAGGGCGGACCCGAGGTCGGCGATCTGACCGCTGATGCCGTCCAGCGCGGCCCCGACTGCGCCGAACCCCTCCTGAACGGCCCAGGTCAGGTCGGAGAGTCCCTCTTGAATGCCCACAAGCCCGGCGTTCACCTGGGCAAGCTGCGTGTTGGCCGATGCGAGCGCCTGAACCTGCGCCACCTGAGACGCCACGATGAACTCGCGAAGATGGCTCGGGTTATCGGCGATCAGCGCCACCTGATACGAACTCTCGATGCTGCGGATGTGCCCCCAATCGGGCGTCGAGGGCGAG
>DYLT01000143.1 GCA_020721945.1 Blastopirellula marina
GAGGACGGACCCGCGACCAGGACGACGACGCCTGACGCTCCCGCGCGCCGGCCAACCGCAGCCAGCCGTTTTGACTTGCGCGCGGCTTAGTGTATAATTGACACTAAGGGTCTGGGCGGTGGCGCGGCTGCCCAGTCCGATTCGCGGGCTTACGTCCATGCGCGCCCCGGAGAACCCGATGCTCGCCGATGTCTACCGGCCCTCGCTGGCGCTGCTGACCGACCTGTACCAGCTCACGATGGCCTACGGTTACTGGAAGGCGGGCGTTTCTCGGCGCGAGGCGGTCTTTCACTTGTTCTTTCGCGAGCCCCCGTTCCGCGGCGGCTATACCGTGGCTTGCGGCCTGGGCGTGGCCATCGAGTACCTCGAACGCCTGCGATTCGACGAGGCCGACTTGGGCTATCTCGCCGGTTTGCCCGGCGCCGACGGCCGGCCGTTGTTCGACAAGGCATTTCTCGATTTCTTGCGTGACATGCCTTGGGAGATCGACGTCGACGCCGTGCCCGAGGGCACGGTCGTTTTTCCCCACGAACCCTTGGTGCGCGTGCGCGGACCGATCATTCCGAGCCAGTTGCTTGAGACGCCGTTGTTGACGCTCTTGGGATTCCCCACGCTCGTCGCCACCAAGGCGGCGAGGGTCGTGCAGGCCGCGCGCGGCGAGCCGGTGCTCGAGTTCGGCCTCCGCCGTGCCCAAGGCATCGACGGCGCCCTGTCGGCCAGCCGCGCGGCGTACCTCGGGGGGTGCGCGGGCACGTCGAACCTCTTGGCGGGTCAGATCCTCGGCATCCCGGTGCGCGGCACCCACGCCCATAGCTGGGTCATGTGCTTCGACGGCGAACTCGAGGCGTTCTACGCCTACGCCCGCGCCATGCCCAACCATTGCGTGTTCCTGGTCGATACGTACGACACCCTCGAAGGGGTGCGTCGGGCGGTCGAGGTCGGGCGGTGGCTACGCGTGCAAGGCCACGAACTTTTGGGGATCCGGCTCGACTCGGGCGATCTGGCCTACTTGAGCATCCAAGCCCGGAAGATCCTCGACGACGCCGGCTTCTCCAAAACCGTCATCCTCGCCTCCAGCGACCTCGACGAGCATCTGATCGAGAACCTCAAGCAGCAGCGGGCCACGATCGCCGCCTGGGGCGTGGGCACAAAGCTGGCCACCTCGTACGACGACCCCGCGCTGGGCTGCGTCTACAAGCTCTCGGCGGTGCGCGACCCCGGCGGCCCATGGAAAGACCGCTTGAAGCTCTCCGAGCAGGCCGCGAAGATCTCCAATCCCGGGCATCTCCAGGTACGGAGGTACCTCCACCACGGCGAGGCGGTGGCCGACGCGATCTACGACGCGCAGCGCCCGCTGCCCGAACCGTGCGTGATCGTCGATCCCGCCGATCCCACACGGCGCAAGGCCGTGCCTCGCGGGGCGACGGGGAAGGACCTGTTGATGCCGATCTTCCGGGGCGGGAAGCGGGTTTACGACGTGCCGCCCTTGGAGGAAACCCGCCGCCAAGTGCAACGAGAACTGGCCTTGTTCCATAACGGCATCAAACGGTTGGTCAACCCGCACCGCTACCCCGCCGGCCTTGAACAAGGATTGTTCGACCGCAAGACCGAGATCATCCTCAAGCTCCGAGGACTGCGCGGTTGATGGCGATTCAGCGCGGAACGGGTGCCCGGTGCGAGCGGTGTCCCCGGGCGCGCAGCCTGTTGAAAAGGCCGGATCGATCCTTCTTGGGCGTCACGTCGTAGTCGATCACGGTCAGCGTCGAGCGGCGGACCAGGCGGCCGTTGGCGTCGAACTCCTCGGCGGTGTGGCAGATCACGCCGCCGGGGACATCCGTGGAGGTCAGGGCCTTGGTCACGGTCTTGCCCTTGGGGTGCGTGGTCGTGACGAGGACCTGCGAGGCGCCGCCCGAATTGGGCACCAAGTCGCACGGAACGCGCATGGCCGTCACCTGGAGGACCGTCTCGCTAAGCACCGACTTGCCCGCCGCATCGGTCGTGCGGCTTTCGCGCCGCAAGACGTACGGGGCCAGGGCCGGCGAGAACCAGGTCTTGGCCATCGTCGCACCGTTCGGTCCGGCCGTCTGGACCTGCACGATCTTGCAGGGGATCTTCCGTCCTTCGATCTCGATCTCGCCGCTCGCCATCGGAAGGATCGAGACCTTGTCTCCGACCGTCTCGCCGTGAAGACCCTGCCGGACCAGCGAGGGCTGGGCCTCCAACCGCTTGCCCGACACCTCGACCACGGCTTCGGTGCGCAGGACCAGCACGCCGGGGCCGTCGATCGCCTGAAGCGTGGTGGTGGTGAACGTCGTGGTCGTGTCGACCACCTTGCCGTGCTCGTCGAGGGTTTCGGTGACGACCCGATACAGCTTCCAGGCCCCCGGCTTGAATCGTCCCCACGGGTGCAACTCGGCGGGAAGGCCCGATTCGGCGGCCGCGGCAATCCCTGGGCACAACACGGCCCAGAACACCACGGTCCAGCGGTAACGGGCTAGCCAATGCACGAGGTTCTTCCGGATCGTTCGAGTCAGCAAGGCGCGCCGAGGTCTGCTAGCGTCCCGGAGGTCGAGGTAGCGGGCCTCCAGGACGCTTCGACTCGCAGAATAGCTATTATATTTCCCGAGATTCCTGTTTTCACCCCGGCCCGGGGAATTTCGCCGCAACCAAGTCGCGCGCGCCTCGATAATTGGGACGAAGGCCAAGTCTCTTGCGAACGGAGAAATGCGATGCCCCCAGCGGCACGTATTGGCGACATGCACGTTTGCCCGATGGTTAACCCGGGGCCTGTCCCCCATGTGGGTGGACCCATTAGTTCCGGCATGGCTACCGTTGTCATTGGGGGGATGCCTGCCGCCCGGATGAGTGATATGGCCATATGCACTGGGCCACCCGACGTGATCGCCAAGGGATCGGCTACGGTAATGATCGGGGGTATGCCAGCAGCCCGACTGGGCGATAACACCGTTCATGGCGGGGCGATTGTGATGGGCTGTCCCACGGTCATAATCGGCGGATGAGTGGCAGACATCGGGGGGTGGTTGCACAATGCATCCTCAAGGGAGGCATGGCACCCCCTTGACACGGAGTTTCCCCGCTGAGTAAAGTAGATAGGAATTGAGACGTCGTGCCCACCCAGGTCGTGTCGGTCGCCGACCCGCGGCCTGCCGCCCTACCTTGTGTCCGCGATTTGTTTTCCTCCGGCCCCATGAGCAACCGCTGGTATTACAAGTCGGCCGAAGTGGAAGTCGGGCCGGTGTCGTTTTCCGGTCTCCGCCGTATGGCCTTGGAGGGCACGATCGGCCGCGAGACGCCCGTGCGCGAGGGCCAAGAGGGCGAGTGGACCTCGGCGGGCGATGTCCAGAATCTGTTTGCACCGAAGCGCAGCCGTTCCCTCTTTCCGCCGGCTTGAACGGCGCTACGGGTAGGGGCTATCGTCGGGCCCCGAGGCAGCAACCGGCTGATTCTCTTCGTGGCGCGACTCGTTGGCGCTGGTGACGCGGATGCCCGGGCGGTCCTGGTAGGGACACACGTTCTCGCACACGCCACAGCCGATGCACTTCTGCGGATCCACGTGCGGCTGGAGGATCGTCTTCTTCTGCCCGTTGCGGTCCGTCACCTCGACCTCGACCGCGTAGATCGCCTTCTCGGGGACTGGGCAGTGCTCTTCGCAGACGATACAGTCGATCCCGTAGGCGTAAGGGATGCACCGCGTGGTGTCGAACGCGGCCAGGCCGATCTTTCGCGATTGCTTCTCCTCGATCGAAAGGGCCTCGATGGCCTGCGTTGGGCACACCTGGCCGCACCGATTGCACATGTGGTCGCAATAGCCGATCTGGGGGACAAGCCGGGGCGTCCAGAGCCCCTCCAAGCCGGCCTCGAACAGCGTCGGCTGGAGTCCTCCGGTCGGGCAGACCTTCATGCACATTCCACAGCCGGTGCACCGGGCGAGGAACTCGCGTTCGCTGCGCGCGCCCGGCGGCCGGATCAGCGCGGGATGGTAGGTGGTTCCGCGGGCCTGCGGGTTGGCGCGGAGAAACGCCAGCGTGACCACGCCGCCCGCCGCGGCCGCCAAGGTAGCCCGCCGCGAAAGATCGATCGGCTCGACGCGCGGCTCCTTACGCCATGGCCACCGCCACGTAAAGCCGAGGCTTTGGCGCGCGCACGACTGGGTGCAGTTCAAGCAGCCGAAACACTCCGAGGGCCGCCATTGGTCGCCGGGGCTGCCCGAGGCCCCTCCGCCGCACGTCATTCCGCACAGATCGCACTGATTGCACTCCTCCTTGCGAACCGTGCGGCGAAGAAGCGGACGCCAAGCCAACCATCCCAACAGGGCCCCCAACGGGCATAGGTAGCGGCACCAGAATCGGGGACGCCAACGGTTCAGCGCCAAGGTGATGCCGAAGACGGCCACGATCAGCCCGCCGCCGAGAAACGCCTGATGGGAGACCACGAACACGTGGTCGCGCAAGAACCGATACGGCGGCTCGGTCACGTAATCGTGAAGCCGGAAGCGGCCCACGCCTAGGTCCGCGTCGTACACCGCCTTGGAGCTTTGCTCGACGGCCCACTGGGTGCCCGGCAACAGGGCGGTGGTCACCGTGCGGTAGAGCATCACCAGCGGATCGAACACCGTAACCCAGTGCCCACCAAAGACCGCCATGGCCAGGAACCCGACAAGCAGGTAGTACTTGGTGCGGTGCCAGGGCGACCAGTGGTCGCGCGCCCGGTCGGGCTTGCGTCGGCGCGGGGCCAGGGCGCGGCCGGCCACGGCGTGCAGGGTTCCCATGGGGCAGATCCAACCGCAGAACACCCGGCCCAGTACCACGGTCAGCGCGACCACCCCCAGCGCCCCTAGCAGGGCGGTAGGCACCGCGTGCGCGGCAAGCCAGGTCGCCGCGAGGATCAACGGATCCACGAGGAAGAACAATTGGAGGAAGCGGCCGGGGTCAGCGCCGGGCTGGGGCCGGGCCAGAAGGACCAGCCCCAGAAAGGCCGCCAGAAACACCAGTTGCGCGATTCGCCGAACAGCGACCCCTGCTGCGCCGCGACGCCCGCTCATGAAACCGCCGCCTCCTTAAGCCTCAGCGACCGGTAGTCGGCCTTGCCGAGACCGGCCTTGTCTCCCGCGACGACCGATTTCACCTCGTTAGGCTTCAGGCCCATCACCTCGGCGCCCCAGGCGTCCAGGGCGACGACGTCGGTTCCGGCGGCGACCGTGAGCTTCGTCCGCACGTCTTCCAGCCGGCCGCCCTTCGGGCCGTTGGCGGCGAGAATCCGCACGGCATCGAGGATCGACAAGCGGGGTTTGAGGAAACGGTTCAGATCGACCAGCGATGCCTCGATCGCCTGATGAAACACATTCCGCCTCTCGATCACCCCCATGAAGTTCTTCATGCATAGGGTCGCCGTGGCCAGGCGGTGATGCTTGACGACAGGCACGTTGATCAGAAGGTCGCACTCGAGGATCTCGGGGTACACCGGGATGGTCTTGACCCGGTCGCCGCCGATCGCCGTTTCGCGAAAGCGGCTCCGATCGAGGAACACGACTTCCGCCCCCAAGTCGCGCACGGCGTCGGCAATGGCGCTGGCCTTGTAGGTGGCCGGGGCCTTGTCGCACGGATTGTCGCCGACCTTGACCTTCTTGGCGCCCGCCTCGAAGCACATCCGCACGATGGTCGCCACCACGTCGGGATTCGTATTGGCGGCCTGCTCGGGCGTGCGGTCCCAACCGATGTTCGGCTTGACCCAGACCACCGCCCCCTGCCCCACGAACCGCTTCAACCCTCCCAGGCCCGCGATCGCCTGCTCGGTCAGCTTGATCGCAGCCTGTTTGATGCCTTCGGCCGGCAGGTCGCTCGGGCCGGTCCACTTGGCGATCGCCAGGTCGGCAGGTCCGTCCGCCGCCTCGGCCAGCGAGCCCCCAAGGTGCCCGCCGCCGAGGGCCGCAGTACCCATCATCGCCGAACGCACCAGAAACTCTCTTCGCGAATGCTTATGCACCATGTCAGCGCCCTCGCCAGTTCGGAGTATTCGAGCAGCAACCCATGCCATGATAGCCCCTGGCCGACGGCCCTGCAAGCGAGGGCGTGGTTTAGAACGCACCCCATGCGATAAATGGTAAGTGCTTGTGGCAAAAGAGTTACGGGAAGGGGGAGCGACGCGGCTTTTTGGCCTCAGCGCACTTGATGCCGCAGCGCGACCGCCCTGGCGCCAGACTGCTCGGAGACCTGAATCGGCACGATCCACACAGCCGAACCCATCTTGCAGAGTCCCTCGGCCCCCGCGCGGCAGTAGTAGTACGCGACCGACACCCGGAGCGTCTGCCGACCCGTCGAGGAGGTGACGTCCAAGGGGATGACGAACGTCGCGGCCGGTTTGTCCACCCGCGTCGACTTGCCGAGCCGTTCGGCCGCGACCACGCCACCTTCCGACTTCGTATCGGCCGGGTCGATCCGGTACGACATGGGCGCGGCGGGGTTGAGCTTCATTCCCGCGGGCAAATCAAGGCGTACCTCGAGGCGGATCTGGCCGTTTTCCCGCCGGACCGACACGGGGTCGAGTCGCCGTTCGACCGTTCCCGGCGCGACCCATTCGGCCGACTCGTCGGCCGGCGGTTTGGGCGGCTGAAGTCCGGAAATCGTAAGCGTCCTGACCGACCGGTCGGCCAGATCGACGACGCGGATCAGGTGGTTGTTCGTGTCGGCCACGTAGAGCTTGCCCGCGGCGGCCGCGATGCCCCCCGGCTCGTCGAATGCCGCGGGGTTGTCCGTGCGGCCGGGCTTGCCCGTTCCAACAAGGGTCTTCACGGCCCCCGTGGTCAGGTCGATCACCTTGATCTTATTATTGTAAGTGTCGGCCACGTAAAGCTGGCCCTTATCGAGCGCGACACCCAGGGGGTGCTGGAATCGGGCCTGGCCTGCCGGTCCGTCGGCGTCGCCGAACGTAAAGAGCCGTGCCGCGGGCAGGTGGGCCGTGCCCACCACGGTCCGCACCTCCTTGCGCGGGTCCAACGGCACGGCCCGGATCGAACTGCCTTCGCTGTCGGCCACATAGAGCCACCGGCCATCGGTGGCCAGACCGCTGGGCTGTGCAAACGAGGCCGAGCCGAGTTGGTACGGGCGCTCGGGCAAGAGGCGCCCATCGACAATGTCCTCGCGGCCATTGCCCGCATAGGGGCCAATCCCCGGCCGGTCCAAACGCATGCGCCAAATCTGGTGCGGGCCGGCCATCGCGATGTACAGATCGCGCTGATGCAGGCATAGGTCCCACGGGCTGCTCAAGGCGGTCTTCAGCGGAGGCAGCAGCCGTCCCACCGGCGAGGGTTCGCGGGCCTGTTGGCCCACCCCGGCAACCGTCGTGACCTTGCCCGCCGCCAGGTCGATCTTGCGGATCAGGTGGTTCTCGGTGTCGGCCACGTAAAGCGACTGGCCATCGAGGGCCATGCCTTGGGGCTGGTTGAACTGGGCGGTGGCGAAGTCGCCGTCGGCCCGTCCCATGGCCCCCGAGCCGACCGTGTGCAGCAAGGTGCCGTCGAGTCGTACCACGACGATCCGGTGGTGGTTGCTGTCGGCGATGAACAGCCGGCCGCTCGCCTCGTCGGCCAGCACCTTGCCAGGAAACCGCAGCGCCGTGGCCTTGGCGCGGTGGGCCTCGAGGTCGAACCGCAGCGGCGTCTCGTCGAGAAGCCCTTTCTTGCGATAGGACGCCAGCGCGGGCTTAAGGAGCTTCTCCACCTGCTCGGCCGTAATCTCTCCACTGGTGCCCCAGACCGCGTAGCCCTCCGGGTCGATGAGGACGATCGTGGGCCAGGCGTTGGCGCCGAATCGCCTCCACACGGCCAGGTTCGCGTCGTTGATCACCGGGTGTTCGATCTGGTACCTCAGAATCGCCTCGGCAATGTTCTTCGAATCTTTCTCCGTCTCGAACTTGGCCGAATGAACGCCGATCACCACGAGCTGGTTCGGATACGCGCGCTCGAGCTTCTTCAGCTCCGGCAAGATGTGCATGCAGTTGATGCAGCAGTAGGTCCAGAAGTCCAGCAGGACAAACTTGCCGCGAAGGTCTGCCAGGTCCAGCGGGCCGGCGGTGTTCAGCCATTCGAGTCCTTCTGGCAGCGGGGGCACGCGAACGCGTTGGCGGAACGGCGAATCGAGCATCTCACCGGCCTCCCCCGGGGCGTGTCGCAAGAAGATAGGCCCCATCCCCCCCACCACCAGCGCCATGGCCAGCACGGCAACCCCGCGGCAACATCGACCCATCGGCCACACCTCGCACCACCCGTCCCATCACCCGGATCCACGGGAACTGTCAGAACTCTACGCCCAGGACCTTGGGGGGTCAATCCCGCGCGTGTCGCTGATCTCCGGCGGGATCTCTCGGCAGGAAGACACGTTTCTGACGCATTGCCAAGGACCCGGTCGGCGGCCCCAACCGCCCGAAGGCCCTCACTTCGACCGCCACACCGCGCAATCGGCGATGCCGAGGGCGGCTTGGACCGCGGCGATGTCGTCCTTGAAGCGCCGGGCGTCGCCTGGGTATCCCGCCGTCGGGCAGAGCCCGGGAATCCGTCGAGCCCAGAACTCGTTGAGCGCGTGCATGGCCAACTCGCGAAGGTACTTCGAGGCCATCGAGGCCAGCGCGGTCGGCAGATGCGATTCGCCCTTGGCCTGGAATCGAAACTCGACGCGCCGGGAAGGCGGGCCGAACCGGTACACGCTCTCGTGGCGGCTTTCGCCACGGACCTCAATGGAGTACTCGGGAAAGTGCGCCCCAAGCGCATCGGCATAGCGGTTGCGGCCCCCGTGCTTGTCGCAGACCACGAGGACGGGTTCGTCGCCGACGCTGGCCAGGACCTCGGCGACCAGACGCAAGGTAACGTGCGACAATAGCGTGCCCTTGGAACCGTGTTGCTGGCAGAGGCGATTGAACTCCTCCTCGAAGATCGCGCGGCTGCGCGCGTCGACCAGCCGGACCTCGGCCCGCGCCAGTTCCGCGGCCAGCGCCGCCGCACACGGCTCGATGTCGTCGCGACGGCAGTCGATCGGCACGGGGCCATCGTGCTCGGCGTACCAGGGGATCGCGCGCAGGACCGCCAGCGACTCCGGCGCCAACGCGGCCCAGACTTCCTGCCGCGAGCCGGGGTGTCGCCCTAGAACGCCCAGCGCGGCCAGCAGCCCGCGCTCCAAGGCCCCCAGTCCCTGGCCCGACTGGTAGAGAACCTTCGAGTCGGCTATGGCCACGCAACGTGGGCCCCAGCGCGCGGCCTCGGCAAGCGTGGTCGCAACCGTTCCCCGCAGTCGGTGGTATAGCCCGGTTTCTGGCACTCCGTCGGCCACGTGCCAGACCGTGGCCGAGACGACCAAGGGACCGAGGTTGGGTCCGTATCCGGCTTCGTCGGTTCCGACGAGGAAGGGCATCGCGAGGCTCCGGGGCGCATGCGTCTGATGGTCGTGATCGTAGTTGTGGGTGAGGTCCGAGGGTAGCCCTGCCGCACCGCCAGCCACGGACCGACGCCGTTGGGAGAGGGTTGGAATCTCCTGTTGGCTTGCCGGATGCACCAACGGCGCAGGCAACACCCTCTTGCCCTCGGCTGCTTCCGGCAATTCGGCCCGGTCGTCAAGAACGACGGCGCCGCTTCGTACGTGGCCTCGGTATACGGTGGTCTAGATCCGGGTTGGATGTCCGACCCGTTTTGCTGTCGTCTTGGCGCGGAATCGTGTGTTGCGGCGTAGGGCCCGCCGCGACAGCCGTTATTCTCAATGGACTTGCGGGATCCTGGAGCGCGGCCGTCTCGGCCGCATCGGTGCGGGCAAGATGCCCGCGCTCCGGCATTTCCCAGAATCGTGCAACACCATTGAGCGACCCGTGGAGGCCAGGAGCATCGCCGACCGACCGAGACCGCCAAGACACGGGGATCATGGAGTCTGCGGCCGTCTGTCAAAACGGCAGTCCGAGAGGGGGCAGTCCGCCTTGCATGGCCGAAGTTGGCGGACTGCGAACCGTGGCTGGAGTCGAGGGTTTTGTTGTAAGTCGTTCGGAGAGAATATGTTAACCACGTCATTGGTTATTTGGCGCGCGACTTGCTTTGCACATGGGCACGACGCTCGTTGTGCGCGGATTGGCAGGTTAGAGACCTGCAAGGTAGCGGCGTCACGTTGTGACGCGGGGCGCCCGGTCGCCGGGCGACCGGGATCCATTCGGCAGGCTCGATTGAAATCACCCAGTGACCCATTTCGGAGGCGAGCACGCAATGGCAAAGAAGAAACCCGAGAAGAGCGACAAGAAGGACGCGGAGCCCCTGAACATCCAACCGATTGGCGATCGGGTGGTGGTGGAGCGGGAGTCGGCCGAGGAGGTGACGACCGGCGGGATTGTCCTGCCCGACACCGCCAAGGACAAGCCCGCCCGGGGCACCGTGCTGGCGGTCGGCGAGGGCCGGTTGCTCAAGAACGGGAACCGCGTGCCGCTTCAAGTGGGCGTTGGCGACCGGGTCGTGTTCAGCTCGTATGCCGGCGACGAGTTCAAGCTGGGCGACCGGCAACTCGTCCTCATGCGCGAGGAAGACATCCTTGCCATTCTCACCTGAGGCGCCGGAACTTCCCCTCTTTCGACCAACTCGCGGCGGCCTAGCGGCTCGCCCCCATCCGACAGGAAGGAGTAGCGATTCATGGCCAAGATGATTGCGTTTGACCAGGAAGCCCGCGATGCCCTGCGGCGCGGCGTCTCGAAGCTCGCCCAGGCAGTCAAGGTGACCCTCGGCCCGCGCGGGCGGAACGTGATTCTTCAGAAGAGCTTCGGTTCGCCGACCGTCACGAAAGACGGCGTGACCGTGGCCAAGGAAATCGATCTGGAAGACGTCTACGAGAACATGGGCGCGCGGATGGTCCGCGAAGTCGCCTCGAAGACCAGCGATGTCGCGGGCGACGGCACCACCACCGCGACGATCCTGGCCGAGGCGATCTTCAACGAGGGCCTCAAGGCCGTGGTGGCCGGGGTCAATCCGCTCCAGCTCAAGCAGGGCATGGATAAGGCGGTGGCCGACATCGTCGAGAAGCTCAAGAAGATGTCGATTACCATCAAGTCGAAGAAGGAGATGGCCCAGGTCGGCACCATCGCCGCCAACAACGATCCCGAGATCGGCAACATGCTCGCCGATGCCATGGAAAAGGTCGGCAAGGACGGCGTGATCACGGTCGACGAATCGAAGAGCATGAAGACCGAGGTCGAGTGGGTCGAGGGCATGCAGTTCGACCGCGGCTACCTCTCGCCCTACTTCGTCACCGATCCCCAGAAGATGGAGGCGGTGCTGGAGGATTGTTTCATCCTCATCAACGAGAAGAAGCTCTCCAACGCGAAGGAAATGGTGCCGCTGTTGGAGGCCGTGGTCAACGCGGGCAAGCCGCTTCTGGTCGTGGCCGAGGATGTGGATGGCGAGGCCCTGGCCACGCTGGTGATCAATAAGCTCCGCGGCACGCTGAAGGTCTGCGCGGTGAAGGCCCCCGGCTATGGCGACCGCCGCAAGGCGATGCTCGAGGACATCGCCATCCTCACCGGCGGGACGGCCCTGTTCGAGAGCCTCGGCCGCAAGTTGGAGAACGTCACCCTGGCGGACCTCGGCCGCGCCAAGAAAGTCGTCGTCGACAAGGACAACACGACCATCATCGAAGGCGCCGGCAAGAGCGCCGAGATCAAGGGCCGCATCGACCAGTTGCGCCGCGAGATCGAGGTGGCCACCAGCGATTACGACCGCGAGAAGCTCGAAGAGCGGCTGGCGAAGCTGGCCGGCGGCGTGGCGAAGATCAACGTCGGCGCGGCCACCGAGAGCGAGATGAAAGAGAAGAAGGCCCGCGTCGAGGACGCCCTGCACGCGACCCGCGCGGCCGTCGAAGAGGGTATTCTCCCCGGTGGCGGCGTGGCCCTCCTGCGCGCGGCCAAGCAGGTCAAGCCCGACGGTCTCACCCAGGACGAACAGGTGGGCTACCACATCGTGCTGCGAGCCTGCCGCGCCCCTTGCATCCAGATCGCCGAGAACGCCGGCCAGGACGGCGGCATCGTCTGCGAAAAGGTAGCCGAGGCCAAGGACAACGTGGGCTACAACGCGGCCACGGACACCTACGAGGACCTGGTGAAGGCGGGCGTGATCGACCCCACCAAGGTCACGCGCACCGCCCTCCAGAACGCCGCCAGCGTCGCCACGCTGCTGTTGACCAGCGACGCCCTGGTGGCCGAGAAGCCCAAGGAGGAAAAACCCACCGGCCACGGCGGCAACCACGACATGTACTAGACCCCAGCCCGATGCCGGCCGAGAAGCCGGTCCGGGCACCGCCTTCGCGGCGCCGCGTGCGACCGGCCGCTTGGGTCTGCTCCGGGGACTTGTAGACTTCCCCCTCCCAACCCGTCGTCCCGAGCCCGTCTCGGGACGACGGTTCTTTTTTTCTTGCATCATCCTCCCGGTCCGTCGAGCCCAAGGAATACGGCCAGTCCAGGGTCGCGGCCTCTGCGGGGGTGGGCTATAATACATTGGAGGAGGCCGTCTATGCCGCAAGCCATCGTCGATCCGGACGAACTGCGGCGGTTCGCGCGCAACCTTCAGCAATTCAACGTCGAGGTGCGCGATCGGGCCGCCGCCCTGGCCGCGCAGATGGCTGCCTTGGGCAAGACCTGGCGCGACCAGGAGCACAAGAAGTTCGTCGAGGAGTTCGAGCAGCAGATGCGCGCGATCGCGCGGTTCATCGAACTGTCGGAGCAGCATTTGCCGTATCTGCTCCGCAAGGCGGAGATCATCGAACAATATCTCGAACAGCGCTAGGAGGGCCGCACCGATGACTCGCCAGGCCCGACTGACCGCCATCGAGGCGGTGCCCGCCCTGTCCGCCGCCCCGGTCCGCTTCGGCGGGGA
>DYLT01000144.1 GCA_020721945.1 Blastopirellula marina
CACGTTTTTCGGCTCGCAACAGGCCGAACGACGAGTCGGTCCCCAGCCGATTCGCGGTTTGGCGATCGGTGCTCCTCAGCGTCGTTGGCTTGCCGCGGCGCGATATTGCCGCAGTTCGTCGAGCAACCCCGCCATGTCGGAAAACAAGGGGGCCTCGATCTCCATCGGCCGGCCGGTTTGCGGGTGCAGAAAGCGGATCCGCCGGGCGTGAAGCGCTTGGCGTTCCAAGAGCACCGTCGTGTCGGCCGGGTCGCGACGGATCTCACCCCGGGTGATCTGCGACCGGCCCCCGTATTGGCGGTCGCAAAGCACCGGGCAACCGAGGTGGCCCAAGTGAACCCGAATCTGGTGGGTCCGTCCCGTCTTCGGCACGATCCGCACGGCCGCGAACCCATCGAATCGCTCGGCGACTTCATAGAACGTCTCGGCGGTGCGGGAGCAGGGGGCATCGCGGCGGATGGCCATCTTCTCGCGCTGGGTGGGGTGCGGCGCGATCGGTTCGGAGATCACATCGCGGTCGAGACGCGGACAGCCCGCCACCAGGGCGTAGTACTCCTTGCCGATGGTCCGCTCGGCGAACTGGCGGGCGAGTCTGCCGTGCGCCGGATCGCTTTTGGCGACCAGGATGGCACCGCTGGTGTCCCGGTCCAGGCGATGGACAATGCCCGGCCGCGTCGGTCCCCCCACGGTGCTCAGCCGGCCCGCAAAGCGGAACTGCACCGCGCTGGCCAGGGTTCCTGACCAGTGTCCTCGCGCAGGGTGAACGACCATGCCCGGCGGCTTGTTGACCACCGCCACCCAGTCGTCTTCGTAGAGGACCTCGATGGGAATATCCTCAGGGCGGGGGGCCTCGCGCGGGAGTTCCGGAAGCACCACCCGCACCCGTTGCCCCGCCACCAGCCGATAGCTCGGTTTGCCTCCCTGCTCGCCGATGCGCACGCCGCCGGCCGTAATGACGCGGCGCAGATGGACCCGGCTGTACTCGGGAAGATGATGGGCCAAGAACACGTCGAGTCGCCAACCCGCCTCTTCGGGTGCCACGACGAGTTCGACCGGTTCATCGGGGGAGCAGTCTGTGCTGGGCACGCGCCTCGGGGTAGACAAGGTGGGAGGATAAGGATGCGAGTCGATTCAGCTCTTCGGCCGGGGGGTGACTGGCGCGGACGGCTCGGCTTTGGTCGGGGCCGGCACGTCCTTCTTCGGCTCGCCCGCGGCCGGCGCATCCTTCTTCGGCTCGGGCTGCGCGGGCTTCGCTTTCACGTCGGTCGCGTTGAGCACGCTCTCGGAGAACTTGCCGGGCGGCGGCTCGTCGGGCAGGTCCTTGGTCGGGGGCTTGGCCGAACTGTTCGAGGTTTCCGGCTTCGGAGGAGGCGGCTGATACGCCGCCAACTTGTCGTAGAAGAGCTTGGTCTCGGACGCCTGAAGCTGTTTCAAGCGTGCCTCGGCCAGCCTGGCATAGGCGCCCTCGACCTCGATGGTGCGCACGTGCTCGTAATCGGCGATGGCCTGGTCGAGGTTGCCGCGGACGTCGCCCGCCCCGGCCATCGCCTCGTGGGCCCGGGCGCGACCGAAGTAGGCCCTGGCGCGAAGCCGTGGGTCGCGGCTCTCGTCGAGCACGGTCGAATAGGCCTCGACGGCCCGATTCAGTTCCTCGATGGCATCGGAACGCTGGCTGAAGACCTCGCGCGTACCGCGCACCAGATGGATGTCGGCCGCGGCCACGGCCGCCCAATGACCCACCGCCGTGCCCGTCTGGCTATCGGCCAACTGTTTCAATGGTCGGGGATCGCCCGAGTTCGTCGCGTTGCGCAGCGCGGTATAGAACTTCTCCCATGCGGCTTCGTTCCCTTGAGCCGAGCTGCGGCGCCACCACGAGGTGACCGCCAGGACCAGGGCCAAGGCCACGGCGACCACCAAGACGGTCGACCCGTACGGCTTGATGCTAAAAATTACCTGACCGAGCCAATCGGCCAGGGCGTTTTGTTCAAGACGATGACGTTCTTCGCTTTTCATGGGCCTGTGGGCTCGATCGCGCAGGACGCCTGCCCGAGGCGGGCAGACAATACCATCCTTCCGAGTGGTGCCGAGAGGACCGACACCGGATCCGGCCACGAGCCGATCCTCGGTAAGACGGGCCAAACCGTGAAGTATATGCCCCCCCTTGGAAGCATGTCAAGACCGGCGCGGTCTGGATGAGGCGCGTCCCCCGTGGCCCGCACGATGGCAAACCGTTCGCTCGCCTTGGCCGGTCGAGGCACGGTCACGGCGCGTGGTTGTTTCGACGTTCGCGGGAGCGTATCCTCCCTTATAGCCGCTAGACTAAGAGATAGCGCACTCATGCGATCCAACCGGGCGGATGGGAGCCTATGAACACGAACTCCGATCGCTGGCTGATCCCCACTCGACAGTTCCTCCGCATGTGCCGCCGCAACATGCGGCGCGTGAAGGTCGCCGATTCGACGGGGGTGGAGTTGACCGGGGCCGGGCTGCTCCTGCGCGCAACCATCCTCCGCCGATTGCTGCGCCGCGGGGTGCTCGCCCCGGACGAAACGACCGTGGGCCTTCTCCTGCCGCCGTCAGTCGCGGCGATCCTGGCCAATGCCGCGGTGTTTCTCGATGGCCGCGTGCCGGTCAACCTGAACTACACGGTTTCGCGCGAGGTGCTCAATCTGTGCATCGCCCGGGCCAAGATCCGCCATGTGCTGACCAGCCGCCGCGTCATGGAACGGTTCGAGCACCTGCGTCCGGCCGCCGAGCTGGTGTATCTGGAAGACCTCAAGGAGCAAGTCTCTCTGGGCGACAAGCTTTTGGCGGCGCTCCAGACCTGGCTCCTGCCGGTGTCGCTCTGGGAGCGGCCATTGGGGCTCTTGAAGATTCGTCCTGACGACCTGATGACGATCATCTTCACCTCGGGGTCGACGGGCGATCCCAAGGGCGTGATGCTAAGCCACCGCAACATCGGCAGCAACGTCGAGTGTTTCGATGCCGCCTTGCACTTGCGGCGGGACGATGTGCTCCTGGGCATCTTGCCGTTGTTCCATTCGTTCGGCTATACGGTGACGATGTGGGCGGCGCTGATGCTCGAGCCCAAGGTCGTCTACCACGTCAACCCGCTGGACTACCATCAGGTCGGCGCGCTGTGCCGCAAGCACCGCGGGACGCTTCTGGTCGCGGCCCCCACGTTCCTGCGCTCCTACGTGCGCCGCATTCCGCCGGAGGACTTCGCCTCGCTCAACCTCGTGATCACCGGGGCCGAGAAGTTGCCCCGCGAGCTGGCCGACGCCTTCGAGCAACGCTTCGGCGTGCGACCGCACGAAGGGTACGGCACCACGGAACTGTCGCCGGTGGTCTCGGTGAACGTTCCCGCGAGCCGCTCGCAGAACCCCGGCCGCGTCGAGGCCAAGGAAGGCACCGTGGGCCGGCCGATCGTCGGCGTCGAGGCCAAGTTGGTGGACCTCGAGACGGGGCACGATCTCGGGCCGGGGCGTTCGGGAATGCTGTTGATCAAGGGCCCCAATGTCATGCTGGGGTATCTCGACCAGCCCGAGAAGACCGCCGAAGTCCTCCGCGACGGCTGGTACGTGACCGGCGACATTGCCGAGATCGACGAGGATGGCTTCATCTGGATCACCGGTCGGGAAAGCCGGTTCTCGAAAATCGCCGGCGAAATGGTACCCCACATCCGCATCGAGGAAGCGTTGACCGGGCTGCTCCACCTGGAAGACGAGAAGGTCTCGCTGGCGGTCACCGGCGTGCCCGACCCACGCAAAGGCGAACGGATCGTCGTGCTCCACACCGGCTTGCCCCGGCCGCCGGAGCAGCTTTGCCGCGAGCTGGCGGCGACGGGCTTGCCGCCCCTGTGGATTCCCTCGCCCGACAGCTTCCGCCAGGTCGCCGAAATCCCGATCCTCGGCACCGGCAAGGTCGATCTCCGCCGACTGCGCGAGCTGGCTCTGACCGAGTTCCCCCAAGCGCTGGGTCTGGCGAACGACCCCCACGTACAAGCCGATTCCAATGCATCCGCTCGGGGAGGTAAGCGTTGACGATCGCGTCCTGCAGGACCTAAAATCGAAGGTGTCGTGGGCCATCGGGGGGCGGGAGTCGCGTGCCGTGGCCCGATGGGAGGGGGCTACTAGGAACTCGACCGGGGTGTTCATCATGGCGGTACTGCGGGCGCTGAAAGGTCTGAGTCCCGGGCAGATCATCCCCCTTAGCGGTGGATCGGCCATCCTCGGGCGCCACCCCGACTGCGATATCGTCCTCGATCTCGGGCCCGTCAGCCGCCAGCACGCGCGGGTGCTTCAACTCGGGGACCAGTATTTCGTCGAGGATCTCCACAGCCGCAACGGCACGTTCGTCAACGAGGAACGCCTTCAGGGACGCCGCGCGCTGGCCGAGAACGACCAGATCCGCATCTGCGACGTGGTCTTCTCGTTCCACTACAAGATGCCGATCGGGCTGGATCAGCTTACGTCCCGCGCGGACGGCGGTTCGGTCGTCATGGTCGACGACGACCGCGCGGACGGCGGTTCCACGGTGATGTCGAAGCTCGACGTGCTCACCGGCAGCACCGGACTGCGATTGACCGTCAACCCGGAGGTCAAGCTCAAGGCCCTGTTGGATATCGGGAGGAACCTGGGCAGGGCCATCCGCCTCGACGACCTGTTGCCGAGGCTCTTGGACAACCTGTTTACGATCTTCATTCAAGCCGACCGGGGGTTCATCCTGCTTCGGGACAAGGTCTCGGGCCGGATGGTTCCCAAGGCGGTCAAGTCGCGGTCGCCCGCCGAGGCTGACGAGATCCGGATCAGCCGCACGATCCTCGACGACGTGATCCAGCGCAAGGAGGCGATCCTTTCGGCGGACGCGGCCACGGACGCGCGTTTCGAGATGAGCGACAGTATTGTCGATTTCCACATTCACTCGATGATGTGCGCGCCGCTGTTGGATAGCGAGGAGGAGGTCCTCGGCGTCATCCAGATCGACACGCGCGACCAGCGGCGGCGGTTCAGCCGCGACGATCTCGAGGTGCTGGCCAGCGTCGCGGGCCAGGCGGCGATGGCGGTCGAGAACGCGCAGCTTCACGAGCAGCGGCTTCAGGACGAACTGACCGAACGCGAGATCCTTCTGGCCCACAAGGTCCAGCAGGGCCTGTTGCCCGCCGCCCCGCCCGAACTGCCCGGCTACGAATTCTGCGATTTCTACGAACCGGCCAGGCACCTCGGCGGCGACTATTTTGATTACATCCCGCTCTCCGGCGGACGGCTGGCGATGGCGCTGGGCGATGTGTCGGGCAAGGGGATCGCGGCCTCGCTCTTGATGGCGCGGCTGTCGGCCGAGGTCCGGTATTGCCTGGCCATCCAACCCACGCCGGCCGAAGCGGTCACCCGGCTGAACCGCATCTTCTGCCAAAGCCGGTGGGAGGGCCGGTTCATCACCTTCGTGGTGGCCGTGCTCGACCCGGCCCGGCACGAACTGTGCCTCGTCAATGCGGGCCACCTCGCGCCGCTGGTGTGCCGGGCCTCGGGCCGGGTCGAGCCGGTCGGCCACGAATTGAGCGGCTTGCCGCTGGGAATCGACACCGACTCGGCCTACCAGCATTGCTACCTCGCCGTGGAGCCGGGCGAGACTTTGGTCCTGTACACCGACGGCATCCCCGACGCGGTGAATGCCGCCGGCGAGTTCTACGGCGCCGAGCGGCTCATGCGGTTCCTCGACCAGGCCGCCCGAACCACGCCGGAACCGGCAGGACCTGCCGGCGGAAACCTCGCCCGGCGCGTGCTGCGCGACGTCCGGGATTTTGTCGCCGACCACGTCCAGACCGACGACATGTGCCTGACGTCGATGACGCGACTGGCCGAAGTGCCGAGCATGCCCCGGTCGCGCGCCGACGCCACTGGCTTGCCGTCGCCAGACGCTCGTCGCGTTGGCGGTTGATTCCTCGGACGGCGCTTCCGGCAGACTCCTCATCGAACTGGCCGTCTGCTACAATGCGCGGCTTCGCACGGGGGGCGGTGTGAAGTCGGCTGCCTGAGAAGCCAGCCGCTGCCAGGCCGGGCCCCTGCCCCCTCAGGCCGAGTGTTCCATGATCAAACGATTCAACACCGTAGCGATCGTCGGCGTGGGATTGATCGGCGGCTCGATCGGGATGGCCCTGCGCGCGCGGGGGCTGGCCGACCGGGTGATCGGCGTGGGCCGCCGCCAGGCCAGCCTCCGCACCGCGCGCCGCGTCGGCGCCGTGACCAATACCACCGTCGAGTTGGCCAAGGGCGTCGCCGAGGCCGATCTGGTCGTCGTGTGCACACCGGTCGGGCGGATCGTCGAGGAGGTGCGCCGGGCCGCCGAACATTGCCCCGAGGGCACCCTCTTGACCGACGCCGGCAGCACGAAGCAGGTGATCGTCGAGGCGCTCGACGGCCAGCTTCCGCGGGGATGCCGTTTCCTCGGCAGCCACCCCGTGGCCGGCAGCGAGAAGACCGGGGCAGCCAACGCCCGGGCGGACCTCTTCGAGGGCCGCGTGGCCTTGTTGACTCCCACGCGCAACACGCGGGCCGAGGATTTCGACGCCCTCGAGGCCTTCTGGTCGCAACTCGGTTCGGTGGTGATCCAGATGAGCCCGGCCGATCACGACCGGGCCTTGGCGCTGACGAGCCACTTGCCGCACCTGGTCGCCGCGGCGTTGGCCGGCGTGCAGCGCGAGTGCTACTTCCGGCTGGCCGGGGCCGGGCTGTTGGATACGACCCGCGTCGCCGCCGGCGACCCCGAGTTATGGAGACAGATCTTCGCCCAGAACCGCCCGAATGTGCTGGCGGCCCTCGACCAGTTCGAAGCGCAGTTGTCGGCCTTCCGCGCGGCGATCCGCGACGGGAACGAGGATGCCCTCGAAGAACTCCTCGCCATAGCCAAGAAGAACCGCGATGCTTTGGGAAGTTGACATCTATCCGCAGCACGGACTGCCCGACCTGGCCGCCCGGCGGGTCGTGACCGACGCCGCCGATCTGGGGCTGGCCTCGAACCTGGCCGTCGCCGCCGCGCAGGGCTACCTGATCCAGGGCGACCTTGAGCGGCAGGCGATCGAGCGGATCGCCGGCGAGCTTTTGGCCGATCGCGTGGTCGAGCGGACCCTGGTCGCCCCGGTGGGCCACGAAGCCCTTGTCCAGCCGCCCGGCGGGCCTTGCCGGCTCATCCACGTCCTTCCCAAGCCGGGCGTCATGGATCCCGTGGCCCAGAGCGTCACCGCGGCCCTGGCCGACTACGGCGTTCGGGTCGAGGCGGTCCGCACCTTCAAGAAATACTGGATCGCCGGGCTGGACGACGACAAACTGCCGGTCCTGTGCTTCAAGGTGCTGGCCAACGACGCCATCGAGCAGGTGATTGTCGGGCCGCTCCCGTTCCGGCGCCTCGATCTGGGCGCCCCGTACGAGTTCAAGCTGGTGACGGTGCCGATCCGCACGATGGACGATGCGGCACTCGAGCGGCTTAGTCGCCAGGGGCAACTGTTCCTCGCGCTGGCCGAGATGCGAACCATTGGCGAGCATTTCGCAACCCTCGGGCGCGATCCCACCGACGTCGAGTTGGAGACCCTCGCCCAGACCTGGAGCGAGCACTGTAGCCACAAGACGCTCGCCGGGCGGATACGCTACCGCGACGAGTCGCAGCCGCGGCAGTTCGAGAACCTGCTCAAGGAGACGATCTTCGCCGCCACGTGCGAGATCCGACGCCGCCTGGGGCCCGGCGATTGGTGCGTGAGCGTGTTCGAGGACAACGCGGGCGTGGTCCGCTTCGACGACCAGTACCACGTGGCGTTCAAGGTCGAGACGCACAATCACCCCTCGGCCCTGGAACCCTACGGTGGGGCGAACACGGGATTGGGCGGGGTGATCCGCGATCCGTTGGGGACGGGCCTGGGGGCCAAGCCCGTGGCCAACACCGACGTCTTCTGCTTCGCCCCGCCCGACACCCCACCCGACCAGGTCCCCGCCGGCGTACTGCATCCGCGGCGGGTGATGCGCGGCGTCGTGGCGGGCGTGCGCGACTATGGCAACCGGATGGGCATTCCCACGGTCAACGGCGCGGTCTATTTCGACCCGCGCTATCTGGGCAATCCGCTGGTCTACTGCGGCAATCTGGGGATCCTCCCCCGCGACAAGGCCCGCAAGGAACCCCACCCGGGCGACCTCGTGGTGGCCGTCGGAGGCCGCACCGGGCGCGACGGCATCCACGGGGCCACGTTCAGCTCGGCCGAGCTGACCCACCAGAGCGAAACGCTCTCGGGCGGGGCCGTGCAGATCGGCAACGCGATTACCGAGAAGATGCTGCTCGATGTGCTGCTCGAAGCCCGCGACCGCGGCCTGTACCACGCGATCACCGATTGCGGGGCCGGCGGGTTCTCCAGCGCCGTCGGCGAGATGGGCGAATCGATCGGGGCCGAGGTCTGGCTCGAGCGGGCGCCGGTCAAGTACGAGGGGCTCTCGTACACCGAAATCTGGATCTCCGAGGCCCAGGAACGCATGGTGCTCGCCGTGCCGCCCGATAAGTGGGACGAACTGGCCGCCCTCTGCGCGTCCGAAGGTGTCGAGGCCACGGTCATCGGGCGGTTCGTGCCCACGGGCCGGCTCGTGCTGAAGTACCAGGGGAACGAGGTGGGCAACCTGGCGATGGACTTCCTTCACCACGGGCGCCCGCCGGTGGTGCGCGAGGCTGTCTACATGCCGCCGCCGGCGGTGCCGCTTGCGCCGCCGACGAAGAACGACTACACGGCCGATCTGCTGGCGATTCTCGGCTCGCTCAACGTGGCGAGCAAGGAGTGGATCATCCGCCAGTACGACCACGAGGTGCAGGGCGGAAGCGTGGTCAAGCCCCTGGTCGGCGCGGCCAACGACGGCCCAAGCGACGCCGCCGTGCTCCGGCCGGTGCTCGGCTCGCCGCGCGGCCTGGTCGTGGCCTGCGGCATGAACCCGCGGTACGGCGACCTCGATCCCTACTGGATGGCCGCCAGCGCCATCGACGAGGCGGTGCGAAATTGCGTGGCCGTCGGGGCCGACCCCGAGCGGATCGCGCTCTTGGACAACTTCTGCTGGGGGAACACCGACCGGCCCGAGACCCTGGGCAGCCTGGTGCGGGCCGCCTTGGCCTGCCACGACGTGGCCCTGGCCCTGGGAACGCCCTTCATCAGCGGCAAGGACAGCCTGAACAACGAGTTCCGCCCGGCCGAGGGCGAGCCGATCTCGATTCCGCCCTCGCTCTTGATCAGCGCCTTGGGTCAGGTGGACGACGTGCGCCGCTGCGTGACGATGGACCTCAAGGAGCCGGGCAATTCCCTGTACCTCGTCGGTCTGACGCACAACGAGTTGGGCGGGTCGCACTTCACGCTGGTGGCTGGGCTGGCGGGCGGCCATGTGCCCAAGGTCGATGCGCTCCGGGCGAAGGCCACGTTCGCCGCGCTGCACCGGGCGATCCGCCGCGGACTGGTCCGGGCGTGCCACGACTTGAGCGAGGGAGGGCTCGCCGTGGCCGCGGCTGAAATGGCCTTCGCCGGCGGCCTGGGGCTCGACCTCGACGTGGATCGCGTGCCGTGCGAGCCCGACGCGGCGGACTTTGCCGTGCGCTTGTTCAGCGAATCGAACACCCGGTTCTTGTGCGAAGTCCCACCGCAGCACGCCGACGCGTTCGAGGCCATTTTCTCCGGCGAGCAGACTTCAGGCGAAGCCGTGCCGTGCCGGCGAATCGGCACGATACTCGACCTGGCATGGCTCCAAGTGCGCGGGAAGCACACGCGGCTGATCCATGCCGATCTGAACTCCCTCAAAGAAGCCTGGCAACGCCCCCTGCGCTGGTAATCTTCCATCCTTCATCGTTCCTCCGTCATCACGCCATGCTCCAGCCCCGCGTCCTCATCCTGCGAGCCCCGGGCACGAACTGCGACCTGGAAACCGCCTATGCCTTCGAGATGGCCGGGGCCAAGGCTCAGCGGGTTCACATCAACCGGCTGGTGGACCACCCGCAATGGCTCGCCGAGTTCCAAATGCTGTGCATCCCCGGCGGATTCAGCTACGGCGATGACGTGGCGGCCGGGCGGATTCTGGCCATTCAGATCGAACACCATTTGGCCGAGCAACTGGCCGAGTTCAAGGCCCGCGACAAGCTGATCCTCGGGATCTGCAACGGTTTTCAGGTGCTGATCAAGTCGGGCGTGCTCTTAACGCGCGATCCGGTCGAGGGCCCGCCCGCGACCCTGACGTGGAACGATTCGGGCCGGTACGAAGACCGCTGGGTGCGGCTGCGCGTGCGGGGCTCGAAATCGGTTTTCCTTCGCGGGATCGAGTCGATGGAACTTCCCGTCGCTCATGCCGAAGGAAAGTTCGTCACGCGCGACGCCGCCGTGCTGGAGCACCTCGAGGCGGCCGGGCAACTCGTGCTGCGATACGGCGGATCCCGAGACTCGGTCGGACCCACGCCTTATCCCGAGAACCCCAACGGCTCGATGGCCGACACGGCGGGCGTGTGCGACCCGACGGGCCGGGTGCTGGGCCTCATGCCGCACCCCGAACGATACCTTGCGGCCACGCACCATCCACGGTGGACGCGCGGCGAGGGACACGACCCGGGCGACGGTTGGCAAGTCTTCCGCAACGCGGTCGAGTACTTCCGATCGTAGACCCGGTAGCGCGAGCCAGGCCGCGGTGCGCGGGGTCGCCCCCCTCTGGCATCCAGCGGGCCATGTCGGATAAACTAGACTGGGCTAAGAACGATGACGCGAGTCTATTTCGAGGAGCTTTTTCCGTGTCAACTTCCACGCGACGAGAATTCCTGAACGATGCGTTTCTGGCGGCTGCCGTGGCAGCGGCCTTGCCGGCTGGCAGTCTTTTGGCCGCCGACCCGAAGAAGAAACCCAAAGCGGCCGGGCCGAAGGTGAGCCCCAGCGAACGGCTCCGCGTGGCCGTGGTCGGCGTTGGCGGGCGGGGAAACGACCATCTCCGCGAGTTTCTTGCCAACCCGAACACCGAGATCGCGTACGTTGTCGATGCCGATCAGAAGATTGCCGGTCGGCGGGGGGATGCCGTCGCCAAGAGGCAAGGCAAGGCCCCCAAGGTCGTCCAGGACCTCCGCGTCGCCTTGGACGACAAGTCCGTCCACATCGTCTCCACCGCCACTCCCAATCATTGGCACGCGCTGTGCTCCATTTGGGCCATGCAGGCCGGCAAAGACGTGTACGTCGAGAAGCCGGTCAGCTACAACGTGAGCGAGGGCCGGCGCATGGTCCAAACCGCGCGCAAGTACGGCCGCATTTGCCAGGGGGGCACCCAATGCCGCTCGATGAAAGGCACCATCGACGCCATCGAGTATGTGAAATCCGGCAAGATCGGCGAGGTCAAACTCGCCCGGGGCCTCTGCTACAAGCGCCGCGGCTCCATCGGTCCCAAGGGCACGTACCAAGTGCCGCCCGAAGTCGATTACAACTTGTGGTGCGGCCCCGCCCGGACGCTCCCACTGACTCGCCCCAGGTTCCACTACGACTGGCACTGGCAGCGCGAGTGGGGCAACGGCGACATGGGCAATCAGGGCCCCCACCAGATGGATATCGCCCGCTGGGGACTCGGCGTCGACCGGCTGGCCGACACCGTGATCGCCTACGGCGGCCGGCTGGGTTACGAAGACGCCGGCGACGTGGCCAACACCGAGGTGGGCATCTTCGAGTTCGGCGACAAGACCCTCGTCTTCGAGGTGCGCGGCCTGGAGACCGACGACCTGCGCGGCGCCAAGATCGGCGTGATCTTCTATGGGTCTGAGGGCTACGTGGTCTTGACTAGCTATACCTCGGGCGCGGCCTTCGACCCCAAGGGCAAGCTCGTCCGCAAGTTCCAAGGCGCAGGCGACCACTTCGGCAACTTCATCGAGGCGGTCAAGGCCCGCAACCCCAAGATCCTCCGGGCCGAAATCCTCGAGGGGCACCTCTCGTGTGCGCTGAGCCACCTGGCGAACGTCTCGTACTACCTCGGCCGGCCAGCCTCGGTCGACGAGATCCAAAAGACCCTGGCCGGGCTGAAGACGAACGAAGACGCGGCCGAGTGTCTCGACCGGACGCTCAAGCACCTGGCGGCGAACCAGGTCGACGTGGCGAAGACTCCCCTGGCGCTGGGGCCGATGCTCAAGCTCGACCCCAAGGCCGAGACCATTCTCGACAATGCCGCGGCCTCGACGATGCTCGCGCGCCAGTGCCGGGCGCCGTTCCTCGTGCCCAAGGCGGATGAAGTATGAGCCGGTACGTTGTGCTGCTGTCGGTGCCGGCACTGCGCGAACGGGACGTGGCCGGGATGGGGCACCTGCGGGAGCTGACCGCCGGGGGCGAGATCGCGGAGCTTGTCCCGAGCTTCCCGTGTGTCACCTGCCCGGTCCAGGCGAACATGACCACGGGCCAGTGGCCCAGCGCGCACGGGGTGGTGGCCAACGGCTTCTACTGGCGCGACCGGCGCGAGGCCCAGATGTGGACGTCGCCGAACGACTGCATCGAGAAGCCGCAGCTTTGGGATCTGTTGCACCACCACCGCTCCGGGCCGACCAGTGCCGTGTGGTTCCCGCTGCACAGCAAGGGGTGCGAGGCCGACTACGTCTGCACGCCGGCGCCGATCCACCATCCCGACGGCTCCGAGTCGCTGTGGTGCTACACGAGGCCGTTCGAGCTGTATGGCACGCTGCGCGACCAGTTGGGGCACTTCCCGCTCCAGCACTATTGGGGCCCCATGGCCGACGTGCGGTCCAGCGTGTGGATCGTCGAATCGGCGATCTGGGCCGCTCGCCAGTGGCGGCCCAACTTCTTCTATCTCTATTTTAGTTGGAACGACTCAAGCGATCGAACCTGTT
>DYLT01000145.1 GCA_020721945.1 Blastopirellula marina
AACGCCGCCGAGGCCAGCCCCAGCCACCCGTAGTCGCATCCCGCCAGCCGCCGCATGAACCGCGTGGCCCCAGCCCGGTCGTACTGCGGCCAGCGACCATCGGGATTGACCTCGTAGACATCGATGCGATCGGGCCGGCGGCGGACCTGGCTCGACAGCGTCACAGCCCGACCGCCCGCCAGCCCGCGCATCTCCAAGCAGAACAGGTCGTCGCCCCACCAGGCGGCCTTGGCCGCATGACTGTGCACGCCCCGCCCCGCGATCGAAATCAGCCCGCGGCGCCGAAACAAGAGCAGATCCCCATCGCGGATTTGGTTCCGAACGTCGGCATAGCGAGCCAGGACTTGCAACGACATGGGAGGAATGGGGATTGGGGACTCTGGATCGGGGATTGGGCATGGGCGGGCACGGGCCAAGAACAAAAAAGAGCCCGCCACCGGGAACCGCTCCCAGCGACGGGCTCTTGGGATACCCGCCTTCGCAGGCCCTACCGATACCCATCAACGACTGCCACCATACACCAACCCGTGGCCCAATTTCAAGCCGGCTTTTCGGGTTTCGCGCCGACGGCCCGTTCCAGTTCCCCGACGGCCCGCGCGAGTTCGTCCACCAGTCGGTTACGCCCCTGACGCTTGAGAATCTCGACGATGCTGCGGTGATACCACAGCGTGCCCTCGCGCCCGCCCGTAAACCGCGCGAACACCGCGTCTCCGACGTCGAGGTAATCGGCCAGGATCGAGCGGACGTTGTCGAGCTTGTCGGCCGCCGAGACCAGGCGCATCGACGGCGTGGCCTCGGGCAGGTGCGCGAGGTACGCCTCTTTGCGCTGGCGCCACGGCGGCTTGGGCATCTGATCGGTGTCGGAGCAGCCGGCCACGATCTCGGCCACGCGGTCGCCGTAGCGGGCGCGGATCTCGTCGAGCCGGGCATGGCCCCCTTGGTCTTCGACCGCGTCGTGCAAGAGGGCCGCGATGGCCTCGTCCTCGTCGGCCCCGTGTTCCAGAGCGATTCCGCAAACCCTCAACAGATGCGACACGTACGGTACGCCCGAACCCTTGCGGCGCTGCGCGGCGTGCAGTCGGGCGGCGTACCCCAGCGCGTCGAAAAAGCGTTCCGAGAGTTCCATGTCGCCATGTTACCAGGCGTCTCGCACGGCGCGGAAGAGGAACTTGGGGTTTCCGACCAGGTACCGCCGCGCCTTGTGGCGCTGCTGCGCAAGGACCCAGACCCATTCGATCCCCCATCGGCGCATCCAGCGCGGCGCGCGGGGCACCGCCCCAGACCAGAAGTTGAACAGCCCGCCGACCCCCATCGCCACCGGCACGTCCAGTTCCGGCGCGTGCTCGTGAATCCACCGCTCTTGGATCGGGTTGCCCTGGGCCACCAGAAGCAGGTGGGGCCTGGCCGCGTGGATCTGCCGGACGACGTGCCGGTCGAGTTCGGCATTCAAGAACCCGTGGTGCCACCCGGCCAACGTCCAGCCAGGAAATCGCTCCGCGGCATTGCAGGCGGCACGCTGGACGATGGACTCCTCGGCACCGAGAAGAAAATAGCGGTAACCGCGCCCGGCCGTGGCCTGGAGGAGCTCGGGCACCAGATCGGTGCCGTTGACGTTGTCGCGCACGCGCACCCCTTGCAACCGCGCGGCCCAGCGCACCCCCGTGCCATCGCCGAACACGCAGTCGGCCGCGTTGAGCACCGCGCGGTAGGTTTCGTCTTCGGCGGCGAGGTTCAACGTATGGGCGTTGACGAAGTACACGCGCTGCGTGCGGCCGCGGTACTGCCGGATCATCGTCTCGAGCATCTCGCACGCCCGCGGGCGCGTCACGTCGATCACGCGCACCCCGAGAATCGTCAGGACGCGATCCGCCACGAGGATCGGCTCCGGCCAGTCCACCCGCGCGGCAGGGGTCGGGCTGGGCGTGCTGGTCGATGGCAATGCGTTCATGGCCGATGCGGTCTCCCGCCACAACCATAGCGTATCTGGGGATGGGCGGTGAAAAATTTCGCGGCAAACCGGCCTTGACCCATCGGGGCAAAGATTCTATTCTCCCGCCCACACGACTTGCACGTGACCCCGGCCGGTCGATCCGGTCGGACACGATAAGCCACGCAGGTTCCACGTGGACGGGTCTGCATCGGGGAACGCCGTCGCAAGCGGCGCGTTCCTGCGGACCGCGAAGCGCCGGCCGCCGGCACGGAGGCCCATGCGGGGCGCTTCGAGTACACGCATGTCGCAGGCGCAGCGCCTGCGTGACAACCCTCAGGGCGGCGTTGTCCGCCCGGCGTCTCCGGCCGCGTTGCGGCCGCTTGCGCGCCCTCCAATCGCTCCCGGAAAAGTAGAGTGTCCTTTGCCCCCCTGGGACGCGGCCTTTCCGGGGGCCTTTTTTTTGCGCGCGGCGGGTCGCGCGTGCCTTGTCAGGTGCCGGTGCACTCGGTACACTGCGTGTTTCTGCCTCCCGTGGCCGTGGCCAGCGTGCCGCCCGGTCGACCCGTTCCGGTGGCCAACGGACTTACCTTACGAGCCGAACCATGAAGACGTTTATGGCCCGCCCTGGGCAAATCGAAAAGAAGTGGTGGGTGGTCGATGCCAACGGCAAGGCGGTTGGCCGGCTAGCCACCGACATCGCCATGATTCTCATGGGAAAACACCGCCCCACCTACACCCCCCATGTTGATACCGGCGACTTCGTCATCGTGGTTAACGCCGATAAGGTAGTATTCACCGGTAGAAAGTGGGAGAAGAAGCGGTACACCTGGTTCACCGGCTACACCGGTTTGAAAGTCGAGACCGCTGCCCAGCGCATGGCCCGCAAGCCTACGCGCATCCTTTACGATGCCGTTCGTCGGATGCTGCCCAAGAACAAGCTGGCGGTCCACATGCTCGACAAGCTGAAGATTTATGCCGGTCCCCAGCACCCGCATCAAGCTCAGTTGCCGGAATCCATCGAGCTGGGAATCAAGAAGTCCAGGAAAAATAAGAAGGATACGCAGTGATGTCAGACGCCGCGGTTTCGCCCAGCAAGGGAACGAACGATTTCCTCGGGACCGGCCGGCGCAAGACGTCGGTCGCCCGGGTGCGTCTGCGGCCGGGCCAGGGGCAGATCCTGGTCAACCAGCGCGCCTTCGATCAGTTCTTTCTGACCGACCAGTTGCGCAAGTCGGTCGAGGCCCCGCTGGTTGCGACGGGCAAGCGGACCGAAGTCGATGTGATCGTTCGGGTTCAGGGGGGTGGGTCGACCGGCCAGGCCGATGCCTGCAAACTCGGTATCGCCCGCGCCCTGAAGCGGTACGCCCCCGAGTGCGAGACGGTGTTGCGCGACGCGGGCCTGCTCACCCGAGATGGCCGCATGAAGGAGCGCAAGAAATACGGCTTGCGCGGGGCCCGTCGCGGTACGCAATTCTCGAAGCGGTAAACCTGCCTGCCCGCCTGGCGGCCGACCGTTTCGGGCAGACCGGCCCGGGCCGCCCGCCTGGGGGTTGCGGTGGTTCGGAACGGGCTGGGGCACTCAGTACAGCGCCACGCGCCGTCCCTCGTTGAAGCTGCGGTCGGCCTGCTGCACGATCCCCAGCGCCCGGCATGCGTCCTCCAAGTCGGTTGTGCGGCGGACCAGGCTGGTCACCGCGCGGTGGAACTGCGTCAAGAGGTGCTCGCCCACCGGCCGTTCGCTTTCGAGCGATTCCTGGTGCCGGCCGGCTTCGTCGAACCAGATCACGGTGGCCGGAAGATCGACAAAGGCCACCCCCTGCGCGCACGACACTTGCAGGGCGGCCAGCGGACGGTAGTTGATCGCCTCGTGCCATGCGGCCGGGAAGTACCGGCCACAACTGATCTGGGCGATGGCCCCCTCGCCCGGCGAGTCGCCCTCGGAGAAATCGAGGCTCATCATCTGATAGTCGGCCTCCCCAGACTCGCTGCCGGTGTGCGTCATGCCCGTCACCCAGTGCGGATCCTTGCCCACCACGTACCGGCACCAATCGACCTGCTCGACCAATTCCTGAACGATGGTGCGATGGGGCCGGCCGGAATGATTGGCGTGCTGGGGAATGGGCAGCCGGTGATGGCAGAACACCAGGCGCGGCGGGCCGAGCCGCGTGGCGATCAGTTCTTTGAGCCGGAGGGTGGCGGGCGATTGGCGCCTGAGGAACTCGACCATGAAGGCAATGCCCGACTCCTGGACGCGCCGGCAAATGGTCTCGGCATGTTCGGGTTCCAACTGCTGGCCGCCGCCAAAGTACACGGCCTTGCCCGCGTCACACGCCGCCAGGATGGGCAGCGATCCGTACCACTGCGGCGCGAGCATCAGCACGGCATCGATATCCTCGCGTGCGGTCAAGGCCCGAAACCCATCGACCGTCTGCGCCCCGAACTCCGCGGCGGCCAGTTGGGCCCGGCGACCCACCTGATCGCACACGGCGCGCACCTCGAACCGGTCGGCCAGCGCGCGAAGGGCCGGCCGATGCCGATGTTCCCAGGCGTCTCCCAAGCCAACCAATCCGACGCGGAGCTTCATGCAGCGTGTACTCGCGGTGGGTGTCTGGACATGCAGGTAGGGAGCATTCTACCTTCGGGGAGGAGGGCTTCGGTAGTCCACTTCGGTGACATGGGGTCCTGCACCCACCTACAGATCGCCGCGCCATCGCGCTTATTCAAATTGTTTAATCGGCACGGTCGCGGGTCCATGCCTTGCAATTCTCGACACGGCGAATACACTAAAGGACCCTGCCTGACGGTGTGCCCCTCCTGTCAGGGAATGGCAGCCGCATGGAAGAACCGGGCGGAACCCCGGCCAACGACGGCCTTCCAAGGAGTACGGTCGCACGAGGACAGACCCGTCTGCGACCGGTGCCAGCGCACGTGGGTCCGCCCCGAGCGGACCACCGGCCGGTTTGAGTGAGCCGGCCTGTTCTGTAACGGACACACCCCCACGCAAGACCTTTCATCAGGAGGATCGTCGCTCATGACGAATCTGGGCCTTACCGCGCTCGTGCAAGTGATGGTGGCCGTCTCCGGAAGCGAGAGCTACGCCGACGCCCATCGGGAAACGATGGAGACCGGCCGACCCCTGGTCGTGGTGGTCGGGGCCGATTGGTGCCCCGCCTGCAACGTGCTGAACACCACGGTGATTCCCCAAGTGCGCCAGCGCGGCGTGTTGCGCAAGGTGGCGTTTGCCATCGTCAACTACGACCGCGAGCAGCGCCTGGCGGAACAACTGACCGACCATGGCCCCATCCCCCAGATTCTCACGTTCCGGCGCACCACCGACGGTTGGCGCATGCGCCGGCTGGTCGGCGCGCAGAGTGTCGACACGGTCGAGCGTTTCATTACCGAGGCGATTCGGCCCCGGGAGGTGACCGCTCGGACCCAGCCCGCCGCCGCCGACGACTCCGTCGCCGGTAAACCCCAACGATCGCCGGGACACGGGTAGGCGGCAACGCACTGTGCCGGCTCGTCCTCCCCCCGCCGACCAGATCAGCCGGAACGTGCCGCGCGGTCGCGTGCCTTGGCCCTTAGCGTTCGCCGAGGTATCGGGCGATCGCGCGGGCCAGATCGTGACCGAACGCTCGGGCCGATTCGATCGTCACCGGCTTCCCACCCGCGTTGGCGTATGGCAATTCCACTGCCACGACTTCCCGGCATCGCGGCTTGCCGCAGGCCCGCGCACGCCGATGGGATTGCCGTTGGTGAACCGGAAGGTGAGCGTCCGGCCGGCGGCGCCGCGCACGCGAAAGTGCCAGGAGAACCACCACCCCTCGGTGTCGCGGAGGCCCTGGCGCAGCTCGACCCGGTCGCCTTCGATCCGCTCAACGACGATATTTCCGGCCGGGATGGCGGCGTCGACCCGCAACTCGGCGGCGATGCTTTTCGCAGCCAAGAGCGCCGAAACGAGGGTCAGTGCGAACGAGGTAAGGTATCTGGGCATCGGGCAGGGTCCCGCCAAGGCGTTGCGAGCAAGTCGGATCGCCGCGTTCACCGCTGCGGCGAGGCAGGCCACAGCATCGTCTGAACCCGCCGAGCCGGGCAAGCGGGCGTCTCGGTCTGGACCGGTTCCGGCAGGCTTGCCCTTTGGCGTCCGGCGTGCCATCATAAAGCCCGCGGCGTCGAGCCTTTCCGGATCGTAACACCACGACTTTCCCTCAGGACTTGACCCATGACCCTCCGAACCTTCTTGCTTGCGTGGGCCGCGGTGCCGCTGGCCTGTGTGGCGGCCAAGGCCGCCAGTCTGGAACGGGGCAAGGACTTCGTGTACGTGTGCGAGGACGCCGGGGCAGGCGCCTACGAGGCGTTCCCCGACGTGTGCCGCGTCAGCGACGGCCGGCTGCTGGCCGTGTTCTACGCGGGCTATGGACACGTTTCGCTCCCCCATGAGAAGCTGCCCCGAGGCGGACGCATCGCCTACTGCACTTCGGCCGACGAAGGCCGAACGTGGACCAAGGCCCAAACCCTCTACGATGGCCCCGACGACGACCGCGACCCCTCGATCGTTCAGCTTTCGACGGGTCGGCTGGTCTGCAACTTCTTCTCGCTGCGCAAGGGCGCCGACGCGAAGCAGCGGTGGATCGGCCTGGGCACCTGGATCGTGACCTCCGACGACCTCGGCGCAAGCTGGTCGCCGGCGCGGCCGATCTATCCCGACTACTATTGCAGCGCCCCAATCCGGGAACTGCCCGGCGGGCGCCTGATCGTCGGGCTGTACCGCGAATTGCCCGCGACCAGCCACGGGGCCGTCGGCTTCAGCGACGATGGGGGCCACTCGTGGCAGGCGCCGGTCGATATTCCCAACGGCGGTTACCGGCTCGATGCCGAGACCGACGTGATCCGGTTGGCCGACGGCTCGCTCTATGCCGCGCAGCGCGCCCAGATGTGCTTCTCGATTTCGCCCGACCAAGGCAAGACCTGGAGCGTCTCAAAGCCGATCGGGTTTGCGGGGCACTGCCCCTATTTCCTGCGCACGCGCGATGGGATCATTCTGCTGGCCCATCGCGTGCCGGCCACGAGCCTCCACTACAGCCTCGACGAGTGCAAGACGTGGAGCGCCAACGTCGTGGTCGACTCGGTCGGCGGGGCCTACCCCTCGATGGTCAACCTGAAGGACGGCTCGGTGTTGATCGTGTACTATGAAGAGGGCGAGGGCTCGAACGTCCGCGCCCGGCGGTTCCGAGCGACCCGCGCCGGCATCGAGTGGTTGACGTTCTGACGGAATACCCACGGCGCGGCGGGATCGTCCGCCGCACCGCCGCACAGGAGAGGATTCTATGTCGAGCTCCAGACGGCATATGGCACGGCGTGCCTTCCTGGCCAAGGCGGCCCTGGGCATGGCCGTGCCGTCGCTGGTGCCCCGGTGCGTGGCCTCGGGCGCCGAGCGCCGCCCGCCCAGCGAGCGCGTCGTGGCCGCCTTGATCGGCTGCGGCGGCCGCGGGATGGCCCTGTTGGACATCCACGACGACCCGCGATGCTCGGTGGCCGCGGTGTGCGACGTGGACCGCCAGCACCTGGCGGCCGCGCAACAGCGCATCGGCAGGTGCGATGCGTACCAGGACTTCCGCCGCATACTCGACCGCCGCGACATCGACGCCGTGCTGATCGGCACGCCCGATCACTGGCACGCGGCGATCACCGTGATGGCCTGCCAGGCCGGCAAGGACGTATACTGCGAGAAACCGCTGTGCCGAACCATTGCCGAGGGGCGTCGCATGGTCGAGGCGGCGCGGCGTTATGCCCGGGTGGTGCAAATGGGCAGCCAGTACCGCTCGATCGGGCGCAGCCGACAGGCGTGCGAGTGGGTGCGCAACGGCCGGCTGGGCAAGGTCCACACGGTTCGGCTTTCCCATCCGCCCAATCCCACCTACCCCGCTGAGCCCGGCCAGCCGGTCCCGCCCCAACTCGACTGGGACCTGTGGCTGGGGCCCGCGCCCTGGGCCGTGTACCATCCGAAGCGCTGCCACTTCACGTATCGCTATTTCATGGACTATGGCGGTGGGGCCCTGGCCGATAACGGGGTCCACATGTTCAACGTGGTGTCGTGGGCGATGGGAGCCGACCATGCCGGTCCGGTGACCATCGAGGCCACAGGACGCGGCGCGACCAATAATCTCTACGACGTGCCCGTCGAACTGCGCGTGCGCTACGAGTTTGCCGACCCGCCCTTCGTCGCGATCTGGGAACAACCCGGTCGCGGCGCGTTGAACCTCGATTTCGTCGGCACCGAGGCGACCTTGAGCGGTTTTTGGGACTTCCACCTCAGCCGTGGCCAGGCCGACCTCTCGCCCACGCGGCCCGACGAGTTGCATCTGGATCGCAGCGACAGCCACTCGGGCAACTGGCTCGAGTGCATTGCCACGCGGAATCGCCCAGTCCTCGATGTCGAGATCGGCCATCGCGTGACCTGCTGGAGCCACCTGGGCAACATCGCCTACCTGCTCGGCCGGAAACTGCGCTGGGACCCAAGGGCCGAACGGTTCCAGGGCGATGACGAAGCCAACCGGTTGCTGCAAACGGCGTATCGCCAGCCATGGCACCTGGGATAAATCGGCCAACGGCTGGACACGAAGCCCGAGCCGCGCCCCGAACTCTTCCGTATGGAACGACGGACATCCCCCACGACAGGTATGGCCACCGCGAGGTCCTCGCGATATAGTCGAGCTTCTGACGTTTCCCGGGGCGGAGTTCCTTCTAACCCCTTTGAGGAGCACGCCCCCATGGCCGACACACCAGAGCGCGCGGCCAAGGCCTCGATGGATCAACCCCGGCTCACCGCGCCACGTGCGATCGGCCCGTTGGGCACGGCTTCCGTTCAAGAACTCGCCGCCCTGGCTGCCGAGCAAGCCGTGTCGCTGACGGGAAGCCAGCTCGGGTTCGTGGCGACCCTCAGCGACGACGAGCGCGTCTTGACCGTTCTGTCATGGTCCCAACGCGCTGCGGCCCAGTGCGCCGTGCCTGACCAGCCTTTCCAGTACGCGGTCGAAACGATGGGATGGCGCGAGGCGATCCGTCAGCGGCGTCCCGTAATCGCCAACGACGACGCGGCTTTGAACCCCTGGAAGCGCGGCCTGCCCCCTGGCCACGCCATGCGGACGCGATATCTCAGCGTGCCGATTTTGGATGCCGGGCGTGTGGTCCTGGTGGCCGGCGTCGCGAACAAGGCCACCGAGTACGACGAGGCCGATGCCCAGCGCTTGACCCTGTGGATGCAGGGCTGGTGGACCGTTGTTTCTCGTCTTGGCCGTGCGGTCGAACCGCCGCGCCACCCGACGGAAACCGACGAGACGTCGCGTCCGAGCCCCGACGAACTGGAAGCCATTTTCCACAGCATGGTCGACGGTGTGCTCGTCGCCGACGCCCAGACGCAACGGTTCCTGCGCGTCAATCCGGCGATCTGCCGCGCCCTTGGATACACCGAGCGCGAGTTGCTTTCGATGCGTGTGCACGACATCCATCCGCCCGAAGCCCTTCCCGAGGTGCTCGATCGGTTCCGCCGGCAATGGAAGGGCGTCTTGCCCGTCAGCGAGGATACGCCCGTGCTGAGAAAGGACGGCAGCGTCTATTACGCCGACATCACCACGAACCGCATCGTCTACCGCGGACGCGATTGCCAGATCGGTTTCTTCCGCGACGTGACCGAGCGGCGGCGCGACCGCCAGCAGCTCGAGCGGGACCGCCAGCGCCTGGTGGACCTCTTGGACCTTCACGACCGCGACCGGCGCCTGATCGGGTTCGAAATCCACGATGGACTGGCGCAGTGGCTGGCCGCGGCCGAGATGCACCTGGGTACTTTCCGCGAGGCGTTCGCCCAGGACAAGACGCTCCGATGGGACCTCTTCGACGCGGGGTTGCAACTGCTTCGGCAAGGCCACCAGGAATCGCGGCGGCTGATCGACGGCCTGCGCATCGAAGTGCTCGAGGAGGTGGGGCTGGGGCCGGCGATCCGCGACCTTGTCGAACAACGCACGAAGAGCGCCGCCGTGCCCGCGATCGAACTGGTCGGCGAGACGAACCTCCCCTGGCTGCCCCAGCCGCTTGCGAACTGCGCGTTCCGCATCGTGCAAGAGGGGTTGGCCAACGCCTGCCGGCACAGCAAGAGCCCGAACGTGCGCATCGCCCTGGCCCAGCACGGGAACGATCTGCGTCTGGAGGTCCAGGATTGGGGTGTCGGGTTTCACGTCAACAGCCGGCACGAGGGGCGCTTCGGCCTGGAGAGCATCGTCGAGCGGGCCAGGCTGTTCGGCGGCCAGGCATCGATCGAGAGTTCGCCCGGCCACGGCGCGCGCATCCTCGTCCATCTTCCCCTGCCCGACGACCTGAGCAAGCCCAACGACCGCCGCGCCGAGGCCGGCGACTCGGTCAGCGGGTCTCCGCGCGAACCGTGACGATTCCCCACGGCGGCAACGCGATCGGGCCGGCCAGCTCGCCCCGGTCGTCCTCGAACGGGCTGCTTTGCACGACGCGCCGGGGCTTGGCGGCGTTCCACGCCAGCGTGGCCTTGGCCGGCTTCTCGCCCGCGTTCCACAAGCGCACGACCAGCGCCTTGCCATCGTCGCTGGGCTTCAGCGACGTGACGAGCACCTCGGCCGGCTCGACGCGCAGCAGGGATTCGACGCGCGGAGCGTCCTTGGCGACCGGCACCGGCACCAGCGACGTATCGCGGGCGATGCCCGCGCGGATCGCCTCCACGCGATCGAACGGCCCGTGGGGCGTCAGGCTGTAGCGGAACCGGGTCACGCCCTCCTGGTCGGCCTTGTAGTTCGTCTCCCAGTAGTTGTTCATCGCGTACGAGTAGAAGGTCTGCGCCGGTTCAAGGCGCTGGACCCAGGCTTTCGGGTCGAAGGGGCTCCGCACGTCCATCCGGATTGCCCCGACTTCGACCAACGGGGCATCGGCCGTGGCCCACGTCACCCCGAAGCGGTCGTTCGAGACGTCGACCCAACGGCCCACGCTGAAGTAGTTCTTGCACGCGCCGGGCAGTTGGTCCGCCTCGGGGCGGATCACGGCCCAGGGAATATCCATGCGCATCACCCCGGCCGGCACGTTCACGGGAAAGCCGAAGTGGACCGCGTCGGGCGTGCGGACCGGCAGACGGTCGAGCGTATCGCCGATGCTCACCGTGTCCGAGGCGTCGGTGACCGCCACTTCGCGCGTGAGGTTCCGGCAGCCCGGGGCCGCCGACTCGATCAAGAGCGAGGCCACCAAGGGGCCGGGCTCCTTGACCGTGATCTTGGGCTTTCCGCCGCGCTGGGGGGCCTTCGGGTCGCGGCCCGCCACGTAAAGGTACTCGTTCACGCCCATGCCCGAGGCCCGGTTCACGAGGTCCACGGGAATGCCCTCGCGCGTGAGGCTGGCGATGGCCCCGGTGTGCTCGTCGACGACCACGCGGAGGCGCCCGTTGGTCAGGCTCAGCCCCTCGGCCTTCGCGTTGCCCGCGGCAGGCGCGGCGCCAGCCTCGACGAAGACCCGCTTGGCGCCCAGGGGCGGCACGCCGCGCACCACGAAGTGCAGCGATCCGTCGCGGGCGCGCTGCGAGGGAAGCGGCCGGCCCTCGGCGTCCTTGATCGTCACCGCACCGTTGGCCAGCGCCGTCGCCGGGAGGACGGCCAGTCCGGTCCGCGGCCAGGACGTGGTGTTATACACGTCGAAGGCCGCCGGCCACCGGCCCGGCGCACCGCGTCCGTCGAACGCCTTGGCCACCAGTCGCTCGGATTGCCGAGTGCCCGTGGCAAAGCCCTCTTTGATCTTCCATTGGGCCTCGGTGAAGTCGCTGTCGGGCTGGCTGATGCTACAGTGGGCCCCCCAGGTGTGCTCGTTGTACAAGTGCACGTTCCGCCACGCCTGGTAGAACTCGTCCTTGGGGTATTCCCCGGGCCTCGACAGGGCGAACAGCGTTTCGGCTTGAACGAGTTGATTTGCCGCGCTGCGCACCTGGGCGGTTTCGCGGGCCGACGATCCCGCCCCGTCTTCCCAGTAGGGCGTGAAGTCGCCGCGGGCCTCGGGCAACGTGTCGCCGAAGCGGCGCTCGAACTCGCAAAACGTCTCGCGCGTCGTGGCGATCACGATCTTTGGCCAGACGTACTTCTCGTTCCACGCCTTCACCAGGTCGGGCAGTTTGGGGTCCGGCGGTCCGTTGTCGCCGTCGATCGAGTAGCGGATCGGCAGCATATCGTACGGAAAGCCCGACGACTCCAACTGCGCCAGGTACTCGAACACGGTCTGCGGCGCGACCTTCTCGAACCGGCCGTGGAGGTGGAACCACGAATAGCCCTTGCCGTGGACCCAGCAAAGCACCTTCTCTTGTCCCGACGGCGAGACCCAGTAGAACGGCCGATCGCCCCAGGCCTCGATCGTGTTGCCGATGCGGTGGAGGTGGTTCGTGCCGCACGAGAAGTACTTGACGCCGCTATGGGCCAAAGCCGGCACGATGCCCCAGGTCCAGCCAGGCACGTCGCTGATCATGGCCGCGTCGATCGTTACGCCGAACGCGCGCGACAGCCGCCGGGCGCAGTCGAACAAGCGGAACAGCTCCTCGGGCCGGCACAGACCGGTCAGCTCGTTGCCGTACATCGCGTCGAGGTGCAGCCGCCCCGACTTGACCGCCCGGGCGAAGCGCTGGCGCTTCTCGGGCGTCGCCTGCTTCAGGTAGCTGTCGATCGCCCAAAGCACCTCGCTATTCCACTTGAATTGGGCCCCCGGCGGATACGCAGCCGTGCGCTGGATGATCTCGAGGGCCTCGTCGGTGTACTTCCAGTGAAGCTTCTCGATCTCGGTCTGCACGTTCGTGTAGCCGATATCGACGTGCGAGTGCGAATGGAGGTGGATCGTCCAGTGGCGCACCGGCTTGAGCACCACCGGGCGCTCGGCGATCGCCTTG
>DYLT01000512.1 GCA_020721945.1 Blastopirellula marina
CGCCCTCCTGGCTATACGCATGGTCGCCCTCGCGGATGCAGTCGTAGGGATCGACCCCGAGTTGCTCGGCCGTCAATTCGCGGACGCTCTGGGCGCGGCGCTCGACGTTGAGGCCCTCGGAGTTGCGCTCGCCGCCGGCCCGGACGGCGGCCAACTCGAGCGCCTCTTGGCGTGCCGTCTCGGCACGCACGTCGTACTCGGCGATGTTCTCGCCCAAGGTCTTGCCCGTGACCGTCGGACACTCAAGATGCAACAGTCCCGGCCGAGCGCGGTGGACGCTTCCCAAGATCGTGTGGATGCCGCCCGCGTTATGAACGTCTTCGACGTGATAGCGGCTGCTCGGAGCGACCTTGCAGACGTTGGGGGTCCGCTGGCTAAGCTGGTTGATTCGTTCGATGTGGTACTGCACGCCTGCCTCGTGGGCGATGGCCAGGGTATGGAGCACGGTGTTCGTGCTGCCGCCCATCGCCATGTCGAGGATCATCGCGTTGTCGATCGACTCGGCGGTGACGATCTCGCGGGGCAACAGCCCGTGGCCCTCGCCGAGTTTCTCGAAGGCCAGCACCATCTCGACGATTCGCTGAGCCGCGCGGCGGAACAGGCGCTTGCGTTCGACGCTGGTCGCCAGGAGGGTGCCGTTGGTGGGCAGCGCCATGCCCAGGGCCTCGCACAGGCAGTTCATGCTGTTGGCCGTGAACATGCCCGAGCACGACCCGCAGGTCGGGCAGCCGGCCTTTTCCAGTTCGAGGAGCTTCTCGGCGGCGAGTTTGCCCTGTTGCCGGGCCGCCGCGCCGGCGAAGACATCGACCAGGTCGACCGTCTTGCCGTCGGGGGTCCTGCCCGCTTCCATGGGCCCACCGCTGACAAAGATCGTGGGGATATTGCACCGCACGGCCGCCATCAGCATCCCCGGCACGATCTTGTCGCAATTGGGGATACAGATCATGCCGTCGAACCGGTGGGCCTCGAGCATCGACTCGACGCAATCGGCGATCAGCTCGCGGCTGGGAAGAGAGAACTTCATGCCGCTGTGGCCCATGGCGATCCCATCGTCGATGCCGATCGTGTTGAACACGAAGGGAACCCCACCCGCCTCGCGCACGCACTGCTTGACGTACTCGCCCACCCGATTGAGGTGGACGTGGCCAGGGATGATATCGGTGTAGCTGTTGCAGACCGCGATGAACGGCTTGCGGAAGTCGTCGTCCCCCACGCCGGTTGCGCGAAGGAGGCTACGATGGGGAGCCCGGGCATCGCCCAGTTTGACGGCATCAGAACGCATGAGCAGGAATCCTCGGTGGCGCGAAGTAGTCAGATCGTTATTCTAGACCGAGATATCGGCCAAAGCCAGGGCACCTCGTGGCAGGGCGGGCACCGCGGTCGGCCAGGGAAAAGCGGTTGTCGCGCGGTGGCAGCGCATGAAGTGGCCGGCTCAACGCTTCCGCCGCCGCCAAACGCGCTTAGGGCAGTTCGTACTCGACGATCAACTCGGGCGGTTTGTCGCTCTCGCGGCTGAGGTAGTCGACGCCATCGCAACTCGTCGGGTCGATGACAAGGCTCAATGCGCGGCCGATGAGATGCTCTGCCGCGATAGGGCGTTCGACCACCTCCCGCTCGCCGATGGCACCCAGCCGGGCTAGTTCCACACCGGGCTGAGGCCGGTTGGCGTAGGTCACCGCCGACTCTTGCCAGGGGCCTTGCGCCAGGCAGACCCGGCCCGCATCCCCGCTGGGATTTCCCGCGTTGTAAAGCCGCAACCGCGCGGCGACCGGCTTGCCCGGCAGGTCGAGGCGGAACTTGAGATACGCCAGCGCGTGGTCAACATCCCCCATCGTACGATCGCCCCCATCGACCACAAGATCGGTCGAGGCCGCCTTGTTCTGGGAGGGGTAGCGCTGGCTGACG
>DYLT01000146.1 GCA_020721945.1 Blastopirellula marina
GGCGACCAGCCGCTCCTGCCGGGCCTTGGCGGCCTGCAACTCGGCCTGGCATTCTGCCTCGCGTTGCCGGCTGTGCTCGAGTTCGGCCGAGGCTTCCGCGTGGCGCGTGCGGAGCGTCTGCAATTCGCCGTCGAGCCGTTCCTCCCGCTGGCGGATCGCAGCCAATTCGGCATCGCGGTCGGCCAGATCGCCCTTGGTCCGGGTGAGTTCGCCCAGCAACTCGGCCTGGCGGTTCCGAAACGCCTTCAGCTCGGCGTCGAGCGAGGTCTGGGAGGCGCGGGCGGCCTCGAGTTCGGCCTGGCACTCGGCCTGCCGGCTGCGGACCGAGGCCAGCTCGGCGGTCAATTCGGTGTGGCGTTTGCGCAACGTTTCCCAAAGGGCGTTGGCCTCTGCTTGTCCCTGCCGTGCCGCGTCGGCCTCGAGAACCAGTTCGGCCTGGCGTGCGCGGAGCGATCGTACTTCGGCATCCAGCCGTTCTTCGCGCTGGCGCGCGGCCTCGAGGTCGGCCGTCAGGGCGACGACGCGGTGCTGGGCTTCGGCCAACTCGGCGGCGAAGCGCGACTGGGATTCCCGAAGCGGCGCCAATTCGGCCTCGCGCTCCCCAAGCCGTGCCTGGACCGCGGTAAGCTCTGCTTCGCGCTGGGCGAGCGCGGCCTGAACGGACGAAAGCGCGGCCGCGGCTTCATGGTGGCGTGTGCGCAGGGCGTCGAGCTGCGCGGCGAGTTCCGCCTCGCAGTCGCGCCGGGATTCGTTCTCGGTGGCCAATTCGAGTTGCCGTCGGTTGGCGGCGGCCAGTGCGGCCTCGCATTGGGCCGCGCGTTCCCGAGCCGCGGCCAGTTCGGCCTCGCGCTGGGCGAGGTGGTTCTTTTCGGAGGCCAGCTCGGCCGCCAGCTCGGCCAGGCGTGCGCGGGCCGATTCGGACTGGGCCTCCCACTCGGCCGACTTCTGCCGCTGGCTCTGGAGGGTCGTGGCCAGCCCGATTTCCCGCGAGCGAAGCTCTTCCAGCTCGGCGTCGCGCTGCTCCAAAAGGCGGTTCAGCTCGTCGAGGCGCTTCTGCGTTTGGCTGCCCTCTTTTCCGACCAGCTCGGAAGTCTCAGCCCGGAGCCGCTCGATCTCGCGGTGGTGGGCGGCGCGTTGCGCACGGAATTCCTCGGCGATCCGTCGCCGCTGGCTTTCGGTGCGGGCGCGCCGCTCGGCTAGGTCCGCCCGCTTTGCCGCAAGGTCCTCGAGTTCCTGCTCCAGTTGCTGGCGAAGCCGGTCGAGATGCTCGGTGCGGGTGGCCTGTTCGGCCTGGGAGAGGGCCAGGGCCTGCCGGGCTTTTTGGGCGGCCGCCTCGGCGTCGTCCAGGGCGGTCTGGCGCTGGGCAAGCGCGGTTTCGCGCTGGGTCAACTGGGTTTCGCGCTGCGCTAGCTCGGTTTCGCGCTGGGCCAACTCGGCCGTGCGCCGGTCGAGGTCCTCCAGCGCGCGGGCTGCACCACCACCGCGCCGTTCGAGCTCCTCGCCGATCCGCTGAATCTGGGCGGCCAACTCGGCCTGCGCACGGCTGAGACGTTCGCCGTGCGCGGCCAGAAACTCCTGCGCCCGGCCCCGTTGAGAACGAATCGCCTCGGCGAGATCATCCTCCCGGCGGGTATCGAGGGACACCGGATTGGCCGGATCTTCCATGGTCGGCGATCGGCGGAAAGCAACGATGCGGGAAGGACCGCGCAAACCACCAGTGCCCCTCCCGCGCCGCGATCGCGCAGAGAAGGCATTGGCGTACGCCCATACATACCTATACGCCACGCCGTCTGTCGGGTCAAAGCAATCCGCCGATCGACCCGCGCCGGTCGGCGCGGTGGTAACGGCTGCGCCCGGCTACGAGGGTCGTCTGGAGAGCACGAATTGCACGCCGGGAATCGCGCGGCACGCCAGGCGCTCGACGTGGGGAAGGATGGTCTTGACGCACTCGCCCGTGGGGTCACGAAGACGCTCGATCAGCGTGGCGGCGCCTGGAACCCGGCTCAACGGCAGCGACCGGCGGAACGCCTCCAAGGCCCGAAGAATGTCCTTCAGGTCAGCCTTGGAGGTGCGCAAGGGGCTGGCGGCGATCTGAAAATCGGCCTGGTTGGCCATGCCGCGCGACTGCACGTCGCGCAGCAGCGTCAGCGAGCGTTCCAGGAGTCCCTGAATGGTCTTCTCGTTGCACTGGAGGAGGAGGCTTTGCGAGGGCTGGTCCCAGCGGACGTTGTACATGCCTCCGCCAAGGGCGCCGGCCAAGGCCCCAGCCAGGGACCCGACCGCGGCGCCGAGCAGGAACGACGCCCCGCCCACCATGACGTCGATCGTGCCGCCCAGCGTGGCTCCGGCAGCGGCCCCGGCCGCGATGCCGATTCGCAGGTGCCTGCGCATCGCCGGTCCGAAGAGGTCGGTCTTCCACAGGGCTTGCGACTCGGCGGCCTGGCCGAACACCTCGAGCGCCTCCGCCGGAAACTCGTACGCGGCGACGATCCCCTGGAACGCCTCGCTCTCGCGCTTGCGCACGGCCTTTTCGAAGTCATCGGCCGCGAGGGCCTCGACCTGCTTCCGGTCCCCCGTACCCACCAGCCTCGCCTCGTGGCGGATCGCGGCGCAATCGACCACCATCTGCGCGATCAGGCGAATCGCCTCGCGCGCCGCGTTCCGCTCGCGGATCTCGCGAGAACGCACGTAATAGTCGAAGAACTCCTTGTGCAAGGGGTCGCGGAGGAGCACGCGGATTTGGTCGTAGAGGTTCCGTTCGTGCTCGGGGTTGTAGACGTGGGCATCGTACGGCACGAAGAGGTGGTAGTTGTTCCGCCCCAGAAAATCCAGCCACGCCTCCTGGTACGGGGCCCGGCCCCCGCGAACAAAGTTGAACAGCGGGATCACGGGCACCTTGGAACGCGCCAGCAGGCGGAAATCATCCTGGAGCTTCTCGGTCGGCTCGCACGACCCATCGACCACGTAGAGCACCAGGTGGCTTTCCAGCACCTGCTTGAGGGCGAGATAGTCGTGCCGGTATGCGGGGTCTCGGCTGAAGAAGTCGAGGACCTCCTCGATCCGGAATTCCGACCCCATGCGTTCGATCGCCAGACTCGAATGCTGCAAGCCCGGCGTGTCGTACACGATCATGTAGGTTCGGTTGTCGATGTGGAGCTTCCGGCCTTCGACGCGCGTGGTGGTTCCGGGAAGATCGGCGACCTCGCCGAACGTCGGCATCCGGCACAGCGTGCGGATCACCGACGTCTTGCCGTGGTTCGCGTGACCAGCCACTCCGATCAAGAGCGGCCGCTGCTGGATCTCCTTCAGGCGGTCGGCACGATAGTCGAGCTGGATCTCGTCGGGCATGGCGACTTTCGCGGGACGGCTCGTGGCCGTCGTGAAAACCGGCTCCTGCAAGCCGTCGCATTCAAAGGGTCGGACAGGACCATCGCCCGTCCTACGTGTCCGCTGCGTTTTCCCCCAGGGCCTCGAGGCGCCCGGACACGACGGCGAGCAGCCGGCGGGCATCGTCGGCCGACGCCAGCGGGTCGTCGAGGTCCGCCAGCAGGTGGGCAAGGGTCCGGGCGATGGTCTCCTCGGGATTCCCTTGCAATTCGAGGACCAGCGCCCACACGAGGTTTCCTCGGACGAGGTCGTCCAGCGCGTGCGGCGTCGCGGCGTCGTCGCCGGGCTCGGCCGGCGAAGCGTGCCCCCAGCCGAGTCTGCCCAGCAGTATTGGGGCGTGCAGACCGAAAAGCGACGCGACGGCTCCGCCGACCAGCGCGGGCGTCAAACCAAGTCCGGTCAGGCCCAGGGCGGCGGCGATCCCGCCGGCCGCGGCCCAACGGCCGCTCAAGCTGCCCACGTACGCGCGCAGGCGCGCGGCGGCGTTGGTCCAAGCCGAAAGGCCGTCGCGCACGCACTCGGCCACGCGCTGGCCTGCCCGCCGCCCCGCATCGGCCAACGAGTCGCGGAGGCGCTCGAGCTCCGGGCTGGCGTTGGCCAGCGTCCTCGTCAACAGGCCCCGCTCGCGCGCGTAGAGCGCTCCGAGGTGCTCGTGAAGCGATTGAGCCTGGGGCTGCACGTCCTCCGGCGATGCCGTGGGGGCTGCCTGCGAGACGGCTTGGAGGATCATGGTCGCGGCCTGGGCGAACCGGCCCGCACGGAGCAGGCCCCGATGGGGCAGCACCTCGTCGACCGAACGATGGGCCCAGAGGCTGTCGAGCCGGTCGCGCAGCACACGGCGCGACTCCGCGGTGGCGTTCTCGTGGTCGAACTCCAACACGCGATCGGCCGACACGCCGCACGACGCCGCACGCTGCCGCCACAGGCGCACGCGCGCCTCGACCCGGTCGGCGTCGCCGCCAAACTTCGCGCGAAGCGCCGTGCCGCCCGTCAGCACCAGGACAATCCCGCCGGCCGCCGCCGGGGACAAGGCTCCGACCACGTCCGCGAGAAACCGAAGGAACAAGTCGTCCGGCGCCTCGCGGAGGTGGGCGACCAAAAGCACGCGGCCAACGTGAGCGGACGACGAGGCCAGACGCCCGAGAATCGCCTTGCGCGAAGCGCGGTCGCTTGCGTTGCCGAGGACCCAAGGCCGGTCGCGGGCCTCCAAGCCGAAGGTCGATCGCCAGGCCTCCTCGGGCAGGTCGATCTCGAACGTCATCACCGCAAGCTGGGCGTCTGGCCGGTGTTCGGCCGGGGTGGCGGGCGAGGCCGGCCGAGCCGTCTGGCTCCCTGACCCGGCCGATGCCTCGGGTTCGCCAGGCTGGGCGAAGCGATTCCCCCCAGCCGGGACGGACGACGCTTCGTCCCCGGTCTCACCAGGTCCGTCGGAGGAACCCATCGGCGGACGTCGCAGACGATCCAGGATCGCGCGAAGGTACGGGTCGTCGAGGCGGGGCCGCAACGCCCGGACGCTTCGGGCGACCTGGACCCAGGCCATCGCGAAGAGAACGCCCCTCGGCAACAGCCCGTAGTACAACAGCGCCGCGAAAAGCAGCCTGGCGGTTGCGGCCCGCAAGGCCGGGCGCGACTGGGCAAGCAAGGGCTCTTCGCTGAGGTAACGCACCAAATCCTCGACCTCGTCGGGGGCCGGCGCGCACGGCAACCCAGCGATCGGGGCGCACACCGCGCGCAACCAGGCGAGCTTCGACGCCTCGTCGAGCCACGTCGATTGCCACCGGAAATCGTACTGCCGAAAGAGCGTCGAGAGGAAAAACGAGGCAAGCACGACCCCCAGCGCAAGGCACCAGGCAAGATGGCTGGTGACGCTTACGCCGCGCACCAGCACGCCCGACCACGCGCGCAACAACATGTTGACCGCCTCGAGCGGCCGCGCGATGGCGTCCGCCCCGGGGCCATGGCGCTTCACCAGCCGGCTGCGCACCGCCTGGAGCGCCGCGACAAGAAGCCAGTGGACGACCAAGAACACCCGGGAGACATCCTGAAGCAACTCGGCGGCAAACCCGCCCCGAGTGGCCTTGTCCTCGCGGTGGGGGCCCAACAGCGACGCGATCATCAACAGCGTCGGCGGTATGGCCAGCACCAGGTTCAGCACGAGCAGCATCACGAACCCGTCGATCGACACGGGTTCGTTCGAGCGGCGAGCCAAAAGGCGATTCGCGCAGATGCCCGTGGCCAGCACGGCGATCACCGCCAACAGCGCCAGCCATGCCAGGCGGAGCAGCCGGAGTCCTTCGGCGATGCGCTGACGACCCAACCCGTACCGGTCCGACAGGATACGGTCGGCCCGTTGCGCCAAGACTTCCCACGGGCGCGCGGGGGCTCCGCGATGGTCCACGTCGAGTTCGCCGGCCAGCGCGAGATCCACCGAGGGGCGATACTCGGGCTCGCCATGCTCCAGGCGGCGGAGCGTCTCGATGGCTAACAGGTCGGCCAGGGGAAGAGAACCGGAGCGTGACTGCATGGAACGCCGTGGAAGCCGAGCAGGACCGGACGATACACCAGTCTACCCTTCTAGAGGAGGAAGGGCAACCGCAGACGGCATCCCCCTGACGGGTTAGTTCTGACGGGATTCGTCGGTTGACGCTTGACAACGTGGTGGCTTGCATCCGCGCGGTCGTATCGACGGGCGGAACCGGCAATCCACGCTCTCCGTGCGTGCAAGCACGCACGTTATGGCCTACGAGTTCGTGCCTTCCTACCGCCGCACGAGCGCCTCGGCCACCACGATTCCCAAGCACGTGCCGATCGCGCAGCCCCAAAGGCCCACGAGGATCCCCGGCAGCACCAGGGCCGACCAGCCCCGCGAGACGGCCATCGCGGCGGTCGTGGCCGGGCCGCCGAGGTTGGCGTTCATCGCCAGCAAGAGGTCTTCCAGCCCGAAGCGAAACCGCCAGGCCGGTCCCGCCGATCCTCAACGCCCAGAGCAGCCAGGAGTCGCCGGGGCCGATCAGGGTTTCCGCGCGTGGGTCTCCTGGCTCGATCTTGCCGGGAAAGCGGCCGCCGGGCGCCGCGGGATGCCCCCGAGTAGCCCGCCGCGCGAAGCGTGTCCAGCGGGCGTGCGATCGAAGCGTCCGATGACGTGCCGGCGAAGCGTCAGAGCATGATGCGTTCCGCTTCCCAGAAGCGATCCACGCCTTCGGCCTTGGCGATGACCGTGACGCCGCTGTCGGTGACGGTAAAGCCGCGGGCGAAATCGAGCTTCGGGTCGTAGCCGATCTCGACCCCGGCGGGAATGTGGACGCCCTTGTCGATGATCGCGCGGCGCACCCGGGCGTGCCGCCCGATGTTCACCCCCGCAAAAAGGATCGAATCCTCGACCTGAGCGAAGCTGTTGACGCGGACCTGGGGCCCGAGGACCGAACGTTCGACACGGCCGCCCGAGATGATCGTTCCCGCGCAGACGATGCTATCCAAGGCGTACCCGCGGCGGTGCTCCTCGGCGAAGACGAACTTCGGCGGTGGCAGGTTGGGCTGGTAGGTGCGAATCGGCCAGTCGGCATCGTACATGTTCAGCTCGGGGTCGACCGAAACCAGATCGAGGTTCGCCTCGTAGTAGGCATCCAACGTGCCCACGTCGCGCCAATACAGGTCCTTCTTGCGGTTCTCGTCGCGGAACGGATAGGCGAACACTTTGCGCGTCGGGAGAATCGCCGGGATGATGTCGCCGCCGAAATCGTGGCGGCTGCCGCGACGCGTGGCGTCTTTGCAGAGTTCCTCGAAGAGGAACCGGACCGAGAACACATAGATGCCCATCGACGCCATGCAGTGCTCGGGATCGCCGGGGATGGGTTTGGGGTCGGCGGGTTTTTCCTCGAAGCCGAGCACGCGGTTTTCGGTATCGACCTCCATCACGCCGAATTGGCGCGCGGCCTCGGTGCGCCGGCGCCGCAAGACGCCGATGGTGGCCAGGGCACCGGTCTCGAGGTGGAACTCCAGCAAGCTCCGGTAGTTCATCTTGTAGATGTGGTCGCCCGCCAGAATCACGACGTAGGCGGGCCGATCCTTGTCGGCGCTCAGTTCCTTCTCGATGGTGTAGATGTTCTGGTAGACGGCGTCGGCGGTTCCCTGGTACCAGCTCTCGTCGATGCGCTGCTGCGGCGGCACGACGTCGGCGAACTCGCCCAACTCGCGGCAAAAGTACCGCTGCCAACCGACGTTAATGTGCCGGTCGAGGCTCATCGCCTTGTACTGGGTGAGGATCAGGATCTTCTTGATGCCGCTGTTGAGGCAGTTCGACAAGGTGAAGTCGATGATCCGGTATGCGCCGCCGAACGGCACGGCCGGCTTGGCCCGGTCGCGCGTCAAAGGCTCCAAGCGCGACCCCTTCCCACCGGCCAGGACCACCGCGATCGTCTGCTCCTTCATGAGATCCCCTCCTGTGCGATTGGAAATGCCGGGTGCAACGCCGCCGTCGCAGGCGTTCGAGGCGTCTGCCGCCTATTGTAGCGTGCTGCCCCGGCCGGCTACAGCCGGATGTTCGCGGGCTGGCCGGGCGATCGCCGGGCGGCCGTCCGATCACCCGTCGAGCCACTCGCGCTGCCATAGCTCGAAGACCAGCAGGGCCCAAAGGCGATGGCTGTGGTCCGATCGGCCGGCCAGGTGCGACTCGACAAGCGAGGCGACCGCGTCGGGCCGAAACAGACCCCGTCCCAGCGTGCGCCGGTCGAGCAGCACGTCGCGGGCGAATCCGGCCAAGGGGCCTCGGAACCAATGGTCCAACGGCACGCCGAACCCCATCTTCGGCCGCGTCTGGATTTCGCGAGGCAACAAATCGGCAAAGGCCCGGCACAGAATGCGCTTCCCTCGGCCAAAACGGAACTTATGCCGCAGCGGCATGCGCGCCGCCAGCTCGACGACGCGATGGTCCAGAAACGGCGGCCGCGTCTCCAGCCCGTGAGCCATCGACGCGATATCGACCTTCGTCATCAGATCGCCGGGAAGGTACGTCACCAGGTCGGTCAGGCTGATCGAGGTGACCGGGTCGCGCCCCGCGCTTTGGGCCGCGCCGCGGGCCAGGAACTCCAAGGGATCGGCATCGGGCAAGACGTGTAGGAACTCGTCGGTGTACAGCGCGGCCCGCCGCCATTCGTTGAAGATCGCGATCCACTCCAGATAGCGCCGCAGGGGCGGCTGCCCCATCGCCTCGGCAAAACGCCGCCACCGGCGCACCAGCGACTTCTGCCGCGCGCTGCCCGGCAACCGCTGCCAGAACCGGGCCGACGCCAATCGCCGCAGCAGCCGGGGAAGCCGGTCCACTTTCTGGGCCAACCACACGGCCCGATAGCGCGGGTAGCCGGCAAACAGTTCGTCCCCCCCATCGCCGGTCAAGGCCACGGTGACGTGCTGCCGCGTCAACTCGGCGACGTACCACGTGGGCACCGCCGAACTGTCGGCAAACGGCTCGTCGTAGTGCCAGACGAGCTTGGGCAGAATGCCCACCGCGTCGGGCTCCACCCGAAACTCTTGGTGAACCGTGCCGAACCGCTCGGCCGCGAGCTGGGCGTACCGGGTCTCGTCGTACTCGGGAACCGGGAAGCCGATCGAGAACGTCCGTACCGGCTGGCTCATGAGCCGCTGCATCAGGCCCACGATGATCGTCGAATCGGTCCCACCCGACAAAAACGCCCCCAGCGGCACCTCGCTTTCCAGGCGCAGCCGCACCGCCGAGGTCAACAGTTCGCGCAACTGGTCGGCGTCGTCGTCGATCGGCCGATCGAATTCGCGCTGGAAGTCGGGCTGCCAGTACCGCCGGACTTCCATGCGGTCCTCGCGGTAGATGGCCAGGTGCGCCGGCGGGAGCTTCGAGAATCCGCGGAAGATCGACTGCGGATGGGGCACGTACTGGTACGTCAGGTAGGCGTCCACCGCCTGGGGATCGAGCGCCCGCGGGACCCCAGGCACCTCCAACAGGCTTTTCAGCTCGCTGCCGAACAGCAACCGCCCGGGCTCGTGGCGGTACACGAGCGGTTTTTCGCCCAGCCGGTCGCGGGCCAGGACCAACTGCCGGCGCGGCCCGTCCCAGAGGGCCAAGGCAAACATGCCGTTGAGGTGATCGACGAAGCCGAGACCTTCGTCCTCATACAAGTGGACGATCACCTCGGTGTCGCTGTGTGTGCGGAAGCGATGTCCCGTGCCCTCCAGCCGCCGACGCAGGTCCCGATAGTTGTAGATTTCGCCGTTGAAGACGATCCATACCGTGCCGTCTTCGTTCGACAGGGGCTGTCGGCCGCCGGCCAGGTCGATAATCGCCAGGCGGCGGTGGCCCAGGGCCACCCCGGGCGTGAGACCGTCGACCGGCCGCGTCCGAAGCTCGGTCACCCAGAGGCCCTCGTCGTCGGGTCCACGGTGGCGAAGCGACCCGATCATTCGCCGCAACGTCGAAACGTCCAACGCCTTGTCGGGCTCGGTCCAGACGCCCCCGGTGATGCCGCACATGATGCGCTCGCGGGCCCTAGGGAGATTTCAACCGCCAGCCGGGATTCGTCACGGGCTTTTGGCCTTCGGGCAAAGGCTCGACGAGCTTGGCGTACAACTCGGGCCGTCGGGCGCGGAGGTAGCGCCGTCCACCCGACTGCTCGATCTTCTCCGGCGTGCAGAGGCCCACCACCACGTCATCGCCCAACGCGGTCGATTCGACGAGAATCTCGCCGAACGGGTCGAGAATCATCGCCCCGCCGGTCTTGATCGTGTCGTGATCCACGCCCACCGCGTTGGTGAACACGTAGTACAGACCGTTCTCATACGCCCGGGCCGGAAGCCACCGTAACAACCACCCCCGGCCCTTGGGACCGGTAAACTCCATGCGCAGCGGCACCGGGTCGCGCTCGCGGTGATCCCAGAGCGCCTTGTCGATCGTCCCGCGACCCGGCATGGGGCTGGGCAACCCGCACGTCACGTGCGGAGCGAACACGACGTCGGCGCCCAAGAGGGCCACGATCCGCGGGTTCTCGACCAGGTTGTTGTCGTAGCAGGTCAGAATGCTCGCCCGAATCCCGCACAGATCGAATACCCGGTACTCACTTCCCGAAGTGAGATACGGGCTGATGAACGCATGGAGCTTGCGGTGCTTGGCAACGAAGCCCTCGGGCGAGACCGCCACGTAGGTATTGAACAAGAGATCGCCATCGCGCTCGATCAGTCCCGCCAAGACCGCTACCCCCAGAGCCCTCGACAGATCGATCAGGCGCTCGGTACTGGGGCCGCCGGGCACGGGCTCGGCCAGGGCGCAAAGCGCATCGCGGGAAAGCGTCTGAAGGAAGGTGTACCCCGTGATCGAGCACTCGTGAAAACTGACGATCTCGGCTCCTTGCTCCACGGCGCGGCGCGCCAGGGCCTCCATCCGACGCAGGTTGGACTCTTTGTCGGCGTCGCGGGCCTCGAACTGAGCAGCGGCAATCCGAATGTCGCGCATCGTGAAATCCGCGCGGAACGCGAGGGAGGCAAAATCCGCTCGGTATGGTGACGGATGGAGCCCCCGGCGTCAAGTCACCGAGCCCCCCGCGGCTTGACACGATCGGTTCGGCCCGCGTAGACTCAACCGCTGTCTACCACGCCCAGGAGGAGACCGTCCATGAACCGCGACCACGCTTGGACCCGACGCCAAATCCTATCCGCCGGCACCGCGGTAGCTGCCGCGACCATCGTTCCCCGCCATGTCCTGGGGGGCGAGGGCCACAAGCCGCCCAGCGAGACCCTCAACGTCGCCGGGATTGGCGTCGGCGGGATGGGCGCAGGCGACATCCGCAGCGTGGCGGCGCTTCGGGAGAACATTGTGGCCCTGTGCGATGCCGACCGACGGGCCATGCAGCATAACGCCCGCGATTTCCCCAAGGCCAAGCAGTATACCGACTTCCGCAAGATGCTGGAAACCCAGAAGGACATCGACGCGGTGTTGGTCGCCACGCCCGACCACGCGCACGCCGTGATCTCGATCATGGCGATGAAGCTGGGCAAGCACGTCCATTGCCAGAAGCCGTTGACCCATTCGGTCCACGAAGCCCGGCTGGTGGGTCAAGTGGCCAAGGAAACCAAGGTGGCCACGCAGATGGGCAATTTCGGCCAGGCCAGCGAGGAGCATCGCCTGATCGCCGAGTTGATCTGGGCCGGTGCGGTCGGCACGGTCCGCGAGGTCCACGCGGGCTCGAGCCGACGCCCGTGGATCTCGCCACGTGGTATCCCACGCCCCAAGGAGACGCCGCCCGTGCCCGAGGGGCTCGACTGGGACCAATGGATCGGACCCGCGCCCATGCGCCCCTACCATCCATGCTACCACCCCTTTTCCTGGCGCGGTTGGTGGGATTTCGGCACCGGCGTGCTGGGCGACATCGGCTGCCACGAGTTGTCGCCGGTGTTCAAGGCCCTGAAACTGGGGCATCCCCAGTGGATCGAGGCCTGCTCATCGAACCACCAGATGCCGCCCGAGGTTGCCAACGAGACCGCTCCCGTCTCGTCGATCACCCGGTGGTTCTTCCCCGCCGAGGGCGATCGGGCGGCCATTACCGTCACCTGGTGGGACGGCGGTCTGAAGCCGCCACGGCCCGAGGAACTCGAAGGCGACCGCCAGTTCGCCGAGGGCGACTGGATGATGATCGTCGGCGACAAGGGCAAGATGCTCCGCCACCGGCTGATCCCCGACAGCAAGGCGCGCGAGTTCGGCAAACCACCCAAGGTCCTGCCGCGCTCGCCCGGCCACTGGGTCGAGTGGATCAACGCCTGCAAGGGCGGCCCGCCCGCCGGCTCGAATTTCGTCGATCATGCCGCCCACTTGGCCGAGGTCGTGCTCTTGGGCAACATCGCCATCCGTACCGGCGAGAAGCTCTATTGGGACGCGGCGAATATGAAGTTCGTCAACAACGACAAGGCCAACGCGCTGGTCAACCCGCCCTACCGCGCCGGCTGGCTGTTGTAAGAGGGGTCCGGGCTCCCTCTTGGCTGGAAGATTGCACGCGGTAGGGGGGGTATACGCAAAACTGGTCAACCGCAGAAGATGACCTCGGCCGCATTCAAGCCGTGGCGCGCCCGCGCGCCTGCTCAATAGGGCTCCAGCACCTCACCGCCGGCTGCGGTGCCAAGCGCACGCCATGTGGCCTGAGCAATGTCTTGGCTCACAAAGCGCACGCTGCCATCGCCCAGCAGGGCGTTGACGCCGCCCGGATGGTTGCTGCGTGCCGCATAGAAACCGATGCTGCCATGACCCACCAGGTCCGGTATTGGGCTGTTCGGGCGATCATAGGTCGAAAAGATGGTGCCTCGTGCCTTGCCCGTAATCCAGCCAAAGC
>DYLT01000147.1 GCA_020721945.1 Blastopirellula marina
CTCGCCGGTGAGCCAACCGACCTCGACCGCCGGGGCGATCGTCTCGGCGTAGCGCTTCTGGGCGAACAGGGCGACCACGCGGCGGACCTTCCACAACTCGGCGTCGGCGTGATCCGTGTACTTCTCGATCAACGTGGCGTACCGCGACGCCGCTTCGGCGAACTGACCCAACTGCATATGGCTCTCGGCGGCCACGTGGGTCACGTCGGGGACTAGCGCGTGGCCGCGATAGGCTTCGAGGAACGCCGTGGCGTGCTCAAGCGCCGAGGCCGCGTCGCCCGTTTCCAACGCCGCAAAGGCGGCCAGGTAGAGCGCCTGGGGAGCGATCGGATCTTTCGAGTGCTTCGAGGCCAGCGCGGCGTACCGCGCCGCCGACTCGGCCCGGCGCCCTGGGATCTCGTACATGGCGTCGGCCTGGTCCATGAGCAACTGGGCCGCCCACGTCGTCTGGCCTGCCCGGCCAAGCGCGCCCTCGACCGTGGCCAAAGCCTTTTCGGGTTGTTGTTCCTTGAGCAGGCACCGGGCGATCCAGTGCGCGGCCTCGAACGAGGCGGGCCCACCCGACGCGGCGATCTCGCCGAGCACCCGTCGGGCCGCGGCATAGTTGCCGGCCAGATAGTGGCACTTGCCGCCCGCCAACGCCGCGCGCTGGAGGTAGGGGGACTTGGGGAATTTCGAGGGCATCGCCGCATAGATCCCGGCCGCCTGGTCGTGACGCCCAAGCTGCACCAGCGCGTCGGCGTGACGCACCATCGCCAGGTCGGCCATCGCGAAGCCCGGCCTGCTCGACACCGCCTCGAAACGTTTCGCCGCGTCGGCGGCCTGTCCCGTGGCCAACAGCGTCTCGGCCCGACGCAACTCGACCTCCGCGGCCAGCCGGTGATCGGGGTAGCGGGCCAGGAAGGCGTCGTAGACCTTACCGGCCGACTCCATCTGGCCGGTCTCCTCGTAGGCCACGCCCGCGGCATACGTCGCATCGACCGCCCGTTGGTGTTCAGGGTACTTCGCCACCAGCCGGGTGTAGACCCGGATCGCCTCGGCCTTCTTGCCCTGGCCGTATAGGCTTTCGCCGCGGTAGTACAGGGCGTCGGCCACGTGCTCGCCCTGCGGGTACTTGGCAACCAGCGCGTCGAGCGTCTTGAGGGCGCGATCGTACATCTCGGTCTTTCCCGCTTGAGCCATGGCGAACTGGCTCACGCCGAGGTACAGATACGAGGTCTCGAGCAAGTCCACGTTGGGGAACTTCGCCAAGACGGTCTCGAACGCGCCGACGGCCTGGTCGGGCCGGCCGCTTTGATAGTAGCACACGCCCAGGTAGTGATAGGCCTTGCCCGCCCGCGGATCCTGAGGATACTTGTGGATGAACGCCTGCCACTCGTCGGCCGCCAGGGCGTATTCGCCTCGGTTCTGCAAGGCCACGGCGGCTGCATACCGGGTGTTGGCGTCGGTCTCTTGGCCGGTGGCTCTCTCGACCAGGGCGATGTCGAGGGACACGGCCAACAGGAGCATCATGCGTCGGATGCTTCGAGAGTACGCCATCGGTGCGACCTCCTACCTAGTCCATCATAGCAAACTCGCCCAGTCAGCAAAGCACCACAAGACCCCGAGACCGCGCCACATGGGTAGCCAAGACATGGCGGACCCTCACGAGTCGAAGCCCCACGGACCTTCCCGCCCCTCGGCATCGCCGCCGCACCGCATCCGCCTGCGCCCTCCGTGGCAAACGGACCCTCGGGAAGGCTCCACGCGATGGCGCCGGCACTTCAACCGGCCCACGGGCTTGGATCCCCAGCAGCGCGTGTGGATCGTGATGAAGCGGATCGCCGGCCGCGGGCATGCCGCGGTGAACGGCTGCCCGCTGGGCCACTTTGGGGACGAACCGGGCGTGCCCTGCCGGTTCGACGTGACCGATCTGCTTCGGCTGCACAACCAGCTCGAGCTGACCGTCGAGGGGGCTCTAGCCGAGGGCGCCCCGGCGTCCGCCCCGCCCGCCGACGTTTGCCTCGAGATTCACGGTTGACCGTCGAGCGAATCGGGGTCGGGCGTGTCGAACCGGGGAAGCCGGGTGAGGCGAGGGGCGGGCGGCCCGAACCAGGCATCGCCCGGCACGTACTGCGTGCCCGTGCAAACGACCAGCACGCGGCCATCGCCGAGGAGCACGTTCCGGGCTGGCGAGGCGAACGACCGCGCCGTCCCGCCAAACCCATCGGGAGCCAACAAAGGCGGCGGTTCGCGGCGCGGGGCATTGGGCAATTGGCGTGGGTACTGCTGCGCCGCGTGCGCATATTGCAGAGCGAACTCGCGCAGATTGTTCTGGCAGGTGGCCAGCCGGGCACGGCTTCGCGCGTGCTGGATGGCCGGAACCAGCGCCAGCCCGATGGCGAACAACACCACGATCGCCGCGGCCAGGTCGGTCCAGCTCCACGTGGCCGCGGAACTGGGCGGCACATTCGAGGCGCTCATGCGTTCGGCGCGCCGGCGCGGTTCCATCGGGGGCGCATCCGCTTGCGGGTTCGGACGGGCAAACAGCGCGACGAGCTGGCAGGTGCGCGCGGCCAGTCCTTTCGGCGGACGAAACCGCTTCCGCGCGGGTGCAAGCCGCTGGAGACTCGCCCGCACCCGAACCAGCTTGCGCCGCAACCTTGCGTCGCCAGCCAACTGCTCGGCCAGGGCCCGCTCGTCGTCGGCATCCAGTGCCCCGAGCAGGTAGCCCAGCAGTTCTCCTCGATCGTGCTCAGCCATTGGTGAAAAGCCGCGCTAGGGTCAGCGTCTCGTTGAGCTTGAGAATCGCCGCGTGCAGCCGGCTCTTGACCGTGCCGACGGGCACCTCGAGAACCTCGGCGGCCTCGCGGTACTTCAAGCCCTGGTAGTACACCAACAACACGACCTGACGAAGCACCTCGGGAAGGCGCTCGACGGCCTGTCGCACGTACTCCCCTTCTTCTGCCGATCGGTATTGCTCGGCTGGGTCGCGCTCTTCACTGTCCAGAAGGTTCATCAGCGGACCCGTCTCGTCGCCGCACTGGCCTTCGCCACGGCGGCGGTCCAGACTGACCATCCGGTGACGCCGGTTACGCCGTTGGGCGTCGATGGCCTGGTTGGTCGCCACGGTGTACAGCCACGGCCGAACCTTGCGGCCCGGCTCAAACTGGCCACACTTCAGATGCACCTGAAGGAAGGTCGTCTGAAAGGCGTCTTCGGCCATCTGGGCATCGCCCAGGTAGTTCCGAAGGTAGCTGTACAATTCGGCCTCGTACCGATGCACCAGCTCGTCAAACGCCAGGCGATCCCCCCGGTTTCGGTAGGCCAGAAGGAGGTCCTCATCGGTCGAGTCGCCGACCGAGGCGGTCCGGGTCGCACGGGTTCGCGTCGTGTCGATCGTGCTACTCATTTCACTACGGGTCCGTGTGGAGGATGGTTCGACGCGAGGCGGAGCAACCACTGGCCTAGCTCCGAAATGCCGGCGAACGAGGGGGCCCTCCAAAGAGCCTCTATTGTAGCATGAATCCCCGCCGGCACGCTACCAAAATGCGATGGACCGCCGCGCGTCGTTGCGGCTAGGCTCCATGCCAAGCACTGTTCTTCCGTATACGCAACGCCCGTGCCGAGGCCGAACAACCCTCGCATTTGACGTCACCTGCGCTCGGACAATCCGCCACAACCCCTTCGCAATAAAAGCCTTACGGCGCTTTCGTGCCAAGTCTGACACCCCTGAGGGGGTTCTGGATGCCACCAGGGATCCCGTGCAACTCTTTCCGATGATTACAAACGCACCGACCCGGCCAACACATCGAAGCACCCGCGCTTCGGCCACGTCCATACCCACCCGAAGCGCCAGCGAGGGGACCAACCCCTGCCCGATGCGCCAGCGATGGAATGAATAGCCCCCTCTCGGGACTAGAACCTTCCCATCCTGAGTACGGTTACAAGCGTTCGTCAGCTACTCCGCGGCCCGCCTTGCCTGCGAAACTCGTCTCGGTTCGTGCCTGCGCATTCGGCGAAGAACCGAGCGCGCCCCGCGAGTTTCCGCCGAGGTCATCGCGGGCGTTGTCATCCATGGCGTGCATCAAGGGCCGGGTCCGGCTGATGCGAGCGATGTGGGACGCGGCGTCTTGCCACTCGGCGAGCACGGCCCCCCCCAAGGGCCTGATCGAACTTGGGGGCCGAGAAATCCGTCGCCCGGCGGCGGCGCGCTATTCCGAAAATCATGGACTTTCGGGGGCAACGTCGCTCGCGGCGATCTCGGCCGTTGGATCGATGCCGACCGGTGGGCTGGTCTCGCACCCATTTCCAAACGCACGTCGCCTACCTGGACGCCTTACGCGACCTCCGTGCGGCAACGGTGACACTGGAGGGAACCTCGTTGTCCGACAGTCTCCAAGGCAGCGAGCCACCGAGGGGAGGGGTGCAACGAAGGCAAAGTTGACTCGCTTGGACTGCACAACATAGAATCCATTGATCGTGGAAAGGTGCGACCCCCCGCCTCTGTTGGGGTATGTCGATTCGACTGAAGATTGTTGGAATGTATCGTCGATGACGAATTGAGGGCAAGAAGGGAGTTGCATGGCTGGGCTGTGCCGTGTCTTGATCGCCGGGACGTTGGTAGTCCACGTGACGGTGGGCTGCTGCTGGCACCATGCGCACGCCTGCGAGAGGAACTTATCTCTGGCTTACCGTGATGCAACCCATGACGGGCAGTCTCCCGAAAACAGCGGCGACCATTCGCAACACGGGGTGAACGACTGCCAGGGGGCCAGGTGTTCCTTTGTTTTCTCCAGCCGCGCAGTCAGCGACTTGCTGGTTCAGCCTCTCCAAGTATCCTTCGCAGCGTTGCTCTATGACCAGCCTTCTCTCGTCGGTTTCTGCTCCGAGCAACCCTGTCTGGCCTCGGGCCGGCTGCTACTGCCGGTTCGTCTCCATCTTGCCAATCAAGTCCTGCTGATTTGATTGCGCGCGTTTGTTGAATTGGCTCAGGTTTGACGCTGCGCGCGTTGCGCGCTCGGGCTTCGGCCACCTCCGTCATTCCGCGCGGCAACCCCGCGCAGGAGCATTGCTTGGTTGCCCACTCAACATTTTTCAGGACTCCTCCGTTGAGGATGACCATGAACACGCGATTCCTTCGACGACTATTGCCCCAAAAACGACGATGGTGGTGGTTGCTGGCAGCCCTGGTGCTGGTCGCCATCGGGCTGGCGAGTGCTGCGATTTGGGTGCCGGAATTCAGGCAAGTGGCGCTCTCGACACTCCACCGTGCCGGGCTGGCTCATGCAGAGAACGACGGCCACGATCACGCAAAAGCGGTACCGCATGCCCACGACCACGACGAGGCCGAGCACGACCCTGTCGGGCACGACCACGGAAAACCCGGTGAGACGGAAGAAGACGAACACGGCCATGCCCACGGCAGCAAAGCGGGCTACGATCACGTGCATGACGAAGCCTGCGCAATCAAGCTGAGCCAACAGGCAAGAGGCAACATCGGCCTGCGTCTAGCAAAGGTCGAATTGCGGCCGTTTGAGCGCACGATCACCGTGCCGGGAATCGTCGTCGAGCGTCCGGGCTGGTCCGTGCTGGAAGTCACCGCGCCGATGACGGGCATAGTGACCAAGATTTACCCGATCCAGGGCGAGGCCGTCGAGTCGGGCCGGCCGCTCTTTGAGGTCCGGCTGACGCACGAGGCCTTACTCCAAGTGCAAACGGAGTTCCTTCGTACTTTGGAGGAGCTTGACGTAACGGCCCGTGAGGTGGCTCGCCTGGAGAAAGTCACCGCCGATGGGGCAATTGCCGGCAAGACGCTCCTGGAGCGCAAGTACGAGCAGCAGAAGCAGGAGGCCGCGCTCAGGGCGCAGCGGCAAGTCCTGTTGTTGCACGGCTTGTCCCAAGAGCAGGTGGACAGGATCGTTGCCACCCGGACCCTGCTGCAAAGCCTGACGATCCGCGCGCCGGTGCGTAAATCGGCGCAAGCCTCCGAGAAGCATCCCCTGCAAGTCCAGCAGTTGAAAGTGTCCCAAGGAACATACGTCAGAGCGGGCGACACGCTCTGCACGCTCGCGGACTACGGGGAACTGTACATCGAAGGCCGGGCATTCGAGCAGGACATCCAGGCAATCAACCGGGCGTCCACCGCGGGCTGCACGATCTCGGCAGTCTTGGGGTCGAAATCCACCGCCGACAAGGAGACGGTCCAGGGACTCTGCATTCTCTATCTCGACGAAAAGGTGGATCGGGAATCCAGGGCGTTCCACTTCTACGTGACGCTTCCCAATCGCTTGCTTCGTGAGGCCGAGACACCCGACGGGCGGCGTTTCGCCTACTGGCAATTCAAGCCAGGGCAAAGAATCCAGGTCAGGGTTCCGGTGGAACGCTGGAAGAATCGCATCGTTCTGCCCGTCGAAGCCATTGCGCACGACGGGGCCGAGACTTACGTCTTTGAGGCCAACGGCGATCATTTCGACCGGCGGCCGGTCCAGGTCGAGTACCGCGACCAGGATTGGGTCGTGATTGCCAACGACGGCGCTCTCAAGGTGGGTACGACGGTGGCGGCATCGGCGGCGCACCAGATGCAACTGGCCCTGAAAGCCAAGGCCGGCGGCGGGGTCGATCCGCACGCGGGTCACAACCATTGAAATGGACTGGCCGCTGAGCCGAGAGTCACGATAGCGACGAATTCTCCCATGCTGAACGCGATGATCCGATTCTCGCTGCGGTATCGGCTGTTGACGATTGCCGTGGCTCTCGTTGTGTTGATCTACGGGGGTTACACGCTCTACCACTTGCCCATTGACGTGTTCCCCGACCTGGATCGGCCTCGCGTCACGGTGATGACCGAGGCCGCGGGGCTGGCCCCGGAAGAGGTCGAAACGCTTGTCACCTTTCCCCTGGAGTCCGTGCTCAACGGCGCGACCGGCGTGCAGGCCGTGCGCAGCGCCTCGGGGATCGGTCTGTCGGTGGTCCAGGTGGAATTCGCCTGGGGGTCAAACCTCTACATTGACCGCCAGATTGTCGCCGAGAAGCTGGCCCTGGCCGCCGACCGCCTGCCCGCGGGAATCCGACCCCAAATGGCCCCCATGGCTTCGGTCATGGGACAGATCATGATGATCGGCATGTGGAGCGAGGGGGGCAAAACGTCGCCGATGGAGGTCCGCACCCTGGCTGATTGGGTCGTGCGGCAGCGGTTGCTGACGATTCCTGGAATCGCGCAGGTCATCACGATGGGGGGCGGTCGCAAGCAGTACCAGGTGCTCGTCAACCCGAACGCCTTGCGGAGCTACGGCGTCACGCTGGAGGAGGTCGAGCGGGCCTTGGCCGCCAGCAACGCCAATGCCACCGGCGGCTACCTGAACCGGGGAGGCAACGAGTACCTTGTCCGCTCCCTCGGGCGGCTGCAAAGCGTTCAGGACATCGAGAAGGTGGTGGTGAAAGCCGACACCGAACGGCCGGTGTTGCTGCACCAGGTCGCGCGGATTGTCGAGGCACCCCAAGTGAAACGAGGTGATTCTGCGGTCTACGGCGATCCGGCCGTGATGCTCACCATCAGCAAGCAGCCCGGCAAGGACACTCGCCTGTTGACCGAGCAGATAACCCAGGCCCTCGAAGAACTCAAGGCCAGCTTGCCGGCCGACATCCGCGTCAATCCCGAGGTCTACCAGCAAAAGACCTTCATCGAGTTGAGCATCCACAACGTCATCGAGGCCCTGCGGGACGGCAGCATCCTGGTGGTCGTGATCCTCTTCCTCTTTCTACTCAACTTCCGCACGACGTTCATCACCCTGACCGCGATCCCGCTGTCGATCGTCATCACGGGCCTGGTCTTCAAGTGGTTCAATATGTCGATCAACACGATGACGCTCGGCGGCCTGGCGGTGGCCATCGGCGAGTTGGTGGACGACGCCATCGTGGACGTGGAGAACATTTTCCGCCGCTTGCGGGAGAACAAGCATTCCGCCAATCCTAAGCACGCCATGCGCGTGGTCTACGAGGCCAGCAGTGAGGTGCGGAACTCGATCGTCTATAGCACCATCCTCGTGGTGCTCGTCTTCGTGCCCCTGTTTGCGCTGAGCGGCATGGAAGGTCGGCTGTTCACACCGCTGGGTGTGGCCTACATCGTGTCGATTCTGGCCTCGCTCGTGGTGTCGCTGACCGTGACACCCGTGCTGTCCTACTGGATGCTCCCCAAGGCCAAGGTCATGGGACACGACAAGGACAGTTTCGTGCTGCGGTGGCTCAAGTGGCTCGTCGGATACGCAATCCGCTTCAGCGTGCGGCACCCCTGGCCGGTCTTGGGGGCGGTCACGGCGGGCGTGGTCGTTAGTGGCCTTGTCGTGGCGGGGCTGGGCCGCGATTTCCTGCCGCCCTTCAATGAAGGGACAGTGCAATTAAACGTCCTTTTGCCGCCGGGCACCTCCCTGGACGCCTCCCAGCGGATTGCCAGCATGGTGGAAGAGCGACTGAAGAAGGTCAAGGGGGTGCTCACCTTCGGGCGGCGCACCGGGCGCGCGGAACTGGACGAACACGCCGAGGGAGTGAACTCCTCGGAAATCGTCATCACGTTCGATCCGAACTCGGGGCGGACGCGCGAAGAAGTCCTGGAAGAAATCCGCGAGGAAGTCACCCAGGTCCCCGGCGTGGCGATGGCCGCGCAGCAACCGCTCGAACACCTCATTTCCATCATGCTCTCCGGTGTGAAGGCCCAGGTCGGCATCAAACTCTATGGCGACAGCCTCGACATCCTCCGGGCGAAAGCCGACGAGATCAAGGCGGCTATTGCCGATGTCCGCGGCGTGAAGGACTTGATGGTCGAGGCACAGATCGAAATTCCCCAGTTGCGAATCAACCTGAACCGCGATGCCCTGGCCACCAACGGCCTCAATTCCGCCGACGTGAACGAGTTGGTGGAGACGGCCATGAACGGCCGGGTGGTCTCCGAGATTCTGTTGGGTGAGCGAAAGTTCGACCTGCTGGTGCGCCTGGACGACCCGTTCCGCGACGATCCACAAGAGTTGAGACGCATGACCCTGGAACTGCCTCGCGGGGGCCAAATCCCCTTGAGTGCGGTCGCCGAGGTCGAGGACTCCAGCGGGCCGAATACGATCAACCGGGAGAACGTGCGCCGGCGGATCATCGTCCAGTGCAACGCCGCGGGCCGGGACTTGGGAAGCCTGGTGGCGGAAATTCAAGAGCGCTTGGCCCCGATCCAGGCGTCCCTGCCCACGGGCTACTTCATTCACTACAGCGGCCAGTTCGAGAGCCAGCAATCGGCCACCAGGACCATCGGCCTGCTGAGCCTGGTGTCGTTGGCCTGTATGATTCTGGCGCTCTATACGCTGTTCAATTCGCTCAATCTCGGCGTCCAGGTGTTGGCGGCCCTGCCGATGGCCGCGATCGGGGCGGTGGCGGCGCTGGTCATCACCGGCCAGTCGCTCACGGTGGCGAGCATGGTGGGGTTCATCTCCCTTGCCGGCATCGCCTCGCGCAACGGCATCTTGTTGATTGCCCATTACCTGCACCTGGTCCGCTATGAAGGAGAACAGTTCACCCCGAAGATGATCGAACGCGCGGGACTGGAGCGGCTCGCGCCCATGGTGATGACGGCGCTGTGCGCCGGGATTGCCCTGATCCCGCTGGCGCTGGCCGCCGGCCAGCGGGGCAAGGAAATCCTCTACCCGGTGGCGACCGTCATTCTCGGCGGACTTATCAGTTCCACCCTGCTGGATTTCTTCGTGCGCCCGGCCTTGTTTTGGACCTTCGGCCGGAACGCGGCAGAGCGGGCGCTCCAACATCATCACCACGAACCAGACTTGAAGGACACGGAATCTGAAGCCAAGGAGATGGTCTGAATTGAATCGTTCAACGTGTTTCGACTGCGATGGTTGCGCCGCAAAGCGCAACCTCCTGGAGTAGACAACCATCCTAGGAGGAGACAACAATCATAGGAGGAGGAGGAGGGAGCACGGTGCAACAAGAAAGCGGCGGTGCGATGGCCAGCGACAGATTCGAGGAACCTGCCGAGGGGCTTTCGGCAAGGCGTCCGACGCTCGAGGTGCTCAGCCCGGAGCTTGCCGAACGGATCGTGGCCGAAGCGCTGGACGTGCTGTCCGGGGTTGGCGTGCTGGTCGACGACGACGAGGCACTTGCCCTGCTTGGCGACGGCGGCGCGCGGATCGACCGTGGGTTGCGGCGAGCGATGATTCCCGAGGACCTGGTCTGGCGCTGCGTGCAAAGCGTGCCGAACTCGCCGGTGGTTTTCTCCCGCGACGGGGAGCCAGCCTTGCGGCTGGGAGGATGGAACGTCCATTTCGATCCTGGCTCGGCAGCCATCAAGATCCTCGATGCGCAGACCGGGCAGGCCCGCCCGGCAACCAGTGCCGACCTGGTCGACCTGGTGCGTCTGGCCGATGCTCTTCCCCACCTGGCGGCGCAGAGCACGGCCTTGGTGGTATCGGACGTTCCGCGAGAGATCGCCGATCGCTACCGGCTGTTTCTGGTACTACGGAACTCGCCGAAACCGGTGGTCACCGGGACCTTCACGGTCGAGGGGTTCGCGGTGATGAGGGAGATGCTTGCCGTCGTGGCAGGCGGCGCGCAGGGGCTTCGGGAGAAGCCGCCCGCGATTTTCGTCGCCTGCCCGTCGCCCCCGCTGAAGTGGAGCCACTTAACCGCGCAGACGTTGCTCGAGTGTGCGCGCTCGGGGCTGCCGGCCGAGCTGGTGTCGATGCCGCTGTTCGGGGCGACGTCGCCGGCGACCCTGGCCGGGGCTTTGGTTCAACACACGGCCGAGAACCTCAGCGGCGTGGTGATCCATCAGTTGGCCGGACGCGGAAGCCCGATCATCTACGGCGGCTCTCCGGCCGTGTTCGACATGCGTCACGGGACGACCGCCATGGGGGCGATCGAGACGGCCATGGTGGTCTGCGCCTATGCCCAGATCGGCCGGCGACTCGGCTTGCCTACGCACGGGTATCTGGGGCAGAGCGACGCCAAGGTGGTCGACGCCCAGGCCGGGCTGGAATCGTCGCCGGGCATTCTCATGGCGGCGCTGGCGGGCGTTCACGTGGTCTCGGGCGCCGGAATGCTCGAGTTCGAAAGCTGCCAGAGCCTCGAGAAACTGGTTCTCGACGACGAAATCTGCGGCATGGCCCTGCGCCTGGCGCGGGGCATCCAGGGGCGAGGTCCACGCCTGGCCGAGGACCTTTGGGGCGACCTGGCGTCGGGCGACCACTTCTTGACTTCGCCCACCACGCTGCGGTGGCTGCGCGACGAGATGGCTTTCCCCAGCGCGGTGATCGACCGACGGCCGCGCGACCCCTGGCAAGCCGACGGAAGCACCACCGCCCTGGACCGTGCCCGGCAACGCGTTCGGCAAATCCTCGCCCGGCACCAACCCAAACCGCTCGACGACGGCGCGAGCCAGGAACTCGTCAAGATCATCCGCGCCGACGCCCGGCGCTACGGCCTGGACCGTCTGCCCGGCGTGCAACCGGCCAGGTAGGGGCCCAGGCACGCCACCAACGGCTTTTCGGGCAGGTCGCGGGGCCGGGTCGGCAAGGATCGGGCGATCCCATCAAGGGGCGGGCCCGGGTTCTCGCGAAATCCCCCCATCGCCTTCCAGCCGCTCCAGCACGTCCTTGACGTGCAGCGCCGTGCGGATCACGATGGTCTCCGGCGGGAGGCGGGGAAGGGTCTTGGCCGCCGTCTGGGTCACCGCCAGCAGAATCGGGCGGTCGCGGAAGGCCTCGAGCGTCTTGAGCTTCGCGTCGAGGTACTCGGGCGTCCAGAAACCGACGATCTCCAGAAGCACGGCGCGCCCGTCCTCGTGGCGGAAGACGAAATCGGGCACGAAGACCTTCTGGCCTCGGCAGAGAATCTCGCCCTCGCGCACCAGGGTCCAGCCCTGGCGCTTTTCAGGCCCCCACTTCCTGGCAAAGTCGTCTTCGAGCTGCGAGTCGAAGGCCTCGGGCGGCGGCAGGTGGCTGTGCAGCCCGTCCTCGTCCGCGAGATCCAACGCCACGGTCCAGCCGCGGCGCCGCGTCTGGATCACCGCGTGCATGCGCCAGCCACGGCAGGCGATCAGCGCGGGCAGAAACCGGGCCATGGCCACTCCGTACCGCCGGGTCTGGCGAAGCACCGACACCGGCCCGTCGAAGCGCAACTGGTAGTGCTCCGGGCCCCGACGCACGATCGTGTGCATGAGCCGGGCGAGCTTCGCATAGCGGAGGATCGTCTTGAAATCGCCGGTGGCCCACACGGTCATCGAGACCGCATCGAACAGCGCGGCCTGCACCTGAGCCACGTTGTAGCGGGCCAACAGCGCGGCGGCATCCGCGTATCCCTCGAACGAGACTAGACGGTGAAACTCGATCACATCGGCGAACAGATCGCGGTCGATCTCCTCCCACGGCCGTCCCAGTTCGGCGGCGATTCGAGCCTTCACCTGGGCCTCTTCGTGTTCGAAGAGGCGGTCGGCGCAGCGCACCAAGGGATGCTGGCCCGCGGCCAACCGGAACACGCGGCGACGCAGCGCCGCGGCCTTGCCCGCGCGGTCGCGCTGGTACGTCGACACGTCGTCGAGCAATTTGCAGAAGGCGTCGATGCGGCGGGCAGGGCAGTCGGGCTCGTCGGCGAAGACCGACCACACCGCGCGGTGCAACTCGCCGCGCGTGCGCCCAAGGCCCTGGCGGTAGATCCGCAGCATGCGCTCGGCAAGGTCCAGGTACCGGGCAT
>DYLT01000513.1 GCA_020721945.1 Blastopirellula marina
GGGGTATAAAAGACTCGGGTCCTTCATGAGGATTTCGTTCGGCCGATCGCGATGGCCGACCCACAGCTCGTTCGGCTTCTCCTGATCCCACGACAACCCGCACTTCGACCCGTTCCGCAGGCTGCCACTGACGTGGTTTGTGAACGGTCCAGGCGAGCCGGGCGACGGGGTGAACTGGATCAACAGCCACGTGGTCAACATCCCCAAGGAAACGTCGCCCAGCCACTTCCATCCCCTCCGCCCGGTCAACGGGGGCACGCCCCAGACCGAGATGTACCTCGTGCTCGAACCCCAGACCTACCGGCTGAATACCTCAAACCGCAAGGCGTCGCTCGTGGCATTCCCCGACCTGGGTGATCTGCGGCGCTACGAGCGGGTTCCCTTGGAGCCCGGCATGTTCGTGTTCATCCCGCCCGGAACGGGCCACCGGGGGCTCGATGTCTTCGTCAACGTGCTGACGGTCCCCGGATTCAAACCGCACAACGAGCTGTACCTCGATCGCGACATTCTCGAGCGGGCCGGCGGCCATGCGCCGTACAACGAGAACCTGCTGGACGCCAAGAACTACGCCCGACTCGAAGACTTCTTGTAGCATGGCCATGGAACTGCGACCGCGGGGCACGACGGGCATCCCGATCGCGGCAACCGCCCTGATGGTCTGGATCAGCGGGCTGGCGCCTTGGCACGGCACCGGGCGGGCGGACGAGGGCGTGCCGTGCCCGTTGGTCCAGCTCGGCGTGCCGATCTTCAGCCGTCCCACCGGACGCCCCGACGTGCGCGTGGCCGACGATGTGCTCGCCAAGGCCCCGCGCGACGTGCAAGAGCAGCTCGCGAAGGCTCGCCAGGCCGTGTCGGATGGCCGGTTGCGCGAGGCCGCTGCGGGAATCCAGGCCGTGCTGGACGGCGACGACGGCTTTCTGCCGCTTGAGGGAAACGCTCCCGGCGGCACCCCGCGCACGGTCCGGCACGAGGCAGCGCGTCTCTTCGCGGCCATGCCCGCCGAGGCCCGCCAGTCGTACGAAGGACAGTTCGGCCCTTTGGCCCGGGCGGCCCTGATCGAGGCCGCGGCGCAAGGCGACCGGCAGGCCGTGGCCAGGGTGACTCGCCGATGGTGCTTCACCCATGCCGGGCGTGAGGCGGCGTTGCTGCTGGTCCGCGATGCCCTCGACCGCGGCAGTCCGCGCGAGGCCCTGTTCCGGCTGTCACACCTCGACGAGTTGCCCGAGGCCGCGCGCGACGAGCCCGAACGCTGCGTGCTGGCGGCCATCGCCTGGCACTTGCTCGGCGACCGGCACCGGGCGCGGCTGGCCATCGATTCGCTTGCCCGACAGGCTGCGGAGGAGCGGGTCCGCCTTGGCCCGCGCGAATTCTCCACGCGGGACACCGCGCAGATCCTGGCCTGGATCGGCAACCAGCTTCCGGAGGAACCGCGGCGCCGGCCGGCGGCGGCAGCGCGCCAGTGGCCGTGGTTCCGCGGCCATGCGGCACGGAACGCGCAGGCGGCCGCCGCTTGGGTCGCCGGCCGGCAGCGCTGGCGCGTGCTTATGGTCGAAGACCCCGCCGACCTCCGCCTGCTTCAGTCGATCGAGCAACAGGCTTGGTCCGACGGAACGGCGCGCCTGCCGACGGTCCATCCGATCGTGGTCGACGGCATCGTCGTGACGCGCACGCCGTGGCGCGTGCTGGCGTTGGACGCGGCCACGGGCCAGGCGCGCTGGGAACATCGGGCGCAAGACGCGGGTCCGCGCTGTGAGAAGACTTCAGACCGAGCGGGGCCGTTCGGCGCCGCGGAACTGCTCGAACGCGTCGCGGAGGACGCAGGCTACGGCCAATTGGCAAGCGACGGCCGCCGGGTGTTCGTCGTCGAGCCGATCGAGGCCC
>DYLT01000514.1 GCA_020721945.1 Blastopirellula marina
CCCGCCGATCTCGGTGATCACCACATCCACCTCGTCCCCGTCGAACTTCGAGATGGCGGCCTTGATCTCGTTGGTAATGTGGGGGATGACCTGCACGGTCTGCCCCAAGAACTCGCCACGGCGCTCCTTGTTGATGACGGCCAGATAGATCTGACCGGTCGTGTAGTTGCTGTCGCGGGTCAGCGGGCTGTTGGTAAATCGCTCGTAGTGCCCCAGGTCGAGGTCGGTCTCGCTGCCATCGTCGAGCACGTATACCTCGCCATGCTGGTAGGGGCTCATCGTGCCGGGGTCGACGTTGATGTACGGGTCGAGCTTCTGCATGCGCACGCGCAGGCCGCGATGCTCCAGAAGCATGCCGATCGACGCGCTGGTCAGTCCCTTGCCGAGGGAACTCACCACCCCACCGGTGACGAAGATGTGTTTGGTCATGAAAGTCCGCCCAGGGTTGGCCGGCGGCTTCGTGCCGCCCTATGTCAGGCGATTGTACGGTTCCCGAGCGAAGCTCGGAAGTAGGTCGATTCGCCGACGGCCTTGGGACGCGGCGTCGGGCAGGGTGCCGTGTCCGCCGAATCGTGGGTCCGGTGGTTGACTCTTCCCACTGGTAGGTAAGAATTGAACAGTTGCCGGGTCGGTGTTGCGGCCGATCCGGTGCCCCGAGGGGGGCGTCTTGCGCGGTTCCCGGTGGTTGCTGGCCTCGGCATTTGGCCGCCAGTGGGGCTGTTGGATCTTCCCTAGGGGGGCAAGGGAGGGCATGTCATGGTGCCTGCCGGAGCGTTCGAGGACGCCCCGCGACCGTCGCCGGCCTCGGTCGCCGTCCGCTCCCCGATCGCGTGGCGGGCCGCGGCCAACGCCATGGTGATCGCCGTGGTGTCGGCCGCGGGGATCACGCTTTCGATCGCGGTCTGCGCGGCGCTTTCGGCCCGCGAGTCCGACCTGATCCAGACCCAATTCCGCGTCGATGCCCAACAGCGCGCCGGCGCCATCGAAACGGCCCTGGTGGCCGACCTCGGTGCCGTTCATTCGTTGCGGGCGTTCTACAATGCCTCTCGCGAGGTCGAGCGGGACGAGTTTCGCGAATTCAGCGATACGTTGCTCCAGCAGCACGCGCACGTCGCCTGGCTGGCTTGGGCGCAGCGGGTTGCGGGGGCGGAACGCGACCGCCACGAAGAGGCGGTTCGGCGCGACGGCTTGCCGCAATACCAGCTCTTGGAGACGATCGCGGACGAAACCGTCGTTCCGGCCGCGCGGCGCGAGTTCCACTACCCCATCGTGTTCGTCGAGCCGATGCCCAGCGCGCGGCGGCTGTTGGGCTGGGACCTTGCTTCTCGTCCCGGATACCTCGCCGCGATTCGGCGTGCGGCCGAGGGCGGCGAGATCGCGACGGTCGTGGAAGACGCCGGGACCGACGCGTGCCGAATGACCGCGTTGGCCGCGCTGTATCCTCGCGGCCAGCCGAAGGGCTCGTTGGAGGCCCGCAGGCACCGTCTGCAAGGGTTGGTCGCCGCCGCCTATCCCATACGCAAGATCGTGGCCGAGGCCCTCGAGAGACTGCCCCCCAGCGCCATCGAGATTCGCCTGGTCGACCGGACCGCGGGACTGCCGGACCAACTCTTGTGCGTGTACCGGCCCGCGGACGCGCCGGACGAGATGCCCGCCGATGGAGACCCGGGGACAGATCGCGCCGCGCGACCGGTCCACGAGGCCCCGATTGCGCTGGCCGATCGATCGCTTGTCGCGGTGGCCAGTGCGATGGCGGGGTACGGTCGCGCGCACCGTGGGTGGGGCCCGTGGGCGGCGCTGGCAGTCGGGTTGGCCGTGACCGCCCTGGTGGTCGTCCAGCTCACCAGCGAGGGGATTCAGCGCGTGCGCCTCGTGGCGG
>DYLT01000515.1 GCA_020721945.1 Blastopirellula marina
CCGCGGCGGCCCGATGGGCGGCCGCCACGTATTCGGCAAGACTGTACTCCTGGTGCGGCTCGACCACGTCGATGAGGTGGTGTGGGACCGCGGCCTGCTCTTCCGGCGTCGGCTTCGCGGTACCCAGGTCCATGCCCCGATACAGCGCCATCGAGTCCATCGACACGATTTCGGCGTCCAGGCGACGCGCCATCGCGATTCCCACGGCCGATTTCCCGGCCGCCGTGGGGCCGGTAAGGAACCAGCAGTCGAGCAAAGGCAGCCAAGTCATCGGCACGCGCAAAAGGCGAATTTCGCCAACGGTCACGGAGCCGCCGCCGGACTCCGCGACGGACTTCGCAGCGCGGCGACTTGCGCCAGAATGCCGATCGCGCGCTCCACATCGTCGCGGTCGACATCGAGGTGCGTGGCGGCGCGGATCATGGTGGGACTGGTGGCAAGCATCCATAGTCCGCGGCGCTTCAATTCGGCCGAGAACTCGGCCGCCGGGCCCCAGGCCGGATCGACGTGGAAGAAGACGAGGTTGGTATCGACCGTGGGCGGGTCGAGGCGGAGCCGGTCGATGTCGCGGATTCCCTCGGCCAGTCGCTGGGCATTGGCGTGGTCCTCGGCCAGACGGTCCACGTGCTGCTCCAGGGCAAACAGCGCCGCGGCCGCGAGCACCCCGGCCTGGCGCATCCCGCCACCGAGCACCTTGCGGTGGCGCGCCGCCTCGGCGATCCAATCGCGCGGGCCGGAAAGGGCCGAACCCACCGGCGCGCCGAGCCCCTTGCTGAAGCAGACGCTGACCGTGTCGAAGTGGCGCGCCCATCGCGTGACCTCGATGCCGGTGGCCACGACCGCGTTGAAGAGCCGGGCGCCGTCGAGATGGGTCGTCAACCCGTGGCCGTGAGCCCAGCGCGCGATGGCCTCGACGTAGGCATAGGGTTGGATCCGTCCCCCGCCGCGGTTGTGGGTGTTCTCGAGGGCGACCATGCGGGTGCGCGCGAAGTGGGCATTGTCGGGGCGGATCAGCCCCTCGAGCTGCTCGACGCGGAGGACGCCGTACGCCCCTTCGACGGCCCGAGCCGCCACGCCGCAAAGCTGCGCGTAGCCGGCCTGCTCGAAGTGGTAGACGTGGCAGCCGGCCTCGCACAGGAATTCCTCGCCCGGCTTGCAGTGGAGCCGCACGGCAATCAGGTTCGACATCGTGCCCGAGGGCACGAACAGCGCCGCCTCCTTGCCCAGGATGCCGGCCACCCGCTCCTGAAGGCGAAGCACCGTCGGATCGTCGCCGAGCACGTCGTCGCCGACCTCGGCCTCGGCCATGGCCTTGCGCATGGCCGGGGTAGGCCGGGTCACCGTGTCGCTGCGGAAATCGAGTACGTCGTGAGGCATGGGAGGGGCCCGGAAGACCGTCGATCGAGAACCCTATTATCCCGCCCGCGCGGCAGGTTTTCAACGATCAGCGGACCGCCCTGGTTGCCCGGCACAGCGCGTCGGCTCAGTACTCGCGCTGTTTGAGCAGCCCGGGCTGCGGGACGGGGTACTTGCCGTCCGGGCCCAACGTCAGCGGGGCGGGGGAACGGTCGGTCAGCTTGTCGACGTCGGGGGCGAACTCGTGCGGATGGTCGAGCATCTCGTCGAACGTGACGATCTGGCCCGTGTGGGCGGCCATGCGGCCCATCGAGGTCACCAGGCTCGCTTCGGCCCCCCGCTTGGCCTCGTTATACGGCTTGTCCTGCCGGATGGCATCGATCAGATCGTCCCACTCGAGTTGGTAGGGGTTCTTCTCGGGCTGGGGAAAGGCCCACAAGAGTTCGTCCTTGGTCATGTGGTGCCCCTTGAAGGTGCGCACGCGGCCCGGCGTGTGGCTCGAGGTCGAGATGATCGCGGCGCC
>DYLT01000148.1 GCA_020721945.1 Blastopirellula marina
GTGATGACAAGGGAATTATTGCTCGCGTACACCGTGATCGTGTTGTTCGGGCTGATGATCGGCCGCAGCACCGGCAGCATCTGGCTCGACGGCCAGGGCCGGCTCGCGGTCTGGCAGATCTTCAATAACCTCAGCGAGCCGCGCATCCCCGACAGCTTCTTCGGGGTGCGGGTCCACGACGGGGCGGGCAAGCCCGTCACGCGCGTCCTCCAGACCGTGGCCGAGGGACCGTTCGCGCCGGTCGCCTCGCTGAGCTACGAGGGCGGGTACCCGATCGCACGTTTGGCGTTCGACGACCCCGCGCTGCCAATCGCCGTGCGGCTCGAGGGCTTCAACCCGATGATCCCGCTCGACGCGGCCAACTCGAGCATCCCCACGGCCATCTTCCGCCTCTCGGCCCGAAACCCCGGCAAGGCGCCCATCGAGGTGACCTTGTTCGGCACCCTTCAGAACGCGGTGGGGAGCCAGGGTGCGGCAGACATCCAAGGCGTACGCCATCCGAGCTATGGCGGCAACCGCAATCGCGTGGTGCGCGAGGCGGGTTTCACGGCCGTGGCCATGGACCAGACGCCGGGCCAGATTCCTTCGGGCCCTGTGAAGGTCCGCGACGCCAGCGGGGCCGAAGTCCCGGGTCCGGAACTGCGGTGGCTCTCGGGCGTGTCGGACCTCACCGGCCCTGTGGCCGAGGCCCTTGCACGGATCGCTGCCGACGGTGGCGTTGCCCTGTTGGAGGGGGTGCAACCGGCGTTCTTCAAGACCGTGGCGGCCCTGCGCCAGCGGCACCCGGGGGATCCGTCGCCGGTTGCCGTGTTCGAGGACTTCGAACGCAAGAACTACGAGGGATGGACGCTTACCGGCGAGGCCTTCGGCCAGGCCCCCTCGCGCGGCACCGAGGCCGACCAGCAGCCCGTCAGCGGCTTCGCCGGGCGAGGGCTCGTTAATACGTTCATCGCCGGCGACGGCCCCCAAGGCACCGCCACGTCGAAGCCCTTCCGCATCGAAAAACGCTACATCGGCTTCCTGATCGGCGGTGGCCAGCACCCGCGCCAGACCTGCATCAACCTTCGCGTCGACGGCAAGGTGGTGCGCACGGCCATGGGCAAGAACCTCGAGGCCCTCGAGCCGGCCAGTTGGGATGTGGCCGATCTGAAGGGCAAGGAGGCGGTGATCGAGATCGTCGACCGGCACTCGGGCGGATGGGGGCACATCAACATCGACCAGATCGTGTTCTCCGACGTGCCGCCCGAGGGCTTCTTGAAACGGGGCACAGCCAGCGACACGGCGGCCGGTGCCCTGGCCGTGGCGTTCGAAACGGCCGACGCGGTGAACCTTGCCCAGAAGAACGAGTTCGTTGCGAGCGAGCCGAACCCCGAACTATTGAAGCGCTTGCAGCCGACGCCCGAACCGTGGTCGCCCGAGGCAACCACCGTGCTGCGCGGTTTTCGTGAAGAGGGGGGCTATCGGGCGATGATGTCGACCCGCAGCAAGCTCCCGCTGATCATCGAGGGCCCTTTGGGCAAGGGCCGTGTGATCTTGGTCTTGGCGTCGCGTCTGCCGTGGAGTTGGGGAAGCGCCCTGTTGGCCGCCGCCCGCGGCCAGCCGCTGAAGCCTGGCCAACGACTGACGCCCGGTCATGCGGGCTGGGGCACGATGGCCCTGGCCGCGCTGGAGCCCGGCGCCGCCGCGCTGCCCGCGTGGTCCTCGCCCGATCGCCTGGTCGACTTCCTCACGCGGTCCGGCGAGGCGAAGGTCGCGGCCCAGGCGACCAAGGACGATCCCGCAGGGCCGGGGGGAACCTCGTCCGGCACTGCTCCTGGCTCGACGGCGAACGGTGCGTTGGCGGTTTCGTTTTGGCTTCCGCCCGGCGACGAGCGAACCGTGACGTTCGTCATCGCCTGGCACTTCCCCAACGTCCAGCGGTTCCAGCACGCGGGGAACCTGTACAGCCGCCGCTGGCCCGACACCGAGGCCGTGGTGCGCTACGTCGCCCGGCACCTCGGGCCGCTGTGGGAGCGCACGCGGCTATACCACCAGACGGTTTACGAGTCGAATCTGCCCGAAGAGTTCCTCGATGCGATGACATCGCAGAGTTGCATCCTGCGAGGGCCGACGTGCTGGTGGTCGGAGGACGGGTACTTCGGCGGCTTCGAGGGGAGCTACGGTTGCTGCCCGCTGAACTGCACCCACGTGTGGAACTATGCCCAGGCGCACGCCCGGCTGTTCCCCGAGGTCGGGCAGAACATGCGGGTATCGAACTTCGTCACGTTCCTTCACCCCAGCGGCGAGACCTCGCACCGCGAGCATGGCCCGCACGGTGCGTTCATCGACGGCCATTGCGCGTGCATCGAAGCAGCCCTGCGCGAGCACCAGATGAGCCCCGACCGCCGTTTCCTGGAGAAGGTCTGGCCGGGGGTCAAGAAGTCGGTCGATTGGCTCATCGAGGCGATCGACAAGGACCGCGACGGCCTGCCGGCCGGCCACCAGTGGAACACCTACGACACGGCGGTCTCGGGCGCCAACACCTTCATCGGCTCGCAGTACCTCTCGGCGTTGGCCGCGGCGGAACGCATGGCCCAAGTGATGAACGACCCCCAAAGCGCCGCGCGATGGCGCGCGGTGCGCCAGGCGGGCATGAAGAACCAGAACGAGAAGCTCTGGAACGGCGAGTACTACTACCAAATCCCCGAGGAAAAGCCCGCCCGCGACTACAACAACGGCTGCCACGCCGACCAACTGTTGGGCCAATGGTGGGCGCACATGCTGGGGTTGGGCTACCTCTACCCGCCCGAGCGCGTCAAGGCCGCCCTGGCGGCCGTGATGAAGTACAACTTCCGCGAGCATTTCGCCGGTTTCCAACAGGCCCCGCGGCGCTACGTGATCGACTCCGAAGGCGGTCTGCTGATCTGCACGTGGCCCAAAAACGACCGCCCCAAGTCGTTCATCCTCTACGCCGACGAGGTCTGGACCGGCATCGAGTACTCGACCGCCGGGGCGATGATCTACGAGGGCCTGATCGACGAGGCCCGCAAGATCGTACGCACCGCCCGGGCGCGCTACGACGGGCGCCGGCGCGACGGCCTCAACTCGGGGCCTGGCGGCAATCCCTACAACGAGTTGGAGTGCGGCAAGTTCTACGCCCGGGCCATGAGCGCCTGGTCGCTCTTGCTGGCCTCGCAAGGGCTGGTGCTCGACGGCCCCGAGGGCGTCCTCGGGTTCAAGCCCAAGTGGCAGCCGGCCGACCATCGCTCGTTCTTTACCGCCCCGGAAGGCTGGGGCCTGTTCGTCCAGCGACGCGACGGGAACCAACAGCGCCAGTCGATCGAGGTGCGCCACGGCCGCCTGCGCCTGCGCGAATTGGTCTTCGAGCTGCCTGAAGGGGCCGGCCAGGCGGCCGCCACCGTCACGGTCTCGGGCCAGCCGGTCAACGCCGCGCTGCGCCGCGACGGCGCGGAAGTGCGCCTGGCCCTGGCTCAGGAGACGGTCGTGCCCGAGGGCGACACCGTCGAAGTGTCGCTGGGGTGGTAGCCCTGGATGGCCAACGCGACGGCCCCGAGCACGCCGGCCTTGTCGCCCAAAAGCGACGGTTCGATACGCAGGCCATCGGTGGGAATCATGCCCACGCGCGCGGCCACGGTGCGCCGGACCGCGTCGAAAAGCAGCTCGCCGATGGCCGCGGCCCCACCGCCGAGCACCACGAGATCGGGGTGAAGCGTCACCACCACGTTCGCCACGCCAATGCCCAGGTATTCGCCGGCCCGGGTAATGGCCTCGGCAATGCGCGTGTCGCCGTGCCTTGCGGCCTCGGCCATGGTTTTCGTGGTCACCCGGCCCGCGTCGCCGCCGGTCAGTTCGTGGAGCTTGGGGGCCTGCCCGATCAGCATCAGGCGCACGCCCTCGGCGGCGATGGCCGAGGCGCTGGCCAGGGCCTCGAGGCAGCCGCGGTTGCCGCAGCCGCAACGGGGGCCGTCGGGCAGGATCGTGTGGTGCCCCAACTCGCCTGCCGCGCCCAAGGGTCCCAGCCGCAGCTTGCCCTCGACCACGACCCCGCCGCCAATGCCCGTGCCAATGGCGAAAAACACCATCGTGTCGCACTGGCGCCCGCGGCCGAACGTCAACTCGCCGAGCGTCGCCGTGCGCACGTCGTTGAGCAGGAAGACCGGGCAATGGACCTGCGGGGCCAAGAGGTCGCGCACGGGCACGTCGCGCCAGTGACCTGGGAAATTCGGCAAGAACCGCGTCGCGCCGGCCGCGAGGTCCACCAATCCCGGAATGCCCATCCCCAGCCCCACGGGCATTGCGCCGCACGCCTCGGCCAGCCGGCCCACTGTCTGGGCCACCCGGGCCAGGACCGCTTCGGGCCCCTGGTGCGACTGCGTGGGAATACTCTCTTCGGCGAGGATCCGCCCATCGCGCTGGGCAATCGCGCACTTGACCGCGGTACCGCCCAGATCGACGCCTGCGTACACGTCCATGGCTGGCAACTCTCGTGGATGGTCGAACCGACGCAGGCTCCCTATTCTAGTCCGCGGCCGCCGGCCAGGCCAGGGGGTCGAGACCGCGGTGCCTGGCCGCCCAAGGCCGTGCGGCCGCGCCCTACCGGCGCGTGCGGCGGGCGCGTCGGGCGCGCGTCGGGCCGGAGGCCTTCTCGGCCCGCACCTCGTCGATCCGCCGACCCATCTGGCGACGCAGCTTTTCGATCAGGTCGCGGATCGCCGCGGCGCGCTCGAAGTCGAGCTCCTCGGCGGCGGCAAGCATCTCGGCTTGGAGCTCGCCGAGATACTCTTCGGTGATGTACTGGGCCTCGTCGGTCCGGCCGGCCGCGGCGTTCGCCCGGGCGTGCGCCTCGACTTCGGCCTCGATCCCCGCGCGGATCGCCTTGCGGATCGTCTCGGGCGTGATGCCATGCTCGAGGTTGTACGCCTCCTGGATCGCGCGGCGCCGCCGGGTTTCCTCGATCGCCCGCCGCATCGAGTCGGTCATCTGGTCGGCGTAGAGAATGACCTTGGCGTTGACGTTCCGCGCCGAGCGGCCGATCGTCTGGATGAGCGAGGTCTCGCTCCGCAGGAAGCCTTCCTTGTCGGCATCGAGGATGCAGACCAGCGAGACCTCGGGCAGGTCGAGCCCCTCGCGCAAGAGGTTCACGCCGACCAGCACGTCGAACCGCCCCTCGCGAAGGTCCCGGAGCAACTCGACCCGCTCGAACGCGTCCAACTCGCTGTGGAGCCACTTGCAGCGCACGTTCTGCTTCGAAAGCCAGGCGGCGAGGTCCTCGGCCAGGCGTTTGGTCAGCGTCGTCACCAGAACGCGCTCGCCCATGGCCGCGCGCTCGCGCACCTGAGCCAACAAATGCGGCACTTGCCCCTGCGCCGGTACGACCTCGATGATCGGGTCCAACAGCCCCGTGGGCCGGATGATCTGCTCGAACACTTGGTCGCCGGCCTTTTCGAGTTCATACGGCCCCGGCGTCGCGGAAAAATAGACCACCTGGTGGATCCGCTCCTCCCATTCCTCGAACCGCAGGGGCCGGTTGTCCAAGGCGCTGGGCAACCGGAACCCGTGCTCGACCAGGGTCACCTTGCGGTTGTGGTCGCCCGCGTACATCCCGCGAATCTGCGGGATCGCCACGTGCGACTCGTCGACGAAGAGCAGGAAATCGTCGGGGAAGAAGCTATAGAGGGTATCGGGCGGGGAGCCCGGCGCACGCCCCGACAGCGGCCGGCTGTAGTTCTCGATCCCCGGGCAGTAGCCCACCTCCTGGAGCATTTCGAGATCGAACCGGGTGCGGGCGCTGAGGCGCTGGGCCTCCAACAGCTTGCCCTCGCGCTTGAATTGCTCGAGGCGCTCGTCCAACTCGCGGCGGATCTCTTCGACCGCCGCGGCGATGCGTTCCTCGGGCAGGATGAAGTGCTTGGCCGGGTAGACGTACAGCTCGTCGCGGCGCTCGATCACCTCCCCACTCGTCGGATTGACGAGCGAAAGCTGCTCGACCTCGTCGCCCCAGAACTCCAGACGGAGCGCGTATTCGGCATACGACGGGTAGACCTCGACGCAGTCGCCCCGCACGCGGAACTTGCCCGGCTCGAAGGCCACGTCGTTCCGCTCGTACTGGATGCTCACGAGGCGCGCCAGCACCTCGTCGCGGTCCGCGGTCTGGCCCACGCGCAATCCCACCATCGCCTTGCGGTAGTCCTCCGGCGAGCCCAACCCGTAGATGCTCGAGACGCTGGCCACGATGATCACGTCGCGCCGGCTCACCAGGGCGCTGGTGGCCGCCAGGCGCAGGCGTTCGATGTTCTCGTTGATCGAGGCGTCTTTCTCGATGTAGATGTCGCGCTGGGGGATGTACGCCTCGGGCTGGTAGTAGTCGTAGTAGCTGACGAAATAGTGCACCGCGTTGTGCGGAAAGAACTCCTTGAACTCGGCATAGACCTGGGCGGCCAGGGTCTTGTTGTGCGAAATGACCAGGGCCGGCCGCTGGAGGGCCTGGATCACGTTGGCCATGATGAACGTCTTGCCCGAACCCGTGACCCCCATGCACACCACGTGCTTGTGACCCGACCGCAGCGACTCGACGATCTGGCGGATGACCTTGGGCTGGTCGCCCTTCGGCTCGTAGGGCTTGCAGAGCTGGAAGTCCATGCGTCGCGTCCTGGACCACGGGGGCGTCCGCCACCGCGGTAGCCCGAACCCACCGCGGCCTGCCCCATGGAACATTATACCAGACGGCTGCCCGGCCGATCTTCCGGCGCGCCGGGGGCCTCACTCGCCACGGACCAGCTCGATCCCCTCGCCCGTGCCGAGATTGCGCGAATACTGCTTCGTCTGCGGATCGTTCCAATGCTCGTGGACGCCCAGGCTCGACAAGCGCGTGCCGTCGCCCTCGGGGTCGTAGACGGCGCCCGAAGGCGGGGCGTTGGCCAAGGCCGCCTCGTGGAGGTAGTTGTCCACCGCGCCGACGAGATGGCGCGAACTCGGCTCGGCCGCGAAAAAGTCCAACACCACCGACTCGATCGCCACCGGATCGAGCGACGCGAAAACGCTCGCTGTCCAGTGGCCCTGGAACGGGGGCGACTTCCACCGCTCGGGAAGCACCGATTGGTGCGGAGCGGCATACAGCGCGTCGATCAGATAGAGCACCGTCTTGCCGCCAAGGTCCTTATGGCCCATCAGGTCCACCAGGGCATTGTACGTGCCCATCGGGCGCTGGCCCGTGGTGATCGACAGGTGCAGATGGCTGGGGTTCCAGCCGCGATGCGGATCGCCGGGGCCGGTGTTCTCGCGGAAGACCGAGCCGAAGTGGTTCTTGACCGATAGCGTCACGCCCGCCAGGCTGTGCCCCTTCATCACCGCCGCGTTGACCAGATACGTTGCCCGGGTGACGGCGGTCGGGAGGTAGGTCTTGCCGTTGTCGGGCGTGCCGGGGTCGCCGAAGTGAAGTGCCACGGTTCTGTCGGGCTGGACCGCAAATCGCCCGTCGCCGCCATCGCGGTCCTCGAATCGGATGCCGGGAAACTCGGCATGGCAGGGCACGAAAATCGTGTCGTTGACCCAGCGCGAGGCGTCGTAGACCACCAGGTCCGACTCGCGGACCATGGCCTGCCGGACCAGTTGCCGCAAGAGCGCCCCGGTCAACTGGGGCGTGTTGTAGAAGCCCTGCGCCGGGTCGGCCTGGCGCTTGGCACAGTTGAGGTTGAGTTTGATGGCCACTTGCTCGCCGGGCCGGTAGCCGACGTCGCCCCGCCCGTGCGTGCGGTTGTAGTGGCGGAAGATCGCGTCCCAGGCGGCGGCGTCGGTCGTCGCCCCCGTCAGGAGGCGCAGGGTCTTGCTGAGCATCTGCTCGGCCCGCGCGGCATCGACGAAACGGTCCTCGTACCAACCGCCACGCTGGGGGTCGCCGTCCCAGCGCACCACGCTCGGGTCGTGAATCCACACAACGCGGCCTGGGAAGATCCCCCGCGCCTGGCCGATGGGCCGGTTCGGCGGATCGGCCGGCGTCCAGCGCCGCGGGAACGCGGGCTTGGTCTCGGCCGCCCGCGCCGGCGACGCGGTCAGAAACACCCACCACGCCGCGAGGCCCAACCACACGGCACGACGAATCTTGGCCAAACGATCCCCACGAGCGTATTGCACCATCGTCTCCTCACCCGTCTATGTCACACGGTTTCGGGGCCTTGCCGCGCCGCTCGACGACCCGGGACTTCCCCCAGGAAACGCCCGCCCACGCTGATCACCGCGTTGGGTCGCGGGGCGTTGGGGATCTGCCAGCGCGTGGCGTCCATCGCGTGGACGCCGTTATTGTCGATGGCGTCGTTGGCCCCGAACACGCTGCCCGAGGATTTCGTGCCCGCGATGGTGACGGTCGCGGCGGCCCCACGGCCGCGGCAAGAAACGTGCGTCGATGGGGACGTGGCATAGGTGGTCTCCTGGAGGGGGATCGGTCCCATCCTACGCCCGCGCGCCCTGAGGCACAAGGAACGCGAGCGACCGGCCGATTCACGGGGTAAGCCCCGTGACATCCACCTCGAGCCGTCGGGCAGCCCGGATCATCTCGTCCCAAGTGACCTTGCCCCCGGCCAGTGCGGCCTCGCGGCCAAGGATGCAGGCCAGCGTGCTGTTGACGCTGGTGGGCACGGTCGGATTATCGCAGATGCCCTGGGTGACGTTCTTGTGGAATCGCGCGATGTTGCGTTTGGCCCCTTCCTCGTAGAGGTTCGTGACGGTGCCGCCCTTGAAGCGTTGGGACCCGCCGCGGATCCAGATCTTGCCGCCGTTGTACTCGCCTTGCATGTAGGCGCCCTGGCCGTAGACGAAGCAGCCACAGAACGGCTCGGCGTTGTTGTTCTGGACGTGTTCGCCCACGTGGTTGAGAATCGCCCCGTCGGCGAACTCGTAGGTAAGGGAGAACACGTCGTGGCTGTCGCCGTGCGGGTTCTTGCGGGCCCGGCGCGAAGAGCCGGTGGCGCTGGTCGGCGGCTTGTCGCCGAGGATCCACAAGGCGGCGTCGATCGCGTGAATTCCCGCGTTGACCAGCAGTCCGCCGCCCAGGGCCACGTCGTTGACCCAGATCAGGCCGGTCAGTCGGCTGGAGATGTCCTTGGTCAGCGGCGGATCGTTCCAGCCCTCGTCGAAGTAGTGCGAGGCGACCAGGGCGATCTTTCCCATAGCGCCGCGGTGGGCCCGCTGGACACACTCCTGCCAGAGCGGCTCGGTGCGGATCTGAAAATCGACCAGCATGACCTTCTGGGTTTGCGTCGCCCGCTTGCCCAACTCGGCAATCGCCAGGCAGCCCGGCACGTCGCAGGCCACGGGCTTGGCCAGGTAGACGTGGCAGCCGGCCTCGAGGGCGGCCTTGACGTGTTCGGGAAAGACCCAGGGCGGAGTCTCCAGCACGACGGCGTCGACCTTGCTGTCGATCAAGCGCCGGTAGCCCAGGAGGCCGGAAAACCGGCGCGCCTTGTCGACGCCCAGGCCGTCGCCGGCCACGGCGGCCACCTGGGGAAAATAGTCGGCCACGGCGGAGACCTTGTACCCGCCATGCTGGGCGAACAACCCGGCGATCCACCGGCCGCGCCCGCCCAGGCCGATCACGCCGATTTCGACTTTGGAGTTGGCCTCGGCGCCACGGACGGCGCCGGGCTGGACGATCGCGATTGTGGCTGCCGCCGAGGCGGCGCCGGCCACGAAGGCCCGCCGGCTGAGGTGCTGCTTGAGGTTCATCGAAGGAAACTCCTTGGGATTCCGATGGACAGGCCCGGCCCGCGAACGGCTCCACGCATCCTATCCGCTTTGCCGAAAGAACTCAACGTGTTGGCGCGAGTCGGGTGGGTGCCGGCCGGGGCGCTTGCGTGCCGCGCCGCGTTGCCATACCCTGTTGCCTGGTGCGCCGTGCCTTGTGCGCCCAAACCCGGAGGGACTCGCCGTGGAAGGCCTCGTGATGGTCTTGGTCATCGTGGCGATCATCGGAACCGTCGCCGCATGGGGTTATTCTCAACAGGAGAAACGGACCGCGGCGTGGCAGCGCGTCGCCGCGGACCTGGGCCTCGTGTACGTCGGGCCGGGGGCCGGCCTGGAGTCGCGTTTCGGTCACCTGCGCCTGTTTCAACAGGGCCATTCGCGCAGGACCACGGGCGGCATCACCGGCGACTCCGGCGACATGGAGATCACCGTGGCCGACTACCGGTACACGACCGGCCACGGCAGGACCAGGCACACCCATGTGCAGACGGTGTGTATTCTGCGCCGGCGCTGGCTCGATCTTCCGGCCTGTTCCCTGCGACCGCAACGGCGCCTCAGCGATTTTCTCGGCAGGCTCTTCGGCGGCCAGGACATCGACTTCGCCGACGACCCCGAGTTCTCGTCAGCCTACGTGCTCCAGGGCGAAAACGAGGACGCCGTCCGGGCCCTGTTCACCCCCGAGCGCCGGGCGCGCTTCGCGGCCCAGCGGGGCAAGAACTTCCACTTCGAGGCCCAGGCCGACACGTTCCTCTTCCACACCGGCCGCCGCGTCCCGCCCGAGCAAACCAGGGAACTCATGCAGCAGGCGATCGAGATGCTCCGGGTGCTCGCCTAGGGCCTGCACGGCGGACGTGCGCGCGGGCAGCATTCCACGGGAGAAAACCATGCATCCCCGGTCCCAGACGCTGGGTAAGGAGTTGGCCTTGGTCGCCGCGTTGTGGCTGGCTTGGGGGCTCGGAGGGTTCGGCGCGGAAGCCAACCGCGCGGGGCGCGCCCCGGAATGCCCCGTGCCGTTCGGAATTCGCGTGGTCGACGCCCAGACCGGCCGCGGCGTGCCGCTGGTCGAACTCGAGACGGTCAATCACCTGACCTGGGTAACCGACAGCGCTGGCTGGGTGGCCTTTTCCGAACCCGGCCTCATGGGCCAGCGGGTGTTCTTCGACGTTCGTAGCCACGGGTACGAGTCGCCGAAAGACGGATTTGGGTTTGGCGGGGTCGCCCTCGAGACCGCCCCCGGCAAGAAGGTCACCCTCCGAATCACTCGGCGGAACGTGGCCGAGCGGCTCTACCGCGTGACCGGCGAAGGCATCTACCGGGATAGCGTGCTTTTGGGCGAGCCGGTGCCGACGTCCCAACCGCTCGGCGCCGGAAAGGTCGCTGGCCAGGACTCGGCGTTTGCCGAGATCTACCGGGGCAAGATCTATTGGTTCTGGGGCGACACCTCGCGGATGAGCTACCCGTTGGGGCATTTCTGGATGGCCGCGGCGACCTCCGAACTGCCCGGCCGCGGCGGCCTCGATCCGGCGATCGGCGTCGAGCTTCGTTACTTCACCGACCGCGAGGGGTTCAGCCGCCCGGTCGCACGCCTGGGGGTCGACAAGGGCCCGATCTGGGCGGACGGATTCCTGGCACTGCCCGACGAGTCGGGACGCGAGCGCCTCGTGTGCCATTACGTCCATGTCGAGTCGCTGGCCAAGGTGCTCGACCACGGATTGGCGGTCTTCAACGACCAGAAAGAAGAATTCGAGCGACTGAAAGCCCTCGATCTTGCAGACCGCTGGCGGTTCCCCGGCCAGGCGCATGCCTTGCGCCATCGCGAGGGCGACACCGAGTACATTTACCTGGGCGAGGTGTTTCCGAGCATCCGGGTACGGGCTCGCTGGCGTGACTACCTCAATCCGGAAAGCTACGAAGGCTTTACCTGTCTCGATGACGCGGGGTCGACCGGCCCGGCGAAGCCCGCGCGCGGAGCCGACGGCCAGGTGCGCTACCAGTGGCGGCGAAACGCCAAGCCCGTCGACGGCGCCGCCGAACAGCGGATGATCGCCGAAGGCCGCCTGAAGCCCGACGAAGCCCATTTTCTGCCCCGCGATGTCGATTCCGGCAAGCCCGTGCTCTTGCACCGCGGCACGGTGCGGTGGAACGACTACCGCAAGTGTTGGATCATGATCGCGGGTCAGTTGGGCGGCACGTCGAATCTCGGCGAGATCTGGTACGCCGAGGCGAGAGCCCCCACCGGCCCGTGGCGGCGGGCCAAGAAGATCGTCACCCACGACCGCTACAGCTTCTACAACCCCGTCCACCACCCCTTCTTCGATCAACAGGGTGGGCGGATCATCTACTTCGAGGGGACCTACACTCACACGTTTTCAGGCAATCCGTCGCCCACGCCGCGGTACGATTACAACCAGATCATGTACCGCCTCGACCTCGACGATTCGCGACTTCAGCCGGTGCGGGAATGACTCGGCCTGTCTGGCGTGCCTTGTCGGTGGCGGCGGTGCGCGACAAGATGGGCGGGATCGAGCCGGGGCCTTGCGGTTCCGCATGTGGATGCTGGCGAGGACTTGGATCGTGATCCCGCGCACCGATTACCAAGGCGATCTTTCGGACCATGCCGCCCTAACGGCTCACCTGGTGCGTGCCGGGCTGAGTTCCGAGGCGGCTGCCGCTCGGGCCAGGCTGTTCTCGTTGGCGCGTGCGGCCTTGGCCGAGGGCGGCTTCGACCCTCGGAGTGGATCGCTTCGGGCGTTCTACGTGCCCGGGCGGATCGAGGTCCTCGGCAAGCACACCGACTACGCGGGCGGCCGGACCATGGTGGCGGCGGCCGAGCGGGGGTTCTCGATC
>DYLT01000516.1 GCA_020721945.1 Blastopirellula marina
CCTCGGGGGTCTTGAAGGACTCCACCGCGAGACCCATCTTTTTGGCGAACGCGCCCGAGAGGAATCCGCGCACGCTGTGGGCCTGCTAGCCGGTGGCCGACTGGATGTCGGCGAGCGTCGCGCCCTCAACCAGATCGAGAAATAGTTCGATGCCGCTGCTGAGCTTGCGCGCCTACGCCAAGCATCGCGGCGTGAGCCTGGCGGCGGTGCAGAAGGCGCTCCATTCCGGCCGGATTACGTCCAACTCCGACGGGCTGATCGACAGCGAGCGCGCCGACGCGGAATGGAATGCGAAGACGCGCCCGGGCAGCGTCGCGCGCGTCCAGTGGCTGCTGCGCCGCGCGAGCCGGCTGAGGCGCCGGCCGCTGGGCTCGATTACTTCCGCGCGCGGGCGATCCGCGAGAGGTACCTGGCGCGCCTGGCCAAGATCGAGTTTGAAGAGAAGACGGCCAAGCTGGTGAGCCGCGATGAAGTGCAAGTGGCGGCGTTCACGCGCGGCCGCGTGGTCCGCGACAACCTGCTGAACATCGCCGACCGCCTGGCGGCCACGCTGGCGGCCGAAAACGACGTGGACAAAGTGCATCGCCTGCTGAGCGACGAGATTCGGATGGCCCTGGATGTCCTTGCCGGCCCCAACAGCGACTGAGGTCTACGACGAAGCCTTCCGGGCCGGCTTGCGGCCGGATCCGGTGCTGACGGTGTCGGAGTGGGCCGACCGCTACCGGCGGCTATCAGGCAAATCGGCCAGCGAGCCGGGGCCGTACCGGACCGCTCGCACGCCGTACTTGAAGGAGATCATGGACGCGCTTTCGCCGTCATCGCCCGTCGAGCGGGTGGTGGTGATGAAGGGGGCCCAGTTGGGATTTACGGAAGCCGGCAACAACTGGGTGGGCTACGTGATCCACAAGTCGCCCGGGCCGATGATGGTGGTGCAGCCGACGGTCGAGCTGGCCAAGCGCAACTCGAAGCAGCGCATCGACCCGTTGATCGAAGAGAGCGACGTGCTGCGGGAACTCGTGAAGAGCCCGCGCTCGCGCGACTCGGGCAACACGGTTCTCTCGAAAGAGTTCCCCGGCGGCGTGCTGGTGATGACCGGCGCGAATTCGGCCGTAGGCCTGCGCTCGATGGCCGTGCGGTATCTGTTCCTGGATGAGATCGACGCTTATCCGGGCGATGTGGATGGCGAGGGCGATCCGATCCACCTGGCCACGGCGCGCACGCGGACCTTTTCCCGCCGCAAGATCTTCATGGTCTCGACGCCGCTCGTTGCGGGCTGGAGCCGGATCGAGGCGGCGTATGCCGAAAGCGACCAGCGGCGCTACTGGGCGCCGTGCCCGCACTGCGGCGAGTTCCAGGTGCTGAAGTTCGACCGCCTGCGCTGGCCCAAGGGTGAGCCGCGGAAGGCCGCTTACTATTGCATCGCGTGTGAGCAGGCGATCTTCAATCACCAGAAGAACGCGATGCTCGCGCGCGGCGAGTGGCGGCCCGAGGCGCAAGGCGACGGCCGCACGCGCGGCTATCATCTGTCGAGCCTATACAGCCCGGTGGGCTGGTACTCGTGGGAGCGCGCGGCCGAGGACTGGGAGAAGGCGCAGCAGGATGTCGAGCGGCTCAAGTCGTTCGTCAACCTGGTGCTCGGCGAGTCCTGGCAGGAGCGCGGCGACGCGCCCGGTTGGCAGCCTCTGTATGACCGGCGGGAAGACTACGCATTCGGCACGGTTCCGTGTGGCGGGTTGTTCCTCACCGCCGGCGCCGATGTGCAGCGCGACCGGATCGAAGTGGAAGTGGTGGCCTGGGGGCGAGGCAAGGAGTCCTGGTCGGTCGACTACCGGGTGCTCGTGGGCGACACCGCGCGGGCCGACGTC
>DYLT01000149.1 GCA_020721945.1 Blastopirellula marina
TCGCCCGAGGCAACCAGACAAGCTTGTCGCGTCACCGGCCTCATCCCCGTGGCGCTCACCTCGACGCCGAGACACCATCGGCCGGGACGGGCGACGCGGAGTTCCACTCCGATTTGCGCGGTTTCTCCGGGCGGCAGATCGACACCCAAGAGACGATGGATCGCGGTCGTCCCCACGGCGTGTTCAAGCCCGGGGTCGAAGTGGGCCTTGATCGCCACGCCCCTGGCCGTGCTCGAGGCCCGATTCGTGATGACCATCCGGAACGTCACTCGATCGCCCACGGCGGCGCGCTCCGGCCCCATGAGCTGCAAATCCAGAGTTGCGGGGCCGGGGACCGTGATGGGCGGACCGACGGGCTGCGGCGTGCCTGGACCGGGCAACAAGGGCGGCCCCGGCGGCGCGGTCGAAATGGTCGTCGACGCGCAGTCCTTGGCGCGCAGTCCGCCCGATGCGGCCGCCTCGACGCAGTTGCTCACGCTGCCGGCGCGATCGGCGCGCGCGTTCAGTTCAAGGGTGCAACACTGGCCGGCGGCCATGTGCCCCAGCGGCCACTGGACGCTCCGCCCGGTGGACGTCTGTGCCGGCGGCGAGCTATTGAGGAAGGCGAGTCCCTCGGGCAGGTTGTCGAGCACGGTCACGGCCTCGACCGGCAGATCGCCTGGGTTCGAAACCTCGATGCGGTAGGTCAGGGTGGCGCCGACGCTGGCGACGGCGGGACCGCTCACGCGCAGCGCCAAGCCCGGCGCCGACCAGGTCTTGCTCGTCATGCCCGAGGCCACGACGAACCGTCCGCCCGCGGCGCTGGCGGGTCGCACGAGCTCGATGGCCACGGTGCTCGTTCCCGGGGCCGGCTGAGGCTGGGAGATCTCGGCGCTGGCGCGGCCGGCCGCGTCGGTCTCGACTTCCACCGTGCCCGAGCCTGCCGGCGCGAACCCGGCCGGCGGCCCGCCCGTGATCCGGTACCGCACGCGCCAGCCCGCCAGCGGCGACTGGTCGCTCTGCCGGGTCACCGTGGTGGTGAAAACGTGCCGCGTGCCGGCGGGATTGATCGCCGGAGGGGGAAACTGCCACTGCGCGTCGATCCAGTGGATCACGGCCGTCTTGCCGCGGCGGTCCCACGACCGGATCGCTGGGGCAAGGGCCGTGACGTAGCTCGTTCCCTCGACGGGCGAGGTCACCGTGACCCACGTCTGCCCGCTGGCCACGGCCACATCGTCGTTCGGGTCGGGCGTGCCCCGGGTCAGGCGCACGGCGCGCCGCGAGGTGCTGCTGATGGCGTAGGTTGGCGTGACCTTGCGTGGGCTGTTGAAGTCCAAGAGCAGGTAATCGACGAATTCGTGCGGATCGGAGTCGACGAATTCACCGACCCCACCCGGGGCAATCTGCCACTCGACCCGTTCGTTCGTGCGCAGGTAGGGATCCGGCCCGCGGACCCCGGCAATCAGCACGACTTCGCTTCCGATGGGCGCCACCTTCACGGCCGGGTCCAGCAGCAGCTCGGTCGGTTCCCAAGGAAGCGCGCCGTCGGCTTGGGTCGGAGGAATGGTCGAGGCCGGCGGCAGGAAGAACCGCTCGCCGCTGGGGTCGATGCGCGGCAGTTGCGCGCAGCCGCCCACGGCGACAAGGGCCAGCGCCACCGCCACCGCGATCCGCCGCCAATTCAGGACAACCTGCCGCATGGTCGCACTCGCCTGGCGGGGCTGCTCCCAACGTGGGAGTCACCGCGCCCCAAGAGTACGTTGCTCCGGGCACACGGCCCCACCAGATGAACCGTAGCACGCGGTTTGGCAACATGGGGAATTTTTTCCGCCACCCATGTTGCAAGAACTCACCGCGGCATCGTCCGGGCGGCACTGTCCGCACGACCGGCATAAGCCCTCGATCCAGTTCGGGCGAAAGCATCAGCGGCCGACAATGCCCGTGGCATACCAGATGCCGTTGGCGCCCCGTTTCATGTCGTAGCCGTAAACCTGGCTCGGGCTGGCCACCGAATGCCAATGGCCCGACGACATGCGCCAGCATCGCACGCACTCGATCGCCGCTTGCAAGAGTCCCTGGCCCGGCCAACTCTCCGCGCAGACCTCGTAGGCCAGGCAGCCGGCCGGAAGCCGGGCGTTGATGCGGTGGAAGCGGCTCTCCCATGCGTGGTGCCCCTGAACGCCGATCCGTGCCTGGTATTCGGAATGGCTCTCGGCCTCGGAAAGCAAATTCGGATCGACCTGGCCATTGGCGCTGGCCGGACGCTCGGGATGGGTGCGCACGGCGTAGATCAGCGTCCGCTGCGTCAGCGTGCCAGGCGGAAGCCCAAGGATGACCTTCATCTGGTCCGTCGTATAGACCTCGTTGCCGACGAAAGGAAAGACGCTGACCACATGGCTGTACAACTGGGGGTCCTTGTGGGCGAAATCGAGTATCGCCAAACCCGGTTGGCCGAGCATCTCGGCGAATGCCGGGTGGTTGAGCACCACCACCTCGCCTCCCTGGAGTGCAGCCTTCGCGTCCGTCGTCACTCGCACGCGGACCATCTCGGCCAGCTTCGCACGGACCTCGGGGTCGCTTAGGGTCTCTGCTTCAAATCGGCTCGACAAGGCGCAATGTCCCGGACTGCAAAAGAAAACCAGCAGCATCTTCCCCTGCTGCGTGGCTGCGCGCACGGCGTCGGCGTAATCGGTCATCCAGCGCAGTGGGGGCGGCGCCGCGCCCAGAGCCCGAGCCACCTCGGCCAAATCGAAGCGGTAATCGGCCGGCGCCGGCAAGGTCCAAACCACGCAGCCGCAGCGCGCGGGGTCCGACGTGGAAAAATCGATCAGCGCCAGCCCGGGTTTTCCGCCGAGTCCGGAAAACGACGGATGCCTGATCAGTTCGATATCTCCCGCCTTACTGGGCAGCTTCGTGTCGGTCGGGAGTTTCAGACGCACGGCCTGTTGAAACGCTCGGGCGATCTCGGGTACCTGGGCCAATCGCTCGGCCAGTGCTTGGGCCATCCCCTCTTGACCGGGACCATAGGCTAGAAGCAATAACCGCTTGCGTTGGCGCGCGGCCGTTCGGAGGGCGGTGCCGTACTCGTCAAGCCATGCGATCGTGTCGGAGCCCGAGCCGCTTTCTTCGCGCGTCGCCGTTGCGTCCGAGGGCCGTCGTGCCCCGCGTTCGTGCGGGACCACGGCGTCGAGCACGCGGCGCAGGGTGCGCCAGAGGTGCGTTCCTGGCTTCCACGAAGAGGTGGAGGCTTGGGGAGGGCCGGCGGGTTTCGCCGCATTTGCCGAAGCGTGCGCCGGCGCGGCGGCCCACGACGACGAGATGCCCGAAACCCAGCAACAGATCAAAACTGCCAGCCCCAACAAGACGAAAGGCACTAAGCGGGACATGCAGTCCTCCGTGTCGGTCGCGACGGTGGAAGTCCATGCGGCAGAACCTGCCGCTGTCGTCCATGTCCGGGTCAAACCGAAGTTCCGAACCTCGGCGCAGAGTGCGTCGGTCGGCGGGCATCCGTGGTGGGTTTTTCCGCCCTCCTCGGCGGAAAACGCAGTCGGTCTCGGGCGCCCCGAAATCCGCGACAGGTTCAGGGCCCCGAAGCCAAGCCCGAAGATTCACTCCGTGGTGTGGTCCCCGCGAGGCGTTCCGTGCCTCAGAGAGACTTCACTGATTCGGTGGAGTGTACCGGTTGGCAAAACCAGTTGTAATTAGTAACTTGGTGAAAATCAAACCGCTGGCATCAGATTCCCGACGATCGCCAGCCCAATATGGGGGGTTGGAGCCCCGTCTCACACATCGAGGAATGGGGGATTTTCAGGGATGCCATCAGCATTGCGCACGCGTGCCCCAGGTTCCGAGACCTCGTCCCTACTACGAGTGGTGGCCATACCCATCGCGTTGTGGGCGTTCGGTATCGGAGACGAGTTCGTTCTTGCCCAAAACCCTGAACAGCCTGTCATTGCAGCCCTCGGCGAGCTCGACCGTTGGCTCGACAGTAGCCCGGAAGCCGCCGGATGGCGCGTGTATCTCGACTCGGCCCAGCTTCGCACTCAACTCGTCTTGGGTGCCAAGGCTGACCCGGAAGTGGTATTGCGGATTCTGGGGCGTTACGCCGGGGACGCGCGGGGGTTAGACCTGCCGCCGTTTGTCGAGGTTCGAAACGCCTTGGCCGTGTGGTTGGCGGCGCTGCCAGCGCCACCGGTCGAACGCTTGGTGGAGGCCGCGCGGAGCGCCAAGTCGATTTTTCTCGCCCGAACTCCCAGCGATTTGTACTGGGCTCGATTGGAACTGGCAGCGGCGGTCGAACGCCTCGAGACGCGGCTGCAAGGTGCCGGACCTGAGGCATCGGGGTGGAGGCACTACTTGAAGTTCGAGGATCTCAAGGGTCAATTGGCCCTGCCCGCGCCCGACCTGGCAGCCCTCGACGCGATTCATGCCCGGTTCGCTGCCGGATACGACGGATTGGGGCTGGTGTGGTTCGCCGACGTGCGTCAGGGCCTGCGCCGCTATTTGACCACGGCCCGGCTGGTGGGCGATGCGAAGCTGCGAGGCCAGTACGAGCAGGTTCTCGAGACGCTTGCCCAACGCCTCGAGGCGTATCAGAAGGCCCCGGGGTCCGAGGATGCCGCAGGGATCTCGGCCGCGTTGGGTTGGCTGCGGGACGCGGGGCAAGCGCCCTGGCTGGTGGCCGCCGTCCAGTCGCAGTGGTCCCACCCGAACGTGTTCATTACCGTTTCCGACCGGCTCGTGGCGGCGCGGTTGTCGCGCACGGTGGACGACGTGTCGCCGGTGCAAGACTGCATCCTCGGCACGGCTCTTTACGGCACCGCGCACACGGTCGGCCGGATTGAGGGCCGCCTGGTGCCCTCGGACGAGGCGGGAATCGTCGACCTCTTGTTCCAGGGCACCAGTGCCACCGAGAACGTCGGTTACCACGGGCCGGCGACCATCCACAGCAGCGGGACCACGCACCTTGGCGCGCGCAAGCGGCTGTTCCTCAACGCCGACGGGGTCTCGAGCCTTCCCACCGTCTCCGAGGCGGTCACGTCGAGCACGATCCACGCCATCGACACGGGCGGCCGCGCGATGGTCCAACGGATCGCCTGGAAGCGCGCCATGCGCCAGAAGGGCCTTGCCGAGGCTATCGCCTCGGAACATGCCGAAGCCCGTTTCAACCAGCGGATGGACGACGAGGCCGAGCCGTTGGCCGCGCGGGCCAACGACGGTTTCCAGAAACGCTTCCGGCGGCCGTTGGAAGATCGCAAGTTGTTTCCCGAGTCCTTCCGGGCGACCACCACGCCGCACTCGTTGACGCTCTCGCTGTTGACGCTTGGCGAGACGGGATTGGGCGCTCCCACGGCGCCGCCGGAGGTCGCCGGCGCCGCCGACCTGACGCTGCGCACGCACGAATCGTCGCTGAACAACCTTTCGTCCGCGGCGCTGGCCGGCGTCGTCCTCGACGAGAAGCGTTTCGACGAGATCGCGGCACAGTACTTGGCGCTGCCGGCACGGGCCGGCGAAGGCCAAGACGAGGAGAACTGGTCTATTACCTTCGCCCCGCGTCAACCCGTCACCGTGCAGTTCGCCGACGGCGGCTTCCGCGTGACGATCCGCGGCGCCCGGTACATGAACCAGGGGCGCGATTACCCGGCCATGAACGTGGCAGCGCGGTACCGGATCGAAACGACGCCGCGCGGTTTCCGGGCCGTGCGCCAGGGGGCGCTGGAGGTCTATCCGCCGAGGGCCGCTCCGGGCAGCGGCCAGCAACTCTCGGCCCGGGAGATTGCCCTGCGCAACGCCCTCCAGCGGCGGTTCGGGAGGTTCTTCGAGGAGACCTTAGCGCCAGAGAACCTGGTGATCGGCAAAGAGACCCAGAGTCCGGTCGAACTGCGGCTGACCCGCTGGGAGACTTCCGGCGGTTGGCTCGTCATGGCTTGGGAGGAAGTGCATGGCTCAGCGCGTTGACATCGAGTTCGAGTGCCTTCCCTTGCGCTCGGTCGGGCGCCTCGATGTGCCGATCGACGCCTCGCCCGGTTTCCGCGCGTTCTGCGAGCGGGTCAAGCGGGCGATCGAGAAGCACGGCACCCACAACACGTACTACCTCCACCACGCACGTTGCGCGTACCGGCTGACGAACGACGACCAGATCGGGCTCTTGGAGCTCGCGTTCGAGGGTACCGTGCTGACCGACGCGGAAGACCGCAAGGCATTGCATGCGGACCTGGACGTCGCACTTTATCGCGATACCTGCGACTGGCTGACCGAACCGGTGGTCGCGTGGTTTCGCGAAACGGTCACCCGGGCCGTGCTGGTCGAATTCGACCGCTTCGCGTCGTCCGGCGACCTCCGCCGGACCGTGGAACGCCTCGAGCGTCTCCAGAACGAAAGCGACGCGCGCGGCGGCTACCTGGGCATGGGGTTGTGAACCGCGTCGGGGGCCACCGCGACGGGGCCGCTACCTCAGCCGAAGCCCCAAGGGCATCAGCGCCCACACGCGTCCGGCGGCCAGGCGCCTGAGGTGCTCGGCGTAGGCGAGCGTTTCGAGTCCCTCGGGCAAGAGGCGTGCCAGGCGGCTGGTGGTCGCCGAGGGATCGCTCAAGAGATGCTCGAAGATCGAGCGGGGCTTCGGAAGAATCCACAGCTCGACCTTCTCGTCCGGCTTGAGCCCCGCGGCCTTCTTCGCCTCGGCGATGGCGTCGGCGAGCGTCCCCAGCCCGTCGACCAGGCCGTTGGCGGCGGCCATGCGACCGGTGAACACCCGGCCTTGGGCCAGGGCCTCGAGCTGGTCGCGAGGCATCTTGCGCGCCACGGCGGCCTTGTCGACGAACTGCCGGTAGGTCTCTTCGAGCAGGGCAATCCAACGGGCGCGTTCTTCCTTCGTGAATCGCTGGGTCGACGACAGCGCCCCGCTGTTGCACCCGCGGCTGATCACCTCCGTGGCCAGGCCGAGCTTGTCGTACAGCCCAGTGGTGACCAACTTGCCGCTGACCACGCCGATCGAGCCAGTCACCGTGCCGGGCTCGGCATAGACTTTTTGGGCGGCCATGGCGACATAGTACCCGCCGCTGGCGGCCACGTCGCCCAGGCTCGCAATGACCGGCTTCTGGATTTTGCGGATGTCACGCCACAGAAGATCGCTGGCCACGGCCGAGCCGCCGGGGCTATCGACCCGCACCACGATGGCCACGACCCGCGAGTCCTCGGCCGCCGTGCGCAAGGCGCCGGCGAGCGTGGCGGCGCCCAGCACCGATTCGCCGAAGAGACTGGTCGAGCTTTCGCCATCGACGATCATGCCCACCGCATAGATCACGGCGATTTTCCGGTCGGGGCTGGTCTTCTCGGGCGCGCGGGCGCCGAAGGCCATCTCCATCAGCTTCATCATTCCCGAGATGCCCGACAGATCGGTCTCGGGTGGTTTTCGGGCCTGGGTGGTCACGATCAGTTGGCCGGCGCCGAGACGCTTGCGGAGCGTCTCCTGGAACTCGTCGAAATAGCACACGTGGTCGACCAGGCGTCCGCGGCGTGCCGCCTGCGCCGTGAACACCCCCTCGTCGATAAGCCGCTTGACCTCCGCGGGTTCGAGTCGGCGGTCGTTGGCGATCGTGGCGATCAGGGCCTGGTACGAATCGTCGACCATGGCTTCGATGCTCTGGCGCAACTCGGGGCTCATGCTGGTGCGGGTGAACGTCTCGGCCGCACCCTTGTACTTGCCCATCTGGAGCACTTCGAATTCCAAGCCGAGCTTGTCCAGAAGGCCCTTGTAGAACGTCATCTCGGCGCGCACGCCGGGAATCAGCAGCGTCCCCGACGGCGCCATCACGATCTCGTCGCACGCCGCCGCGACGAGGTACTGGTTCGTCTGGGCGGTGCTGAGCTCGGCGATGACCGGCTTGCCCGACTTGCGCAGCCGGCGGATCGCCTCGCGGAACTCGTGGACCTTGCCGGGGCCGAGGTCGAGGTCGTCCACCTGCAAGAGCACCGCCGCCACGGGCGACTCGGCGGCGCGGTCGAGTCGCTGGATCGCCGCGGCCAGCGACGTGCGCGCCTCGCCGAACAGGCCGGATGCGGCCGGCCCCTCGGGATACTCCCCGCGAAGCGCCATGCGCAGCACCGTCGGCTTCTTGCCGGGTTTTTCATCCTTGGGTTTGGCCGGCCCGGGCTTCTTGCCGTCCTTGGGCGGCGAGGGCTTCGGGGGCTCCTTGGCTTCGGGCTTCGCCGCCTTGCCGGCCGGAGCGGGACTTGCCGACGCACGCTCGGCCAAGCGCTCGAGGATCTGCGGCGTAATGTCCAGGTCCTTGGCGGTCCACACCACCGGACGGCTGAGGTTGCGCAACACGTCGCCAGGCGCGCCGCTCTTGGGTGCCCCGCCGTCCGCGCGAAGTACCACCGAAAGGCCGTGTTCCCGCGCGTACTGGTCCACTACGGCCACGACCTGATCGTAGTATTTCTGGTACAGTTGGGCTTCGCGGCGGGCGAACTCCTTCTGCTGGAGTTCGCCCTCGGCGGCCAACGCGGCCTGCCGTTGGGCGATCTGTTCCTTCAGCGCATGATGCTCGGCCGTGCCCGGCGCGAGGCCTTCGAGCTTGCGGCCCAGCCCGGCCAACTCGTCGCGCTGGCGTTTGAAGACCTCGTCGGCCCGCGCCGTGTCGGCCCTCAACTCGACCAACTGGACCTTGAGTGCGGGATGATGGCGCAAGACCTCGTTGACGTCCAGTACCGCGACCTTCGCCCCATGCCGCGGCGATGCCGCCGGCTCACCCGGCAGTCCCGGTCGGCTCACCAAGACGAGGTCCAAGACCGCCATCGAGAAAACCGCCCAGACTGGCGACTTCATGGTGCCGAACCCCCAAAGAACGGATAGGTTCCGATTCTCCATAAGCCGCAAACCTTGCGGCTTCCCTCTACTTTACCCTGGCCAGCGTCTGGGAGAAAGGCCGAGGCGTGCACGTTGAACCCAAGCCATGGGGGATAACGCGAGCGGGCGTCAGGCGTGGCCGCTACCCTGAAGTTCTCGCCTGGCCGCCCGCGCTTGAAACCAACGTCTGAGTCGCAGCAGTTGGACGCGGGGCGAGGCGGAGGCGAAATGGCTGTATCGCACGATGGGGACCACGCGCGTCGCGAACCGGCGTTTGGCGGGCATCGAGCCGACGCCAAGATCATAGAGTCGGTCGCCGCGGGCCAGTCCATCGCGCAGGACCCGGGCATGAAGCAGGCTGCCCGGACTTTCGCGCGCCAACGCGGCATCGAACCCGGTGCGAAGCCCGTAGACCCGGCCGCCGCGATGGTAATTGTACGAGAACGCCAGCGGTTGTCCGTCGAGGTAGAGGAGGTTCACATCGACTTCGCCCCGGCGTGCCGCCGCAACGTGGGTTTCGCGCAGGAACGGTCGGATGGACGAGTGGCTCAGCGTGGTTCCGGTTTGCGAGGTGCCTTGCCAGCTTCGCCGGGCGACTTCTTCGCAGGCGTCGTAGAGATCCCACCGGGGATCGCCTTCGCCGGCCTGATCGCCGCGAGGCCGGTAGCGGACGTAGTCGACGCGGCCCCGCCTGGCCAGACGCCGTTCGTCGCGACGCAGATTGGCGCGCCATCCGGCCGAGCGGCTCGCCCAATAGGTCTCCCAGGGGCCGGCCAGGTCGACGATCGCCGTGCGGTCCCACACGCTGCGGTACGTGGCGAAGCCCGCGGCCTCGAGGGCGCGGCCGGTCAGCTTGTCGGCGGGGCCTTCGGGATCGATCCAACGGAGTTCCAGAAGATCCCAGTCGCGGGGGGCTGCGCGCAGATAGTCCAGGCCAGCCGCCAGCGTCGATTCGGGGTCCGGGCCGATGGGGCCATAGAACGATCCCCAGTCGTGCAGGGGATACGTGAGGACGCGGACCCGTCCGACTCGGGTTCGTTCCCACCGCACGGCCAGCGGAAGGATGCCCCGGCACTGTCCCTCCGAGGACACCACCAACACGCGAAGGCGCTGCTCCTGGCCGAAGTGGCGCCAATAGGCCAGAAGCCAATCCAACGATAGGAAGAACGAGGCGCCGGCGGTGTGGTCCAACCGATCGTCCCACACGGCGCGGTAGTCGCCCAGGGCATCGGGATGGTTGATCTCGTGGACCTCGGCCACGGCATCTCCTTCGCGGGCGGCGCCCCGGCGACGCAAACCTCTCAGTTCGGCGTGTCGAGGTAGGGGTCCTGGCCCATCTGCCGCTGCATCTTCTTGCGTTGCTTCTCGAAGTAGACCAAGGCCCGGCGGTCGCGAAAGTGGCGGCGTTCGACCTTGCGTTGGGCCTTGCGGAATAGCGGCACGAACCGCTCGAAGGGGCCATTGGCCTGTTTGCCGAGGGCCTCGTACTTTCGCGCTTTCTTGGGGCCCAGGCCCGAGAACAGAAGCTCGTCGTCGAGGCTGAGGAACTGGCGATACGTGCCGGGATCGCCCTGGCGTCCGCAGCGGCCGATCAACTGGCGGTCGATCCGGGCGGAATCGTGCATTTCGGTGCAGACGACGTGCAGCCCGCCGCGCTCAGCGACCCCCTCGCCCAGCTTGATGTCGGTGCCGCGGCCGGCCATGTTGGTCGAGACGGTCACGCGCCCGGGCTGGCCGGCCCGGGCGACGATCTCGGCTTCTTCCGCGATGTGATGGGCATTGAGCACCTGGTGTTCGACGCCCCGTTCGCGCAGCAGCCGGGAGAGGTGCTCCGACTTATCGATTGAGCGGGTGCCCACGAGCACCGGGCGGCCCTCGGCGTGCATGCGGCAGATCTCGTCGACGACCGCCGCCCATTTCGCGTCCGCGGTGCCGAAGACCCGTTCGGGAAGCCGCTGCCGGATCTCAGGCCGGTTCGTGGGGATACGCACCACGTCGCAGCGGTAGATTTTCCGCAACTCGCGGGCCGAGGCCCACGCGGTTCCCGTCATGCCCGCCAGTTGCTCGTAGCGAAGAAAGAAGTCCTGCACGGTAATGCGCGCGGCCTGGCCGGTGGCCACGGTCACCTCGACCCCCTCTTTCGCTTCGACGGCTTGATGGATGCCGTCGCGCCATTTGCGCCCCTCGGACATGCGCCCGGTGAACTCGTCGACGATCACCACCTCGCCGTCGCGCACCACGTACTGCCGGTCGCGGTGGAAGTCCTTCTGGACCTTGATCGCCCGCTCGACGTACTGGTAGATGTGAAACATCCCCACGGCGTCCATGGCCGGCGGTTTGGGGAGTTGCCGGGCCTTTTGACGTCCCTGGCGGGTCAGCTCCACCGATTTCTTGTCGTGGTCGTATTCATAGTCCTCGTCTTCGACGAACTCGCTTGCGACCGTGGCGCTCCACTTGTAGCACTCGACCGCCAGTCGCTCTTCCTCGGTGGGCAGCGCGCTGATGATGAGCGGCGTGCGGGCTTCGTCGATGAGGATGCTGTCGGCTTCGTCGACCAGCGCGAAATACGCCTCGCGCTGGACCGGCTTCTCGCCCTCCTGGCTATTCACCTGGCCGAGCATCCCGCCCAACAGATCGGTCTGCCCCTCGCGGATCCGCCGCAGCAAGAGACGGTCGCGAAGGAAGTCGAACCCGAACTCCTTGGCCGTGCCGTAGGTCAAGTCGCAGGCGTAGGCTTTGCGGCGCTCCGACGATTGCATCGGCGTCTGAATGATGCCGACGCTCAGTCCCAGAAGCCGGTAGATGGGGCCCATCCACTCGGCGTCGCGTTTGGCGAGGTAGTCGTTGACCGTGGCCAGGTGGCAGCCGCGGCCCAAGAGCCCATGCAGATACATCGGCAACGTCGCCGTGAGCGTCTTGCCCTCGCCGGTCTGCATCTCGATGATCGAGCGGTAAAACAACGCGATGCCGCCGACGATTTGCACGTCATAGTGGCGCATGTCCAGGGTGCGGCGCGCGGCCTCGCGGACCAGAGCGAACGCCTCGGGAAGCAGCCGTGCCAGCGGCTGGCCACTGCGGGCCCGATACCGAAGCGACAAACTGCGCTTGCGGAGGTCGTGGTCCGACAGGCCCTTCAGGCCCGATTCCAACTCGTTGATTTTCGAGACCATCCCCGACCCCTGCGCAAGCCGCCAGTGCGACGGCCCGCCCGCCATAAGCCGCAAGCGTCCCAGAAAACTCGTCGAGAGCGCCGCCAAGTCAATCCATCCCGAATCCGTCGAGCGATCGGCCAGCCCGCCCCCTGCCGACCGTAATCAAGTATAGTGCCGGACTCAACCTCCAGACACGCCGGCGACGGGTAATTCGGTAATGTCGATCACCCGGTTGGGTATAGCGCCCGAGGACCGGCCGGTGGTCGGCGACGGTGCAGTGGGCCCAGGATCGACCGGCCGCGGCAGCACAGCGCCCGCGGTCCTCGTGGCCGGCCGCGGACCAAGCGGCCGGGTGATCCGTTCGCGCTCGGCGATCGCGCTGATGGTGGGGCGGGTCATGTCGGACATCGGGCTCGCAACGCCTCGCTGCCCCAGAAGCCCCAACGCAGGCGAAGATCGCGTTAGGAGGCCAGCACCGGGGGCCGTTGGCGACGCCTTGGAGGGT
>DYLT01000150.1 GCA_020721945.1 Blastopirellula marina
GAGCAGACCGGGCACGGCCGACGCGGCGGCGATTTCGGCCAGCGACAGTTCGCGCGCCAAGACGGCACGCACGGCGCCCAAGTGTCCCGCCGCGGCCGCGTCGGCCCGGTTGGCAAGGCACGCTTGGGTGCTCAGGTGGAATTCCAACTGGGGGTAATGGGGCTTCAGAAGCCACAGGGCCGGGTCGCGCACCAGCACGCCGTCGGCCCCGGCCTGACAGGCCAGCTCGAGCATCCGCGCGGCCTGGCCCAGTTCGCGCTCGGCCAGGTCGATGTTCAACGTCACGTACGCCCGAGCCCCGTTGGCGTGAACGCGCTGCACCGCGCGAACGAACTCGTCTTGGCGGAAGTTTCTGGCCCGGCGTCGGGCGTTGAGCGTGGTCAGGCCGAAGTAGACCGCATCGGCCCCGGCGTCCAGCGCGGCCTCGAGGGCCTCCCAGTCGCCGGCCGGTGCGAGAAGTTCCAGATCGGGGGGGCGCCCCGCAGCTTCGGCCATGATCCCAGTCCTCGGGACCATTATACGGCCGACCGACCGGCGCGTGGGAACCCACCCTCCAAGCCCACGGGACTCGCAGCCCGCCGACATCGCTTCACCGCCCCGAAGCCCCCTCGCGCAGGAGGCTGCGAAGCAGGCCATGAGTTGCCAGCCCCCCGCCAAGAACCACGATCCGTTGCATCGCCCGATCCGGGTGGATGGCCGCATAGGCGGCAAGCGACGATTGGATCTCGTAGCGGAAATCGTCGAACAAGGGCTCCAAGGTCTCGAAAAGCTGGTCGAGGCGCGGCGCCTCGGCCGGGTTGCGCTTCCATTGCTCCGCCTGCGCAAAGTTCGCGTTGAGTTGCCGAACGATCGTTCGAGTGAGCTTGTCCGCCCCGAGACCTACCTGGCGGAACCAGAACTCGTGGGGCGAACTGACCACGAAACTCGTAATCTCGCAGCCCACGTCCAGCGCGGCGAGCGGTCCCGCCGGCCCGGGCTCTCCCTCGGTGGGGCCAGTCAGGTCGCTCAAATAGGTGTAGACCAGGTAGTTGTGCAGGGCCACCGAGTCGACCTGCACCGTGTCGACGGGCAGCCCGGCCGCTTGAAGCCGGTTGACCCGATCTTTGATCAAGACCCGTTTCGACGCCATGACGGCGACCTCGACCTGGCGGCCGCGGGCCGCGTCCTCGCCTTCGGGGCCCATGAGGTAGTAGTCCCAGACCAGCTCGTCGAAAGGAATGGGGAACTGGCCTTGGGCCTCGAAGCGAATGGCGGCCGTCATTTTGGCCGGGTCCAAGCGCGGCATCCGGACCTGCCGCACCAGAAGCATCGAACACGGCAGCCCCAGGCACACGCGATCGGCCTTGAGGTCGTTGCGCACGGCGAACTTCTGGAGCGTCTCGTGGATCATCGCGTGGCTTTCGTCTTCGTTAGCCGCCTGGCTGAGGCTCTTGCGATGTTCGATCAGATCGGCCGCGACGATGACGGGCGGGTGATGGTCGTGGGGCACGGCCAGCTTGACGGCCTTCAGCCCGCTGGCCCCGAGATCGAGCCCCCAGGCCGTCTTGCGTCCGATCCGCTTGCGCATCAAGAGGGCGACGCGTCCCAAGAGGGTCGGTTCGGCCGGCAGCAAATTCGTGGCGACCGGTGCCAGGTCCAGCCCCTGAAGGGCCAGGCCGCAGGCCACGAAGAACCGGCCCGGGTGCTCGAGAAGCAGGCTTCGGTCGAGGTGTTCGTGGAGCTGGACCCGATCAAAACCTGTCAGCCACTCGACCGGCGCGCCGAACGGCGAGTTGGCCGGCGCGGCTTTCCAAGGAAGGGGCGCCCCGCGAGGATCCGGCCCCGCCTTCGCGCGGTGCGCGATCTGTTCGAAGCACTCGGCGGCTTGCGGGTCGTTCGGCGCGAGCTTGCGGAACCGATCGGCCAGCGCCACCAGCGTCCGCGTCGCGGCGGGGGCCGTGCCTAGTTCGGCCGCCAGCCATCGCAGTTCGTTGGTCTGCGTGTGCAGGGCCTCGATTTCGGGGATTTTCGCCGCAGGCGGAAGATGCTCGAGGAGTTGGTGCGCTTCGTCGTAACGACGCTCGGCCAGTTTCGCGCGGGCCATCTGCACGATTCGCGAGCGGAACCGGTCGATTACCGCCAGAGCCTCCGCGTGCCCCGGCCGGATCTCCAGCAGGCGCGCGGCCTTTTTCAGCAACTCCACTTTGAACGGCGATCCCGCGGCGCGGCGCAACTGACCGGCCAGGGCATCGATCTCCTGGAGCCGCGATTCCGCCTCGGCCAGCAGGTGGTGAAGCGAATCGTCCCGGAAGGGCGCGGGCACCGCCCGCACGGCGTCAGCCGCCTCGCGCAACTTCCCCTCGCCAAGAAGGCGCTTGGCCTCTTGCCGCGCCCGATCGGCCTCCGCGCGGCAACGATCGCGCTGGGCGGTCCCCTGGCTGACGAGTTCCTTCGCCCGGTTCGCCAGGTCGCTTAGGCGCGAGTGTTCGATTTCGGCGAGCGGGCGGACCAACTCGATCGCCTCGTCGAACTCGCATCGCTGGCGGAGTTCCTCGGCCTGGCGCAATCGCGCGGCGAACTCCCTCCTTTGTACTTCGACGCCCGCGCCCAGATCGGCCCCGCACGCCCCGCAGTATTTGTCGCCCGCGGCGCAGAGCGTGCCGCATCGGTAGCACGCTTCCCAGAGGTTCTTGCCGCATTGGCTGCAATACCTGCGCGTCGGGGGATTGCTGGCGCCGCATTGCGAGCACCGCGCGCTGGACCGCGACCGTTTGACCGGGGGATCCGCGGCCGGCCGAGGAACCACGGTGCGCGTGGCTTCGCGCACGCGCAGGGCCGTGTCGTACGCCGCTTTGGCGTCCCGGTCCAGAAGCGTCGAAATCGCCTCTTCCAGTTCCGCCTTGATCTGTTCCCAGACGTCGGGTGGCCATTCCGATCGATGAAGCCGCATCGCCATCCGCTGGAGGCTGGCCGCCGCCCGAATCGAGTCGGGGTCCTCCTCGAACCGGGGCAGCCGCAGCAATTGATAGGCGTCGAGCGGCCGCTGGACGTCGCGGATGTTCAACAGCGCCCGGTACGGATCGGACCCATCCCGGTTCGGCGGATCAGGTTCGTCTTCCCATCGGCGGGGGCCGGCGGGTCGGACTCCACGACGGTCGTCGCGCATCGCGTTCATAGGGTCGCCCCGGCTAACGGCCCAGCCTCGGTAATTCGACGACCAGGATCTCGACGGTCAATTCCTGGGACTCGTCGAGCGGGCGTTTCGAGTCGGCCTGCGCTCGGGTAATCACGAGATCCACCGACCGCCGCGATCCTGTCGAGTCATCCACCTCGAGGCTGTCCAACCACGTTCCGTCGGCGATCTTCCGCACCTGCGCGGTTTTCGCGAGTTGACGCCGGTAGTGGACCACGAGCCGATCGGGCCGGGCCTTCTCTTCGATCCGCACATAGCGGACGTGCATCGGTTCGAGCGGCACGCCGGCCAGCTTGTGATCGTCCCCCGTCCCCGGCCAGTCACGCGCCAGCGAGGCCACGACGGCCGCCTCGGCGTGCAGTGCCACGGGCAAGCGATCCGGGGTGGGCCAACGGGCTTGGGGCTGCCGCTTGTTCCGAACGGCCTCGGCCAGCGCCGTCGAGCACAGCCGTTGGCAATACCCGCGGATCAAAGTTTCCTCGGCCTCGAGCCACTCCGTTTCGCGGCCGGCCGTGGGCTCTTTTTTCTTTTCGGCCGGTTTGCTCGGGGCTCTCGTCCCCGTGCGGCGGAGCTTCGGCACCGGGGGGCTGGCGGCCTTCGATCCTTCGAGCGCCTTGCGATGCGCGGCCTTGAGCACCGGCACGAACCCTGGCTCGAACACGAGGTGCGAGCCCAGCCCCGCGTTGCGCAGCGGGGCCGGACCATCGTCCCAATGTCGCTCGAGGGTCCTTTGCAGCCGATGGCGCACCACGTCGGCCGGCACGGTGGCCGCCAGCAAACACACCTGGGCCCCTTCGTTCAGCGAGGCGATACCCGTCAGTCGCACGTCGAGCACCAGGGCGAATTCCGTCGACCAGAGGCGCCGGGCCACCACGTACGGCCAGTCGGGATCGGACGGTATCCGAGGGGCGGGACTCCGCGTCCCCGCCGGACTGCCCGAAACCCCAAGGGACCGACCGTCGGCCCCGATGGGCTCGCCCGGGCTCATCCCCAGAAAGAACGCCATCGCGTCGGAACTGTGCCCGGCGAAATGCCGCTCGAGCATCGTCCGGACCTGCGCGGACACCAGATCGCTCGGATACAAGATCGCGTGGGCTTCGAGATTGTCCGGATGGACTTCCAGAAGCACGGGCGCGACGAGCCGGCGAAGTTCGGGACTGGCCCTCGGATCGACGAACCACTGGGCAAGGCGCGCGCGAAACCGGCTCCCTGGGATGGTGCGAACCATGGCCAGGGCCTTTTGCTGCAAGTCGCCGGCCCCAAGCGCCCCCTGCCCAGGCGGCCGGTACTTCAGCGGCTCGACGAGCGCCGCCAGCAGGATCTCCTCATTTTCCGGGGAAGGATTCTCGGCCAGCGCTTTCAGGGCCGCCGTGGCCCCGGCCGCGTCGTCGTCGATCCGCAAGGTGCCCGCGATCAACTGGACCAGGGTGTTGCGGGCCGGGGCCGTGCCATTGCGCCCCAAGGCCGCCGCGACCGCCTCGACGAGCGCTTTGGAGGGCCCTTTGGCCATGGGGTCGGGCTCTCCGGCAGGCGCGTTGCCTCTCCCCATCGGCACGCTGGGTTGAAGCAATCTGGCCAAAAACTCGGCCTCGCGCTCCGTCCCGGCCCCTTGGCGTGCCCGATGTTCGACCGCCAGCACCAGCCGGGGATCGTTGCTGGCCCGCGCCAACCGATAATGAGCGTCTTGCCACAACTCGACCTGGTCAGGCAAGGCCGGCTTCGGAGCCGCGTCGGTGCGCTTGGCGAGCGTTTGCTGGGCGGCCTGGTTGCCTTCGCGCGATGGCGCCGCCGCGGGCTTCGGCTTGGCCGCGGCGGCCTTGCGGGCGGCCTCGGCCTTCTTCCTCTCGGCTTGCTGCCTGGCCTCTTCTCGCACTTCTTGCGCCCGCCGTTCTTCCCGCTTCTTGCGCCACTCTTCCTCCGACAAACCGCCCCAGGCGGCGTAACTGGCGCCGCCAACGTCCTCTCGCTTGCCGCAGCCCGCCATTCCGCAGGTCGACGCGAGGACGAGCCCGGCCATCAGCCAGGCCCACGCGGTTCTGTGGCCAAGGTAGGGGACGATGACATGACCTCCCGAACAGCCGGATCGACACGTTCGAGCCGATTCTAGAGACGCTTCGTTAGGGTCTGTCGAGCGCCGTGTTAGAAAACCGCAAGCCAAGGCCCCCTTGCCGCGGCGCAACACAAAACTAACCAAGGATTCTTGGGCCTTTCATCAAAGGCTCACACGCGTGCTTACAATCCGGGGTGAATGGAATGCGGAGGATGCAACCTCCGCGAATCGGGCCCTGGCCCCATGGGCCATTGGCCGCCACCGGGAGCGTGGACGTCGCGGCGTCCGGCTCGCCGCTGATGGCCTGCCAGGCCTTTACGGGGCTGGGGCGCATGTGGTTCATGACGGCAACCCAGAAAGGAGGTGGGCGTTCCCCAGATGCAAATCGGATCGGTTTTGGGGGGCCGATTCCGAGGGCCAGTCCGTGACGGGGCTGGCCAGGGCGGTGCAGCGGCGACCGCCACTGCCGACCCCGCCGCGCTCTCGGCGCGCCGGTCCGTGGCGCAAGGAGCGTGGTTTTGTGTGTGGAAATGGTTTCGTCGTTCTCTCGAAAGGAAAGAAGCTATGAGAAGTGCGACACAACGTCGTGGCTTCACCCTCGTGGAGATGCTGGTGGTGATCGCCATCATCGGCATCTTGATCGCCTTGCTGCTGCCCGCCCTTTCGCGCGCCCGCGAAGCGGCCCGGTCGTCCACGTGCCAAAACAACCTCCGGCAGTTTGGCCTGGGAATGCAGGAGTTCGCGGGCGTCGATCCCGCGGGGCGCCTTTGCACGGGCGCCTGGGACCAGCGGCGCGACGGCTGCTTGTTCGAGTACGGTTGGGTGGCCGACCTCATGAAGATCGGTGCCGCGGCGCCGGGCAAGATGCTCTGCCCCAGCAATCAGCTCCGGTCGCTTGAGAAGCTCAACGACCTGCTGGGCATCGGCACCTCGACGAGTCCGGCGGACGGCTTGCCCGACGCGAGTCGGCTCACGTTCGGAAAGTGCTCCGATACGAGCACCGCCACCGAGGGGCCGGTACACGGCCCGTGGACCGCTAACCTGACCCTGCCCGACACCACCGGCTGGTTCGACTACGCCAGCAGCATGGTCGTCAACGAGGGCTATAACACCAACTACGCCTCGAGCTGGTTCATGGTCCGCAGCGCGCCCAAGGGGGCCAACGTGGGCGGCGTCATGATGATTGGTCAGCCCAACGGCAGTAGCGGCTTTTATAACCTCAAGGGCCTGGGTGCTTCGATCGGCCCGATCACCGTGCAGATGGTCGAGTCGGCACAGGTGCCTTCGTCGACGATCCCGCTTCTGGGCGATGCCGGTCCTGGCGATATCCACGAAGCCGTGTTGGCGGCAACCGTGAACGTCGACGCTGGGCTGACGGCCGGCGTGCGTCTTGGCGAATCGTTCAACGATGGGCCGAGCTACTACGACTCCACGTCGCATGGCGTCCACTTTGTCCCGGGCGATCAAACCGTCGCAGTCCAGGCAGTCATCCCCGACAAGCTGCCCACGCCAACCGATTATGTCGGCGTCAACGGCCAAACCGAGGCCGCCTTCGCCGGAACGTGGGGCAATCTCGTCCTCCAGGACACCCGCGACTGGATGTGCATCCACGGGGCCGGCGACAAGAAGTACTTCAACTGCCTGATGGCCGACGGCTCGGTCAAGCAGTTCTACGACATCAACGGCGACGGCTACGTGAACCCCGGCTTCGCCATCGGCGCCGGTGCCACGCAGGCCGCCACGGGCTACACCGACGCCATGTGCGAGGTCGCCCCTGCCGATATGTACAACGGGCCTTGGATCGATGATTCGGTCCGCAAGGGCAGGTTCGAATAGTCACCCCCTCAGCTTACGAACTGCCCTGTCTGGTTGCCCGCGTCCGGGGATCCACGCCCCGGGCGCGGGTCTTTGCGTTTCGGGAACCGTTTTCGGGCTGGGGACTGGCTCGCCCACGGTTGCGTTGCTCGTCAAGGCCCTTGGGGCTGACCGAGTTCTAACCCCAGGCTCAAGGCCGTCTAACACATTCGGCGTAGAGGAAGCATGAAGGCGTGTTGGGGTGGTGCCCGCAGCCATTGGGGTCGGTCTTTCCTGTCGAGGCGACGATGAGCGCATGGCGGTGGATGATGGCGGTGGGGCTTTTGGGCACCGTGAGCCTGGCCGGTTCCGCCGGGTGCGGCGGTCTGAGCGGGCCCGCGGCCGACAAAGCCGCGCAGACCGAGGTTTCGGCGGAAACCCCCGAGCCGGAGAAGAAGCCCAGGCTCGTCGTGGACCAGACCAGCCATACCTTCGAGGCGCTCAATCCGACCGACCCGTGTCACTACGATTTCGTGGTGCGTAACGCGGGAGATGCCCCCCTGAAGCTGGCCATCGGCGGGCTCTCGTGCCACTGTCTGGTCAGCGAGATCCCCGAGAAGCCGATCCCTCCACACGGGGAGGGTAAGGTACGGGTGGGCGCCAAGACGTCGCAGGTCGAAGGCGAGTTCGCCCACAGCGCCACGATCCTGACGAACGACCCCGCGCGACCACGGCTTGTGCTTTCCATTCGGGGCGTCGTGCGGCGGTATCTGGTGGCCGAGCCGCCAGCAATTGTCGTGCCGGAAATCTCCCTGGACGCGCCCACGGAGGCAAAGACCGTGGTGTATTCGCAGGTCTGGGATCGATTGGAGATCGAGCGTGTCGAACCAACGCCCCCCAGTCTCCAATGGAAGATCGAGCCCGAACCGCAGGACGCCTTGGCCAGACTCGAGGCCAAGTGCGGACATCGGGTCGTGGTGACCCTGCCGAGCGGCCTTCCCCAGGGACATTTCTCGGGGAGCTTGAATCTCTGGATGCGCATCGGCGAAAAGGGCGAGAACAAGAACCTGCGGATCCCGGTCGAGGGTCAGGTGCCGAAGCTGCGCACGGTGCTGGGCGACGCGGTCGACGTGTTCGGCGTGATCGACATCGGCACGTTGCGACCGGGCGAGGGAGGCCGCAAGGCCGTGCTGCTTAAAGTGCGCGGCAAACACCGCCAGCTCAAGATCGAGAAGGTGGAGAAGAAGCCCGAGTTCTTGCAGGTCCGCGTGGATCCCCTGAGCAACCCGGGCCTCTATCGGATCGAGGTCGAAGTACCGCCGGACGCCCCGCCATGCGATTACCGGGTCGACGACGCGATGGGATGGTTCCGGATTCTTACCGATCACCCCCAGATGCCCGAGATCGTCGCGCTGAAGGTGGCGTTCGCCGTGCGAACCGAGGTGGGGATACCGAGCCACTAGCCCCCGCACCGTTCGAGGGGGGCCGGCGGGTTTTCGACCCGCAAGAGGCCGAACGGCGAGCCAGTGCCCAGCCCGCGAACGAGCGCCGCGAGCCGAACCCGCCCTGGAGCCGATTCGCACGGCGTGGCTTCGCGGCGTCTACCGGATGCGCAGCGACCAGCGGCTGATGGCTTCCTCGGAACTCAATTCGATCGCATCGTCGGCGAACCCGTTGGATGCGCTGGCGGGAAACCCGTTGTTGAGCTGGCCGTCCTGGTTCAAGTCGGCAATCGCCCGCACGCTGCCGTCGGCAAAGAGCAGGTTGCAGGTGTTCTTGTGGACCGGGGCGAAGCCGCGGTAATCCTGGAGTGTGGCGGTCCACACGGGTCCCCAGACGGTGCGTGGGGTGGGGACGGGGAAGAGGTCGCCCGGAATGCCAGGCGATGTCATGGTGGCGGTTTTCACGGGTCCGCGGGTCAGGGGCTGGACCATGGGCGTGCCCGCCTGCACCGAGCCGATCGACTGCGCGAGGGTGTCGTTGGCGGCCCCGCAACCCAACAGCGGCACCAGGCTGGACGGGCTTACGGAGCTATCGAGGGCTGCCGTGCTCAGGGGACCCGTGGTCGATCCCACGGCCAGCGGCGAGGGGGTGCAACCCGTGACCCGATGCACCACGTTCCCGTTGGCATCGAGCCCAATCCCCCCGCGCACGAGATACCAGCTCGCCGTGTAGTTGGTGTTGTACTGCGCCTGGAAGATCTGGGCCTCGACGTATTTGCGGCGATCCTCTCCGGTGGGGGGAGGAACGCCCCCGGCCACGTCGCCTTCGGCGATAAAGCGGCACGGATTGATCTGGCGCGACCCGTCGAACGCGATCTGGGGAGGGCTCCCGCGACGATCGACCGTGCAGTTGTCCACGTCCCAGTCCATCGAGAGCAGGTCGTTGAAGGTCTGCGCGATGCGTGCCGGATTCGAAGGGCAGAGCATCTTGCCCACCGGCGCGCCCCGCTGGACCAGATCGGCGACCCATCCGACCTCGGTCACGGCCCCGTCGAGTCGCCAGTCGAACGCCCCGGTGCAGAAGGTGCGCCGGTTGGCCGCGTGGGCGGTCATCACGATGCCGAACTGGCGCAGGTTGTTCTGGCAAGCGGCCTGGCGCCCGGACTCGCGCGCGGAGTTCACCGCGGGCAAGAGCATCGCCATCAGCAAGGCCACGATGGAGATGACGACGAGCAGTTCGACAAGGGTCACGCCCTGTCGGACCTGCCCACCGCCTCGCGCGGGCGCCTTGCGCGGCGCCAGCAACGGTTTCCGAACGCCAGTCCACATCTTTCGAGGTCGCATGCCGTCCATCGCACCCTCCTTAATCCAAAGCCCAGCCCGAGGGGGACAGTCCCCGTGAACAGAACATGCCCTTGGTCTGGACCATTCTTTCGGAGGACGTTGAGAACAGCGTGTGCCAGGTATGAGATTCGCGTTAGCCTTCGGTTAGTAAGCGATGCTTGATCCGAACGCCGCCAGCCGGTACCCTGGGATCCACGTCCCCTCCGGCAGTCCCAAGACGCGAAGGACCAGGGCCATGCCTGTTGACCGGATCGATTTCAACGCGGCATTTGCGCGGCGGGAGTTTCTCGGTGCCGGCGCCGCGGCCTGGGTGTTCGGCCTGGCGACCGCACGCCGGTACGTTACGGCGGCCGAAACGCGGTGGGCCATGCGGCTTTCCGCCTCGTCGATCAACTTCTCGCGTCTGCCGATCGAGGCGGCCTGCGAGCGGATTGCCGCGCTGGGCTTCGAGGCCATCGACATCTGGTCGGCCCACGCCGGTTGCCCGCATCTCGACGACGTGCAGAAGCGGCTTGGTCCGGAGGGCCTGAAGGAACTGCTGGCCAAGCACCGGTTGAAGCTCTATGCGTTCTCGGTGTACGCCGGAGGATACCCGAAATACGCCGAGTTGCTGGGCAAGGCTGGCGGTGGCGTGGCCATTCGTGGTAGCGCCGGTCCCTGCGCGCCCGCCGAGATGGTGCCTCGCATGAGGGCCTTTCTCGAGTCCCTCAAGCCCGAACTCGATCTGGCGGAGCAGTACCACTCGTACCTGGCGATCGAGAACCACGGACATGCGCTTCTGCACACGATCGACTCGATGAAGGCGTTTGTCGATCTGAACAAGCACCCTCGGTTGGGAATCGCCTTGGCGCCGTACCATGTGCAGGCCGGCAAGGAGCGGGTCGAGGAGGCCATTGCGGCGTGTGGTCCCCAGCTCTTGTTCTTCTATGCGTGGCAGCATGCGCCCGGCGTGGAGGAACTGCCCGGCCATGGCCCCACCGATTTCGCGCCCTGGATCGCCGCGTTGGCCAAGGCGAACTATCGCGGGTACGTGAACCCGTTCATGCACAACGAGCCTCCGCCCGAGGCGATGTCGGCCGCCCTGGCCAAGGCGCGGGATTATTTGAAGCAATGCTACGCCAAAGCGATCGGCTAACCCCGCGATCGACCTTCGGACATGGCCCCTGGGCCTTGTTCGATTCGAGGGCGGGCCTCGCAGGGACCGCGTCGCGTCGTGGGAACGAAGCGCCGTGTCGGCCGGGATGCCAGTGGGCATGGCGGGCCGCGGCGCCGGCCTCCGGGGCCGCGGCGGACAGGACCGTTGGACTGGCCGCGGGATCTGTCAGGGGCGTCTGGTTGGCCGCGCCCCCCTTGGATTGAGGGTGGGTGGCCCATCCTACAGGGGCCGGCGGTGCCCAGGCTGCCCAGCCCTACTCCGCTGGCCGTCCTTGACACTTTGGTCTATCATCCTTACGGTTTCCCGAGTGCAGGGGGGAAGAACGGCCTGAACGTGTTCGGTGCAAGACCCCCAAGCCTTGGGAGGTTGATTTCGCTCCGGACCCCTACCCTAGCACCGCGCCCAAGGGGACGGCGTTGTGAGACCGCGCCAACGCATCTCGGACCGGTTCCTCAAGACGATCGCGCCGTACGAATCGATTTACGTTGCCATGCACGACAACCCGGACCCCGACGCGGTGGCGTCGGGCTGGGCAATCGTCTGGCTGATCGAGCAGAAGCTCGGCAAGAAGGCGCGCCTGGTTGGCGGTGGGGAGATCGTCCGCGCCGAGAATCAGCACATGGTGCGTCTGCTCGGCCCGCCCATCGAGCTGGTCGGCACGGTCGCCTGCGCCGAGAACTCTGCGGTGGTGTTGATCGACTGCCAGGCGGGCAATCAGAACCACCTCTTTTGCCAGGGGCCGCTGGAGCCGATGGGCGTGATCGACCATCATCCGACGCGAGGCCGCCGCGCCCGGCTCGAGTTCCGCGACATCCGTCCCCACATGGCGGCCACGGCGAGCATTGCCGCCTCGTACCTCCGCGAGCAGAAGCTCGAGCCAGGCACGAAGCTGGCCACGGCGTTGCTCTTTGCGATCCGCACCGAGACCCGCGGAAGCGAGACCCGCTACTCGCGTCTCGACAAATCGGTTTTGCTTTGGCTGACCGAATGGGCCGATCCGAGTCTGCTGGCCGAGATCGAAAGCGCCCCGCTGTCGGTCGAGTACTACGGCGACCTGATCCTGGCCCTTCAAAGCACATTTCTCTATGGCGACGTGGCCTATTGCCTCTTGCCCCGCGCCAACGGACCCGAGATCGTTGGCGAGGTGGCCGATCTGTTGATCCGCTGCGACAGCATCTGGCGGGTGCTCTGCGGGGCCGTGTTCCAAGGCGACCTGATTCTTTCGGTCCGCACCGAACGCGAGGATGACGACGCGGCCGAACTCGTGCGTCGCACGCTCGACGGCATCGGCCAAGGGGGCGGACATTTGCACCGCGCCGGGGGAAAGATCCGAGGCGTTGGCCCCAAGATCACCGACGATCTTCAAGACGCCCTTCGCAATCGCTGGCTGGACGCCTGTGGCGTGACGAATCGCCGCGGCGTGCGCCTGGTGCCCAAGCGGGAAATCGTCGAGAACCTCTAAGAATCTATCTCACAACGCCTATGCGGTGGTCAGGCGGTCGAGCCGGCGGAACCA
>DYLT01000517.1 GCA_020721945.1 Blastopirellula marina
TGTCGTCGGCGGCGAAGTCTTCGGTGGGGTTGCCGGTCGGGTACGCCGGTTCAAGGTCAAGCGCTTGTTGGGATCGCCTCTTGCGGCAGTCTGCCTCGTGGTCGAGAATGAGGCCCCAAAGGAGGAGGCCTCGCCATGCATCCCGACTACCCGAACCTGTTCAGGCCCGTCCGCATTGGTGGTGTCGAGGTTCTCAACCGCGTTTGCCACGTGCCGACCGACATCAGCTCGGCGACGAACGGTTCCTTCGGATCCCGCCGGCCGACAAGCCGCTTGGACACCGAACCCGGGGACACATTACTGGTTTTTCCACGGATCGCTGGGGCCCGGACAGGCTGCTGGTGGCTGGTCGTCTCGATGGAGCAGCTACCAACCAGGTGCGTCTATAACATCCACGGCGCGCGCATCGCCTTCGAGAGCATCTTGGTCGCCTCGGGATCGCCGACGATCTGTTGTTTGGCCGCGTCCCACTGGAGCGTGCGGCCGACGACCGAGGCGATGTAGCCCAAATGGCCAGGGGTTTGCGAGCGGTGGGCGACTTCGACCGGCGTGAGCGTGCGCTTGCGCGAACGGATCGAGTCGAGGAACTCGCGCTGGTGGCCCGGCGAGTCGTAGAGGGCCACTTCGAGGTCGCCTTTCTTTTCGCGCTCGCGGATCTCTTTCTTCCACTCGGGCTTGGACGCCTCGAACCCGCCCCGGTCGACCCAGACCCAGCCGAGTTCGCCGATCCACTTCGTACCCCCGCGGATGTCGCCGTGTCCGCCGGCGATGATGACGTCGATGCCGTTGGGGTACTTGCAGGTCACGCGGTACTTGGTGGCGGTGTTCCAGATGGCGCTCTTGGGCGGGAACTCGGCCGTGGCCGAGACCTCCAGCGGGCCGATCTGGTCGTCGGGTCCGCAGCCGTACTTGGGGTTCGACAGGCCCCAGTGGCCGATGTCGCAGTGGTGGCCGATCCAGTCCATCAACTGGCCGCCGCCGGTGTTGTAGTTCCACCGCCAGTTCTTGTGGAACCGGCAGCGGTTGTAGGGTTCCATCTTGGCCGGGCCGATCCAGAAGTTGTAGTCGACTTCCTTGGGGGGATCGGAGTTCGGGCACTTGTCGCCCGTGCCCGCGAAGTCGGCATGGCCCGAGGGCAACCCCACCTCGACCCGCTTCACCTTGCCGAGGTATCCGTTGAGCACCAATTCGGTCGCGCGGCGGAAGTCGGGCACGCTGCGCTGCCACGAGCCGGTTTGCCAGATCCGGCCGTTGGCGCGCACGGCCTCGACCATCGCCACGCCCTCGGCAAAGGTGTGCGACAGCGGCTTCTCGCAATAGATGTCCTTCTTCGCCTTGGCGGCCATCACGGCCGGAATCGAGTGCCAGTGATCGGGCGTCGCGATGCACACCGCGTCGATGTCGGCCCGGGCGATGAGTTCGCGGAAGTCCTTATAGCCCTTGCAGTCCTTGTTGCCGTAGCGCTCGTTGACCCGCTGGACGTTCGCTTTGAGGTGGCTTGCATCGACATCGGCGATGGCCACCACGCGGCAGTCCTTCTCGCGCAGGAACGATTCGAGGTTTCCCTCGCCCATCCAGCCCACGCCGATAAAGCCCATCACGATCTGATTCGAAGGGGCGTCGGCGCCGAGGACGTGCGAGGGCACGATCGCCGGGGCGGCCGCCGCCGCCAGCGCGACCTTAAGAACCTGCCGACGAGAAACCCGATGCTGCTGGACTGTCATGGAATGTCGCTCCTGGGACCTAAACACGACTGCCGTGCATTCCACGTGACCGGGCGGAGGTCTTCCCGGCTGCCAAACGCCCCTATTCTACCCTCCCTCAGCGTGGAACGAAAGCGAGCAAGACAATAAATC
>DYLT01000151.1 GCA_020721945.1 Blastopirellula marina
GTCCCAGCCGGTCTCGGCGCCGAGGAAATCGACGACCACCTTGGTGTAGTGGACGATCCACTTGCGTTCGGCGGGCTCCCAATACGGGGCCGGCTCGCAATAGAAGACGTAGTCACCCGGGCGCGCAAGCCTGACTTCGGCCGCATAGGCGGTCTTGCCGTCGAGCTTCTTCTCCGAAAGCGTTGCCAACAGATCAAGCGGTTTGCCGGCCACCAGCGCGCCGAATCGCTGGGGTTTTCCCATCTCCATCACGGGCCCCTGCTCCATCGGGTGCGTGAAAAGAATGCGCAGGTTGACCGTGCGGTTGCCGTCGGCGGTGATCACGTCGTCGTGGGGCAAGAGCACCAGAAAATGCGCGCTACTGCGCCCGACCAGCGCGAGCAGGAGGATCCAGGCTGTCAGGCTGGCCGCAAAGGTCTTGCGCATGGAGAACAGTCCGGGCGGGGCAACGGTATTACAGCACCACGTATTGTAACACCAGGGCGAGGCGTGGTCGAGAAGGGGTAGCCCTCTTACGGGGGATCAACCGCCCGATTTCGCGGCTGCCCGGCAGCGGGGGGCTGGCTGCGTCGGAATGAACCGCCCAACCGACGCAGATTGAACCCAGCCAGGCCGGGAACTCCCGAAGACTCCGCGGCGACTAAGTGACAGACTGCGCGCGATGAATCATGATGGAGGGTGTTTCCCTCGCCACCCGCCATCCGAGGGTGGGGTGTGCTTTGCATACCGAGAACGGGGGTATCGGGCAGTCTGGAACCGAGAGCCCTGGCTATGAAGAGGCGTCGTCTTCCCAGCGTTTTCCGATCGAGTTCCCGCACGCCTTCGGCCGCGCGGAGGCTGTTTCGCCGGGCCGTGTTCGAAAACCTCGAGTCGCGCCAGGTGCTGGCCGCTTTGACGCTCGCGCCGATTGCCGATCAGACGGTGCTGGCGGGCGCCCCGTTGCACCTCGCGTTGGACGGCTTCGATGCCGATTCCCCGGCCTTGACCTTCCGCGTCGAGATCGCCAACAACACCGGCCAGTTGACGGCGACCATCCCCGAGGGCAACCCCAGCCTCAAAATCTCGGTGCTCGACAGCGCCGACGGCATCCAAGGCGACATGGTGTTCGAGCTGTTTCGCGATCTCGTGCCCAACACCGTCGACCGGATCACCGCATTGGCCGCAGACGGGTTCTACAACAACGTCATCTTTCATCGGGTGATCAAGGACTTCATGATCCAAGGGGGCGACCCGACGGGCACGGGCGCGGGCGGCTCCGGCGTGATGTTCGACGACGAGTTCAGCACGCTCTTGCAGCACACCAGCGCGGGCGTGCTGTCGATGGCCAAGAGTAGCGACGACACGAACGACTCGCAGTTCTTTATTACTTCGGGCCCGACACGGTGGCTCGACTACAACCATTCGGTCTTCGGCTTCTTGACCGAAGGCGACGCCATTCGCGAGCAGATCGAGAATGTCTCGACCAACGCCAGCGATCGCCCGGTCCACGACGTCGTGATGACCGGCGTCACCGTGTTCTTCGACCAGCAGAACCGGGTGCTTCGCCTGTCGGCGCCGCACGGGGCCAGCGGCTCGGCCGACGTGACCGTCTACGTCAGCGACGGCCAGACCGAGGTGGCCGAGCCATTCCACGTGACGATCGCACCCGACACCGGTTCGTACAGCAACAGCCCTCCGTATCTCCAGGAGATCTTCCAGGACGGCCAGCCGGTTTCGGTTATCCAGACCGTGGCCAACCACACGGTGACGGTCGGTCTGGTCGGGGTCGATGTCGAGGGCGACCCCATCGTTTACGGGGCCTGGCCCGTGGCCAGCGTCACGACGACGACCATCCAGGAGGGGTCTGCGACGACCAACGAGCGGCAGAAGATCGCCATTCCCCCGGTGACCGGAGGAACCTTCACGCTCACCTTCCAGGACAAAACCACGGGGCCGATCCACTACAATGCCCCCGCCACGGGGTCGGGCAGTGTGCAGGAGGCCCTCGAGTCGCTATCGAACATTGCCCCAGGCGATGTCATCGTCTCGGGGGGTGCCGGCGGGCCATGGATCGTCGAATTCACCGGCACGTACGCCGCGACCGACGTGGCCGTGATGAGCGCCGATGGGTGGAGCCTCACCAATGCAAATCTCACGGCCAGCACCAGTGGACAGGTCGTGACGATCACGCCCCGAAACAGCATTGCCGGCGTCTACGGCGTGTTGCTAACGGCCCAGGCCAGTTCCACGGGGTCAGCCGACTCCCAGGTCGTGCCCCTGTACATCCGCCCGGCTGCCCCGACCAGCGTCGAGCTTCTGGCCAGCAGCGACACCGGCCCGAGCAATGCCGACCGAATCACGAACCTCGACAACACGCCGGGCAAGACCTTGTCGTTCCGCGTCCACGGGGTGGTGCCCAATGCCGAAGTCGAGCTGCTGGCTGACGGGCAGGTGATCGGCAAGGCGACGGCGGGCTCCGTCGGGTCGGTCGTGATCCTCACCGAAGGCACGTTCGATCTGGCCGACGGCTCCCATACGATCACGGCACGCCAGACCTTGCGGAATCAACCCGTCCATCTCGGCAACGTGCATACGACGGTCGACCTGGCGAGCGACCTCTCGACCTCGATGACGATCGTGGTCGATACCGTGCCCCCCCAGATCACTTCGACGCCGCCGACCACCGCGACCGAGGCCACCGCGTACGCCTACGATGTCGAAACCGACGAAGAGCCGGCCGGCGCCATGAGCTACCGGCTAACGACCGCGCCCGCCGGAATGACGATCGACGCGGCCTCGGGGCTGATCCGCTGGACGCCCGCCGACGGGCAGGGCGGGTCGCGCCAGGTCACCGTGCAGGCGACCGACAAAGCGGGCAATGTCGTCGAACAGAGCGTCACGATCGCCGTTACCGCAAGGAACCAAATCCCGCTCGCCTTCGCCCAGACCGCGGCGACCCCCCAGAACCACGACGTGACGATCGTGCTGGCCGGCGACGACGGCGATGCGGCCCACAACCAGACGCTGCAATTCGGCCTGGTCGATCCGCCAAGCCACGGCACGATCCACTCGTTCAACGCCGAGACCGGCGAACTCATTTACTCGCCTGACGCCGGATTCTCCGGCGAGGACACCTTCACGTTCACGGTCACCGACAGCGATTCGGACGAGGGGCCGGGCAAGACCAGCACGCCGGCCACGGGGACGGTTCACGTGACCAAAGTCAACGCCTCGCCGGTGGCCGACGATCAGACGGTGACACTGGCCGAGGATGGGTCGATCCTGATTACGTTGACCGGCGACGATGGCGATCCCGAGGCGACCCAGACGCTTACCTTCGCCATCGTCCAGGCGCCGCAGCACGGCGTGCTTAGCGGCTTCCATGCCGCCGCCGGAACCGTGACGTACCGCCCCCACCCGAACTACGCGGGGACCGACCGCTTCACGTTCACCGTGACCGACGACGCGACCGAGGGCGAAGCCGCCAAGACCTCCGCGCCGGCGACCATCAGCCTCTCGATCACGGCGGTCAACGACGCGCCCCGGGTAACCCAAGGGCCAGTCCGCATCGCCTTGAACGATCCGGCCACCTGGTCCTTCAAGCTCTCGGCCAACGATGGAGATCCCGAGGTCACGCAGCAGCTTACGTTCGCGATCACCGTCCAGCCGCGCAGCGGCCAGATCGCCATCGATTCCGCGACCGGCGACGTGACCTACACGCCCCATGCCGGGTTCCGGGGCACCGACCGCTTCGTCGTCACGGTGACCGACGACGACACCGCCGGTGGGGCCGCCCTGACGAGCGTGGCCACCACGGTGCCGATCACGGTCTTCGTGAAGAACATGCCGCCGGTGGGCACTGCCCAAGACTTGACGGTCGCCGAGGACGGCACGCTTCGGTGGACGCTTTCGGGCGACGACGGCGACCCGGAGGTGTCGCAGCCTTTGTCGTTTGCGATCCATAGCGGCCCATCGCACGGGCAGATCCGTCTCGACCCGAGCACCGGCCAGGCCGTTTACGTGCCTGCGCCCGATTTCAACGGCCTGGACCGTTTCGAGTTTTCGGTCAGCGACTACGATGGGCACGCGGAGCCGACCTCGGCCACGAGCCAGCCGGTGCGCGTTACGATCACGGTCACACCCGTCGACGATGCCCCCCGATTCGAGCCCGTCGCCTTGCCGACCGCGCTGGCCGGTGTGCGGTGGACCGCCAAGGTCCAAGCCCGCGACCCCGATGGCCTGGCCACCATCGAGTATGGTCTGGAGCCCGGTGCCCCCGAGGGGATGCAGATCGACCCGACCACGGGCGAGATCTCGTGGACCCCGCCCGATACGTGGACGGACCAGACCGTGAGCGTCACCGTCCGGGCGACCGAGGTCCTGGGCGGTCAGGCGGGTCCGAGCGCGGTCCAGAGGCTCGAGATCCAGGTCCAGGATTTGCGCGGATTGGTGCTCCATTCGACCGCCGAGGAGTTGATTCGGCAACGGCAGTCGGACGAGGCCGCCACGAGCCAAGCGACTCCCACGGGGCTCGTGCTCGACCCGACCTGGCTCGCCGAAGCGTCTCCGACCGATCGTGTGGCCGGTGGCTTGGTGACCGGGGGAGCGGGTGGTCTCGATTCTGGCAAGGCTGGGCTGGATGCCCTGTCCGCGGGCGACTACGGAATCGGCGGGACGTATGGAACCGACACGGGTTGGGGCAGCAACGCCCCGATCACACCTGCCGAAGAGCCTGTCGAGCGTAAGCTCGCCCAGCGAGAACCGACCCAACCCGCCGAAGAGCAGACCTCCCAGCAAACCAACCGCAACGACGACACCTCCGAGCCTCGCGCGACCCCGACCGATGGCCGTGCGGACCCGGTCGTTGCGTGGGACGCAGCCACGCCACCCGCAGCGGCCGATGCGGCAATCGAGTCGCTCGCCGAGGCCGATCCCGTGGAGGAAGCGATTGCCGCACTGGCCGAAGCGGGCGCCATGGCGTTTGTCGAGTCGGGCGAGGAGTGAAGCGAAGGGACAGGGGTGGGGACCGGGGGCGAACCCATTCCCAGATTCACCACCCCTCACGCAGCCCTGGCAACCGGACTGCGGCGCGGCGGTCGGGGATCTTTCCAGCGGCGATGGAGCCACCAGTATTGCTCCGGCGCCTCGCGGATCATCGCCTCGAGCTTGCTGGTGTACCAGGCGGTCATCTCGTGGATGGTGCCCACCCCGGCGCCGGTTTGGCGTGGGTCGGCCATGGCCAGCACTTGCATCTCGAACTGCATCGGCTCGTCCAACCGCCGGGCGCAGCAGACGGCCACCGGGGCATCGTGTTCCAGCGATAATAGCGCAATGGCCTTATGGGCCGAGGCCTTGCGGCCGAAGAACTCGACCCAACAGCCCTTGGGGCCCGCGTACTGGTCGGCCAAAAACGACATGGCTCCGCCTTGCCCCATGACGGCCAGGATCTGATCGTACCCACCCTTCTTGGGAATAATGTACTGCCCGGTCGCCCCCCGGAAACGGTTCACAAAGCGATCGAGGTAGGGATTGTCGAGATTCCGGGCCACCGTATAGGTCGGAAAGCCAAGGACGCCAAGCATGAATCCGCCCAGCTCGAAATTGCCGTAGTGCGCGGTCACGATCACCGTGGGTCGATCGTTCAACAGGGCCCGAACCAACGGGTCCGTGCCGTTGAGGCGCACGTGGCTGCGCCAGTTCGTCTCATGGATCTTTCGGGGGGCATGGGCGACCTCCAAGACCAGCACGAAGAGGTGCTCCCACATGCGTCTGGCGAGTTCGCGTCGCTCGGATGGTGAGAGTTCGGGGTACGCATGCGCGAGGTTCTCGTCGACCACGGCGCTGCGGATTCGCAAGACGTCGGAAAAGAGCCGCGCAAGCCCCCGCGCGATGGACCGGCCCGTCTCGATCGAGATGGCTTGGACCGCGCACACGAAGACGCGGACGACGAGATAAACCAGGTAATCCAGGATGCGACGGCGCTGCACGACGTTTTCCCTTCCGTGGCGGGTGCGGCGACAGGTTCCTTCGGGCCGTGCCATTCTCCCAAGAAACACCGGGCAAGCCAAGAGCGACTCTGGTACTCGCCTGGCCGCGTGCAACACGCCGGGCAGGAAAACAACCGAGGCTGCCCCACACCCCGGTGAGACAGCCTCGAGATTCGGTTCGATAGATCGGACCGGATCACTTCACGAACGCGCGAGGGTGCGTTCGCTCCCTTGGTGGTTCACGCTTGCTCAGCTTGTCCCTTGACAGACCGCTAGGGCATGGTGACCGACTCGCCGCCCGCGCGAGTCGAGATGCCGTAGCGCACCACATGGTCCATGGTCTCGCTGAAGAAGCGGACGCTCCCGTCGACCAGGGCGGCTTGCGCGCCGCCGGGGTGGTTGCTGCTCCACCCGTGGCACCGCGGTTCCCAGGTGGCGCCCTGAAGCCATGCCGGGTTCCTGTTGTTGATCAGGTTGCGCGTGTTGCCCAAGGCCGACAGGGGCGACATCCAGCACGAGTCGGCCGTGGGTTGCCGGTTGAACTGGCCGGGCGTGTTGCCGCCTCGCCAGTGCATGTCTTCGAACACGCCGAGGGTGTTCGAGGTGCCGTCGATGATGTCGCGCAGGGCGAACCCGCCGATGTACTTGAACACGCCGTTGCAGTTGATCTGCTCGTTGGGAACCGAGCCATCGACCCAGGGCGACTGTGTGCCGGCGAACGTCGGGATGGCCGCACAATCGCGCCAGCCGCCGAAGATGTGGCCCAGGCTGCCCACGTAGTCGGTGCCAGCGCCCGGCGGGGCTTCGTTGACGTTATTGGCGTCGTCGAAATTCCCGTTGACGTAACCGCGGTTCTGGCCTTGGCGCAAAGGCGGTTGGTCGTTCGAAGGGCAAATCAACGCGCTTAGCACGGTCTGCCGCAACTCGCGGTTCGTGCGTCCGCTAGGCCCCGGGACCGTTCCCGTGTTGGACTGCGGGTCGAGGAAGTTGATCGCCTGGTAGAGCGGCGTCTGCTCCATGTAGGGCAGCACCGAGACGATCCACGAGAAGTGCCCGTGCGATACCCAGCCGTTGTCCCTGCCCGCGCCCGGGTCGTACCCACCGCCCTGGCTGTGTCCCAGGGTCTCTTTGTTCTTATCGGCGTAGTTGTGCAGCGCCAGGGCAAGCTGTTTCAGGTTGTTCGTGCAGGTGCTCCGCCGGGCCGCTTCGCGGGCGGCCTGCACGGCAGGCAACAACAGCGCGATCAAGATGCCGATGATCGCGATCACGACGAGCAATTCGACCAAGGTAAAGGCGGCCCGCCTGGGGAACTCGCGTTTGCACCTAAGCCACATGGCAAACCTCATCAAGAACGAAACCAGTACAAGGACCACGGCGTGCCGCACCCGACCCGCCGCATGAACACGTTGTGCACGAGCCCCGACACCCATCCATCCTTCTTGGAAACTAAATGTCGATCTTCAGCGAGGTCGTACCGGACGCGGGGATTTCGACCTCCTTGTCAGAGGTCGAGGCATCGAGGTACTTCTCGGGGAACGTCGGCTTGGGCGGGGCCGGCGGCCCCTTCTTCGCCGTCTTGTACGCGGCCGCCTGATCCTCGCCGCTGGCGAGCTGGCGAAGCGTCACCTTGTACTTTCCGGGCGACGCGCCCGACTTCCCCTCCGCGCCGCTGAACAGCTCAAACGAACCCTTGGTCACGTTCCCGCTGGCCGGAGGCAACGACGCGTTGACCGGCACGAGGTTGATCTGCACGTTGTCGCCAGGTTGCCCGTTGATCGTCAAGGTCCCCTTGGCGGGAACCGTCTTCGGTCCCGACGAGCCCGAACACCCGGCCACGAGCGCCGCGGCCAATACGACAAGCGAAAACCGGACAAATCGCATCACCGAAATCTCCTCCGCGATCCTAAACCTACTCTAGCATACGGTGAGACAACCGCATTCCGGGGCAACTGGCTTTTCGACCGGCTCTCCGGCCACGATCGAGCACCCAACGCCGCAACGTCCCGCGGTCCTCCCCACGGCTTCTCGAACCGAGCCACCAGGCGACGTCGATGAACCGGAGGACACCATCGTCCGTAGTGGGAGTATCCAACGCCCGCAGACGTATCGGGCAACGCGCTCCTTTCAAGCCAGCGTGGGATGCCGCAGTGTTCCGGGGGGAAAGGGACTGGAAGGTTATTTAGGGAGTTTACACTGAAAACGACGCTGACCCCCAAGAAGCAAGGCCGTGTCTGGTCTTTCCTTTCTGCGCCCCGCCATCAACGTACCTCACCTTAATCGGACTTTCCCGCCGTGTCAATGGATCGATTCAACGGAAGAAGCAGACTTTTCCTTCCGCATCGATCGTGTGGACGGTCGCGCGAGTGGCTCTTGCGGTTTGAGCCTGTCCGGTCACCGCGATACACTTGAGCATACGCACTTGCCCGGTCTCGAGGTTTCAGGTGGATTGATGGGTTCGGACGACGTTTCGCCGCGTATCGACCGCTGGGGCGAACCCGTCTTGCAGGACGCCCCCATCCACCCCCCGCGCATGTTGCGCGTCCGCGTCTGGTGGATTTTGGCCGTGGCGCTGGTGGCCATTGGCTCGGTCGCGGCCTCCTCCGCACTTAAGCGAAAGGTGGTCGCCTCGTTTGCCGAGACATGCCGGCAGGCCCACGAGGCGCGAGACTGGCCTGCCCTGGAGCCGGCGGCCCAGCGGTGGCTCGCGTGGGAGCCCGGCAAGGCCGAACCGCTGCTCTATCTGGCCGAGGCCACCTTCGAGACGGCGCAGTACGATCGCGCGGCCGAGGCCCTCGGCCAAATGCCCGACGGCGATCCGCGCACGCCGAAAGCGCTCTTGGAGCGCTCGTCGTTGTTGTTCGATGTATTGAACCGGCCGATCGAAGCGGCCCAAACGCTCGAACGCGCGATCCGGCTCGATCCGCGGCACGTCGAGGCGCGCCGCCGTCTGGTGTTCTTCTACGCCTTTACACTTCAGCGCCGCAAGATGGTCGAAGCCGCCTACGACGCCATCCAGTACGATTGCGACCTGCCCGAAACCTACGTCTACGTCATCTCGCGCGACTGGATGTCGTTCGCCAACGGGTACGACCAGAACACGAAATGGATGCAGAGCAACCCGCAGGAAGAGCTGTTTCTGGTAGCCCGGGCCATCTACCGGATCACCGCGCGGGGGCTGGACAGCGTCGACGATCCGCGCGAGGACGGGCCGCGCGCCCCCGATGGGACGCCCTATCATCGCCAGGTGGCCGCCGAGTACCTCGAGCGCTTTCCGCAGAACCTCGAGATCCTGGCCTACCATCTCGAGCGCGGCGTGACGGCCGGCGACATCGACCAGGTCGAACGTCTCCTCGCCCGCGCCCCAAAAGCATCGGCCGACGACAACCGCTTCTGGAGGTGCCGCGGCTGGCTCCACGCTGCGCGCGATCGCCTTGAGGAGGCCGAAGCCTGCTACCGCAAGGCGCTGGAGATCAATCGTTATGATTGGCTCACGCGGCACCAACTGGCGGGCGTGTTGCGGCGGTTGAAGCGGTTCGACGAGGTCCAGACGCTCGAACGCGTCTCGAAGGAAGGCAAGGACCTGCGCCGCGACATCCTCCAACTCGAAAACGTCGCGAAAGTACCCGCCGAAATCCTCGCGCGCATGGCCCAGCACGCGGCCAACTGCGGCGACCTTCTGGTGGCCGACAAGCTCGCACAGCGCATTGCCCAGTGGTCGCCCGTGTGGGCCGCCGAGCGCGCCAAGGCCCAGGGCAAACCCGGACCCGAGAGCGGGGGGCGCTGAGGTGCGATCCGACACGCGGCCTCCCGCGACCGGCACGACGCGACCCGTGCGGCCAGCCGCGATCGCCGTGGCCACGCTCGTCGTGATGGCGGCCGTCGCTTGGAGCGTGCGACACGGCTTCCAAAAGCCCGGCCCCGACCGCTCGGAAGCCACGGCGCGACCTGGGACGGGCGATCTTCCGGCGCACGCCGAGCCTTCCACGTTGCCGACGACCTCCGACACCGCCAAGATCGAGGCCTTCTGTTCTTCCTGCCACATACTGCCCCCCGCCGATGCCGAACCGAAGAGCCTCTGGCCGGTGAAGATCCAGGAGATGTACGGATACGCGACCGGTCCTCGGCCGCAGCCGGCCGACCGCATTCCGCCGATGGCCGACGCCGTGGACTACTGGACCTCGCGGGCACCGACCTACCTGGCCATGCCCGCCGGCTCGATGGGGTCGCCCCCACCGCCGCGGCCGTTCGAAAAACGACGCTTGCGATTGGACGCCATTCCCGATCCGCCCTCGGTGGCCAATGTGCGGTTCGTGCGCCTGGCCGATGACGCCCCACCGCAGGTGCTGATCTGCGACATGCGGCACGGCCGGGTGGTGCTTTGGACCCCCTCGCGGTCCATGGAGTCGGCCGAGGTGATCGGACAACTCCGTCACCCATGCCGGGCTCACGTGGTAGACCTCGATGGCGACGGCCGGCGCGACGTCCTCGTGTCCGAGCTGGGCGACTACTGGCCCGTCGACACCGACCAGGGCGCGGTGGTGTGGCTCCGCAACCGCGGCGCAGGACGCTTCGAGCCCGTCACCCTCGCCGGCGCACTGGGACGCGTGGCCGATGCCCAGGCCGCCGACTTCGATGGCGATGGCGATCTGGACCTCGCCGTCGGCGTGTTTGGAAACCTGACGACCGGCATGGTGCTCTACCTCGAAAACTGCACTCGGGACTACGACCATCCCGATTTCGAGGCCCTGCCGCTGGATTACCGCACCGGCACCAGCGACGTGCTGATCGTGGACGTCAACGGCGATGGCCGCCCCGATTTTCTCGCCCTCCAGGCTCAAGAGCACGACCACATCCTGGCGTTCATCAACCGCGGTGGCGGGAACTTCCGGACCGAACTGTTGTACAAGGCCCCACACCATCGCTGGGGCTCGACCGGCATCGGATTGTTTGACGTGGACGGCGACGGCGATGTTGACGTGCTCTACAACCACGGCGACTCGGTGCAGCTTCCGCCGATTCCCCGGCCGTATCACGGGTTCGGGTGGATCGAGAACCGCGGGAACATGCCGTTTGCGTACCATAGGCTTGCCCACCTGCCCGGCGCCCACACGTCGTTGCCCGCCGACCTCGATGGCGACGGCCTGGTCGACTTCGTCTCCAGCGTCTTCATCCCGGCGTTCAATCCCGACTGGCCCGATGCCCAACAGCTCGACTCCGTCATCTGGCTGCGCCAGATCGCGCCCGGGCAGTTCCAACGCTTTGCCCTGGAAAGCCGCACCCCATTCCATCCCTGCGGCGATTTGGGCGACTACGACGGGGACGGCCGGGTGGAGATCGTGCTGGGCAACTTCGTCATGTTCCCGGCCGACAACAACCGGATGGAAGGCGCCTGCCTGACGCTGTTCCGCCTTGCGCCCTCGCCAGCCGGAGACCGGTGACCCGGCCGACGAACCCCCCTCTTCTAGGTGGACACTGGACTTCCGACCCCGTCCCGCGGAGGACTTGCCAGCGCGATGGCTTTTCGCTACCCTTGTCTCGGTTGGCCCCGATTGGCCCGACGGGCCCTTCACGACCAAGACGCCCCCTTAGCTCAATTGGTCAGAGCATCTGACTCTTAATCAGAGGGTTGTAGGTTCGAGTCCTACAGGGGGCACTCAGTAAGGCCTTGCGTGACAACAAGTTGCGCAAGGCTCTTTCGTTGGCCGCACGCATCGGACGCGCTAGACGCTCCGCCAGGGATCGTGGTGCGCGTTGACCCTACGGCGAAGGCCATGTCACTGTGACCACGATGCTGCTGGTGGCAGTGAGTCCTCCCGTGTCTGCGATCGTCACTTGGAGGGCATAACGGCCCGGGCCCAAGAACGTTGCCGTCGTGTTCTGGGAGCATTCCGGTCTTGGAGGAGAAAACTGGCCTTGAAAAAGACCTTGGACCCCAATCCGGTTCGGCACAAGATTTGCGCATTCGACCAAACCCCGCGCAAGTGGTATTGCGCTCTCTGGATCAGCGCGCATAATCGTCGGCATGGCCGGCAAGAAGCGCGAAGAAGTCACCGAGAAGGACGTGGCGGGCTTGAAGTATTTCGACAAGCTCGCGCCGCTGCGGGAAGGATGAGACAACATCGCCTACGTCTCCTTTGAGCAGCCCGGGGGGGAAAACGCGCGGCGGTCAAGGTTTTCGCCGACGCACCGGGGGATTACACCAGCGGAATGACCGCGGCGGAGCAACCACTCGGGAAAACGCCGTGATGAACCACTCGGATTGTATGCCCCACCGTACGCAAAAGAAAGGCTTGCTCCTGCCAGCGGGCGCTTGTCATGGACACGATCGCCAATGCGCGTGGGTGCAGAGCACCCACCTAGTGCTTTGCGGTGTGGCAAGGCGGCGATCCGCGGCAACCACCGCGTTGGTCCGACCG
>DYLT01000152.1 GCA_020721945.1 Blastopirellula marina
GTAGCCGCGGGCGCGCAGGTGGCGCACGAGGTGGACCAGGGCCACTTTCGAGGCATCGCGCACGTAATGGAACATCGACTCGGCGGCGAACAGGCCCGCCACCGCGACACCGTAGACCCCGCCGGCCAACCGGCCCTCGTGCCAGGTTTCGACGCTATGGGCGTAGCCGAGCCGGTGCATCCGGAGGTAGGCCGCGATCATGCCTGGGGTAAGCCAGGTGCGTCCGGCCCGGCCGCCCGCCGTGGCGCAGCCGCGGATCACGCCCTCGAAATCGCGGTCGCAGGTCACCTGGAACTTCCCGCGGCGGCACGTCTGCGCCAGGCGCCGGCTGACGTGCAGCCCATCGAGTTCGATGATCGCGCGGGGGTCGGGCGAGAACCAGAGCATCGGATCGTCGATCTCGGAGTGCGGCCAGGGAAAGATCCCATGGCGGTACGCGTCGAGGAGCCAGGCGGGCGAGAGCCGGCCGCCGATGGCCACCAATCCGTCCGGGCCGGCCGAATCCGCCGGAGGAAAGAAACGCGAGGGCGGAAGACGCTTCTCGGCTCGCTGCATGGCGCGGGTCCCCATCCGCCATTATGAACAATCCTCGGACCGCGGACCAGACACGCCCGCATCGGGGCGGTTACAATGGGGGGCGCCATGCCGGCGGGCGCGGCGAAGCCTTTGGCCTACTAGGCTCGCCCTCGTTCCACCGTCCGATCGGGAGTCCTTCTTCCTCTTTGCCCAAGGGAGCGCAACGCATGTCCACAGACCATTCCACTTCGCGGCGCGGTTTTCTCAAGGCATCGACGGCGGCCGCCGGAGCGGCCCTCGCGGCGGGATCGTCGCTGGCGTATGTCCATGCGGCCGGCAGCGACGTGCTTCGGGTGGGCCTGGTGGGTTGCGGTGGGCGCGGCACCGGCGCCGCCGTGCAGGCCCTCAAGGCCGACCCGCACGTGAAGCTCGTCGCCATGGCCGACGCCTTCGAGGACCGCATCGCCGCAAGCCTCGCCGCGATCCAGAAACGGGACGAGATCGCGGCGAAGATCGACGTCCCGCCCGAACGCCGCTTCGCCGGCTTCGACGGCTACAAGAACCTGCTGGCCAGCGGGGTCGACGTCGTGCTTCTGTGCACGCCGCCGCATTTCCGGCCGGCGCATCTTCGGGCAGCGGTCGACGCGGGCGTCCACATCTTCGCCGAGAAGCCGGTGGCCGTCGATGCCCCCGGCGTGCGCGCGGCCCTCCAAGCGTGCGAGGATGCCAAGAAAAAGGGCCTGGCCGTCGTCTCGGGACTGTGCCTCCGCTCATCGTACGGGTTCCGCGAAATGGTCAAGCGCATCCACGACGGCGCCCTCGGCGAAATCCACACCCTCCAGGCCAACGATTACCGCGGCCCGATCTGGGTCCGCAAACGCGAGCCCGGCTGGACCGACATGCACTGGCAGATGCGCAACTGGTACTACTTCACCTGGCTTTCGGGCGACTTCAACGTCGAACAGCACGTCCATTTCCTCGACGTCTGCGCATGGATCATGAAGGACACCTATCCCGCGAAGGCCGTGGGCATGGGTGGGCGCGTGGTGCGCACGGGCCCCGAGTTCGGGAACATCTACGACCACCATGCCGTGGTCTACGAATACGCCAACGGAACGAAGCTCTACAGCAACACCCGCCAAATGCCAGGATGCCACACCGACATGAGCGCCCACGCGGTCGGCTCCCGGGGCAGAGCCCAATTCGTCGAGCGCCGCGGCGGGCTGGCCATCGTCGCCGGCGGCAAACGCTGGGTCTACGAAGGCCCCGAAAACGACATCTACCAGACCGAGCACGACGAGATGTTCGCCTCGATCCGCCGCGGACAGCCGATCAACAACGGGCAGTACATGGCCAACAGCACCCTCCTGGCGATCATGGGGCGCATGGCCACGTACACCGGCCAGCAGATCACGTGGGACATGGCGAGGCACTCGAAGGAAGACCTCAGCCCCAAGGCGTATGCCTGGGGTCCGGCACCCGAACCGACGATCGCCGTGCCCGGGATCACGAAGTTCCGATAACCCCAAAGCCGCCGTCACCCGGTTTTACATTTTCTCGGTTAACGACGGGCAACACGGCTCTCCCAAGTAGTAGGTGGGTGCTTTGCACCCACGCGCCTTGGCGATCGTGGACATGGAAAACGCACGGCACGAGGCGTCGCGTTCATGCCGGTTCGCGTGGGTGCGGGAGCACCCACCCTACTACTGGACATGGAAAACGCACGGCACGAGGCGTCGCGTTCGGGCCGGTTCGCGTGGGTGCAGAGCACCCACTCTACTACTTTGCCCTCCGTCTGATTTCTGCCTTTCCCATGAGAATCCCTTCTCTACAACACGCCACCACGCCCAGTTTACCAAAGAATCCCCAGATTCTCCTATTGACCTTATTCTGCCCCTGCCAACTCGTGCAAAAGCGGGTATGCACCCTGCCACCTTGCCGGGGACGATTCCGTCTTGACACCATGGCCGAAATTCGGACAATCACGCGACCCGTGCGGCGCGATGCGAGCGGCCAAGGATGGCAGCCCGGCGTGCGCGGCTTCGGCCAGCTTCTGGCTTTGTTCACGTCGATCGACGGTAGGCAAGGAGGCCTCGTTCGATGCGACTCGGTCCCGGTACGGAGAGTCCGATCGACCAAGACTCTGCCGGCTGCCGTAGCCGGCCCATGCGGGTGATCGGCGTCACCGGTATTCACGGCAAGACCACGGTAAGCAGCCTGCTGGCGAGCGTCTTGCACGCAGCGGGCTGGGCCGTGGGCGTCTTGGGAAGCCTGGGTTGCCTCGATGGGCGCGATGTCGTACACCCGGCCCGGATACCCCCGCCCGCCGATGAGTTGGCCTCGCTCTTGGCGCGGATGGCGGCCCACCATTGCTCCCACGCGATTGTCGAGCTTCCCCTGGAGGAGGCAGCCCATTGCTGGCCGACCGGTGCCGAGCTCGACGTGGTGTGCGTGACCTGTCTGTCGTCCTGCGGCTTGCAAGCCGGTGCGGCGCCTCGCGCCGACAACGGAAAACGGCCGGTGCTCTTGGAGCATTTGGCTCCCGAGGGTCTTGCCGTGCTCAGCGCCGACGACCCGGGCTGCGCCCAGTGCCTTGGCCAGATCGAGGGCCCCGTACTGACCGTCGGGATCCACTCGCCTGCCGAGATCACGGCGCGCCTCCTCGAACAGTCGCCCGGGGGGCAGACGTTTCTTCTGGTGGCCGGCAACGAGGTGATGCCGGTGAGCACGCGGAGGATCGGGGCCCACCAGGTGATCAACAGTTTGCTAGCGGCCGCGGTCGGCCTGGCCTACGGGATCGACCTGCCCACCGTGGTTCGTGGCTTGGAGGCCGTGGACTATGTGCCGGGCCGTCTGGAGCCCGTCGCGTGCGGCCAGCCGTTTAGCGTCTTTGTCGACCATGCCCGATCGCCCGAGGGCCTGGCCGCCTGCCTGGCCGCGCTTCGTGAAGTCGTCCCGGGCCGGCTCATCTGCGTGGTCGGCGCCGAGGCGGACCTGGAGCCGTCCGATCGTCGCCGTTTGGGGCGCGCCGTGGAGGAGGGGGCCGAGTTGGCCATTGTCACTTCCGGCCGGCGGCGCGCCATGGATCGGCGCACGGCGATCGACGAGGTTCTGGGCGGGTTTCGTCACCCGGAACAGGCCGAAGTCGTTCTCCGCCGCCGCGAGGCGATCGCGTTGGCACTCGATCGGGCGGTCCCGGGCGATGCCGTGCTCGTTTTGGGCGACGAAGTCGAGCTGATCCGATCGCGCCTGTATCGCGGCCGGCCCGGTATCCTGCCTCAACACCCCACCCCAATGTGCGCGTCCTATCCCTTGCCATGAGCACCCTCGGCGACCTGCACCAGGCAATCGGTGGTACGTTGCGTCTGCCTCGCGACGGCGCGGACGACGCCATACCCTTGGGACCGGTGGCGATCGACAGCCGTCAAGTGGAGCCCGGCGGCGTGTACTGGGGCTTGCCGGGCGAGTACCACGACGGCGCCGAGTTCGCCGACGAGGCGTTTCAGCGCGGCGCGGCCGGAGCGGTCGTCCATCGGCCCGTCGACAAACCCGCCGACCGCTGGCTCCTTCAAGTCGACGACGCGCAACAAGCCCTCTGGCAGTGGGCCGCCTGGAACCGGCGCCAGTTTCGCGGCACGGCGATCGCCATCTCGGGAAGCGCGGCCAAGGCGACCGTGCGGCAAATGATCCATGCGACGCTGCGGACGCGCTTCCGGGGGACCGCCGGCGTGCGCGCGGACAACCAGCCGTTCGGGCTGCCGCTGGCCATGCTCGGTCTCGATCCCCAACACGATTACGCCCTGTTCGAGCTGAGCCCCCGGCGACTTTGCGACCCGACCTCGCCGGTGGCCCTGTGCACCCCGAGGATCGCCGTGCTGACTCAAGTGGCCGAAGGCCACCCTGGCGGACTTGGCGGGCGCAAAGAGATCGCCGACGCCGCCGAAGAGTTGCTGGCGTCGCTGCCGCCGGATGGCCTGGCCGTCTTGGGCGATGACCCCTGGCTGCGGCGGTTCGCCCAGGGGTGCAAGGCGCCGGTGCGCTGGATCGGACAGGGGCGTGGTTGCGACCTCTGGGCATCGGACATCGAATGGGGGCGCGGCACCCTGAGCTTCCGCTGCGAGGATTGCCGGTTTCATGTACCGGTGTGGGGTCGCCACCACCTGACCGCCGCCTTGATGGCGATCGCGGTCGGCCGGGCGATGGGTCTGCCCACCGGCGACGTCGCCCGGGGTCTGGGAACCTTCGAGTCAGTTCCCTCCCATTGCGACGTGATCGAGTTGCGCGGCGCCACGGTCGTCTGCGACACGAGTCGCCCGACCGCGTCGGCCGCCCGCGACGCGCTGGCGTTCCTCCGGGAGTTCGACGTGCCGGGACGCCGTATCGTCGCCTGCGGAGAGATCGAGACGAGCGGAGCATCGCCGGCGACCATCCATCGCGAGTTGGGAAATCTCGCGGTCGCGTGGGCAAACACCGATCTGCTGTTCGCGTGGGGCGACTATGCCGGTGACATGGTGGCGGCGGCCAGGGCTGCCGGCATGCCGGCCTCGCGCGCCGTTGCGTGCCGCAGCCCCGAGGAAGTCTTGCCGCGAATCGCCCAGACGCTCGTCCCCGGCGACGTCGTCCTGTTGAAGGGAGTGCGGGGGCTTTCGCTGGAAAAAGTGGCCGACGCGCTACAGCGTTTTCCTCGCCGACGCGCCGCCTGACCGCGACGCGATGTCGCCGGTTCCCCGCGCGACACGCGATTCAACATCACCGCAGGACCAACGAAAAGAACGTCTTTACATGAACCCCGAAACCAGGTACAAGACGCACCTCGTCACCGGAACCAGAAACACCTTGTTGGACCGAAACGCGCGTTCCCGCGCGCCAAGCAGCTAGGTTGTGGCTCCGCCGAACGTGTCGAGAAGCGGGAACTCGACACAACCCTCCCTCCTGGGGTTGGAGCAACGATCTTGCCGGGTTTCGCGGCTTCTGGGTCAGCCGCTCCGGCAAGTGCTTCGCGGCGGAGTTTTGACTGAGCGCCGGACGCGGCGCCTTGTGCGCCGCTCCGGCTGCTCAGGGATCTCTACTGGGCCGCCGGGTTGGTCAGCTCCAAGTTGTCGAGCCAGATTGCCGTCGGCTGCGTGGCGACGCTACAGAACCCCAGCCAATCGAGCTTCTTCCACGCCGGATGGCCGACGGGCAACTTCGCAAACGTCTTCGGCGTCTGGCCGGGCAGTGTTACCGTGAGGTCCCACGTGCCCGTCGAGTCACCGCCGAGGCCCGCGGCCACCTCGATGGTGCCGCGCGCTGGCGCGGGTACCACCCACTTGACCGGCGCGTCTACGGCTTGTACAGCCGCTCGATGACGATCGGGTCTTCGCGCAACGCCGGGTTGATCATGCAGGGCGGCTCGGCGACCAGCGCCTCGGCAATCGCCCCGATGCCTTCGGCCGGCAGCTTGTCGCGCCACGCCAGGTCGAACTGGAACTCCATCACCCCGGGGCTGTCGCCCACGAAGTTCGTGTACCACAGGCTATTGTAGAGCATGGCCAGCACGCGGTGGGTGGCCGCTGGCGGGGTCGTGCGCCGCGCCAGGAGCTGCTGCCCGCCGAAGGTCACCAGCGGCGCGTCGCGGCTTGTCCAGATCCAATGGCCCGCGGGCGTGGCGTAGTGGACCCAGCCGTCGATGCCGAAGTAGTCGCGGCACGTGCCCGGAAGCTGGTCCGCATAGGGCACGAACGGCACGCCGCCGCAGGAGGTCCGCGGCATCGTGCCTTCGCACGGGAGCGTGAACGCGAGGTAAAATGCCTCGGGCCCCTCGTACGCAAGGCGATGGAACCGCAAGGTCAAGCGCGCGCGGGGCTCGCGCTTCCAGATCTCCAATTGCCGCACGGCCCAGGCCAGGCGCGGATGGCGCAGCCACTGCGTGAAGACGATCGTGTGGGGATTCTCCGCCTGGGCGGCCTTTCCCTCGGCGGTGGCGAGGACCTCGTCGAGCCCTTCCTTGCGGAGCTTGTCGCGCTGGGCATCGCCGGCGCCCCAGATTTCCTTGGCCCGCCACCGCGGGGCAAACCCCTTGACCGTCACCGAGAGAAAATCGCCCAGCCCCGGCAGGAACAGCGGCTTGGACATCGCGGGCCACGTGACCGCCGCCGGCCAGCCCTGGTCGTCGGTCTGCACGGTGGGATGGGTACCCGGTGGGGCCGGCATCGCGCACGGGTCGCGCCGCAGCTTCATCCGGCGGATCGAATGCCCGTCAAGACGTTCGACCCAGAACCTGGCCACTTGGCGCGGGGCGTTGTCGGGAAACGTGGCCGCCGTGTTCTCGCGGGTCAATTCGGCCGGGCCTGCCGGCGGGGTGAAGGGCCGCAGCCCCGGCTCGAACTCCAGCGGAACCCGATGGCCGCTCGCCGTGTCCTCGACCGACCGAACGTCCTCGCGCAGGGCCGTGGCCGGCATCCGTATCCAGCCGCTGAAAGGCAACGCCGCCGGGTTCGCCACGAAAAGGCCCTCGCCTTCGCCCACCAGACGCGTGCGCACGCGCTGCGAGAGCAGCCATTCGGCCCGGGCCATGGGCCGGTAGGCCAACGCGGCCTTCTCGTTGAACTGGCCCAGCGTGTCGAGGCTATACGGCAGGGCCACGCTGTTGCTGGAGCCCCACGTGTGCTCGTCGAAGAGGCATAGGTCCTTGCGCATGGACTCGACGGCTTGCCGGGCGCGGGCGTCCATGGGACCCCAGACGGGCGACTCGGCCGCGGCCAAAAGCCGCTTGGCCAGCCGGCTGGCCGCCACCTCGCGCGGGGCCGAGGCCGTGCCGTTGGCCCACCAGTCGGTCCATTCGCCCTCGTGGGTCGGCACCTTGCCGCCGATTTCCGCCTCCAGTCGCCTCATCGCCGCGGAGACGGTGGTAAGCCGCAGCGTGGGTTTCAGTTCCAAACGGTTCCACGCGGCGACGAAGTCGGCAAGGAACAGCATCGGTGGGTCGTTGTCGATCCGCCACTGGTTGGTGATCGATAGCGTAAGCGTTGGGTAAGCGAACCCCTCGGCTTCTAACCCGCGGAGCCGCTCGAGCAAGTGCCGATGGGCCCGGCGCACCGAGGCCTCGTCGGCGGCAAGGAAATCGCCCGCCCGGGGCAGCCGATACCGCGCGTCGCTGGCCCGGGGCACTGGCCCGCGGCGCCACTCGGCCGGCTCGAAAAACCAGTAACCCGCGGGGTAGGAGTAGTTCAGATAGACGAAGAGCTTGCGTCCGTCGGGCATCTTCCACCAGAACGCGGCGGGGCGATGCATGGGGGCCCCGCCGCTATCCTCATTGATGCCCGAGAAAAGGTAGCGGATGCCTCGGTCCAAAAGCGCCATCGCCCCGGCCCGGGGAAAGCCGTTCACATCGTTCTGCACCGCGGCCAGCGGGCGAGCTTTCTGCCAGAGATCCTCCGGCAGCCAGTGGAGCATGGTGCGCCACTGGTCCGCGTCGAGAAACGGGGTGTTGTTCAAGGGCAGCGCCGAGATCTCCAACTGCCCGCTCTGGACCGCCTTGAGCAAGTCGGCCCGCCGCTCGGGCGAGGCCGACTGCCACCAGTCGAGCACGGCCACGGTGGTCTCGGCCGTCCAGGCCAGGCGCGCGGGAGCCGGCTTGTCGAGGGTGCGCAGCACGCCGTCGATGGCGATGTCGAGGTACCGCACCTGAAGCTCGCGGCATACGGCCGGATGATCGGTGAAGCCGTAGTCGGTGTGCGAGAAGTGGACAAGATCAACGTGCCGAACCTTGGCCGGCGGGGCGTCGCCCGCTTGGACGCACAACGGAAAGCACGCGACGAACCCCAGCACAACGGGGGATACGCGGATGGTCTGGCGAACCATAGGGTCACTCGCAAGGTTCAAGAGGGGACGAGCGTTCTCGGCAACGGTAAACCGGCATTCATTTCCAGCATTGGTCGAGCCAATCGTAGGCCGACCGGCGGACTGCGTCGGGAAAATCGTGGCCCGCGTCAGGGTAGACCGCCTGAAGCCGCCCTTCAACCCCCCGCAGCTTGTAGATTGCCGAGGCGGCCGCCACGACGCGCTTCACCCCGTCGCCATCGAAGTTGTCGTCGTGGAGCGGGGCGTTGACGAACACCGGGCGCGGCGCAAGCGCGGCGATCAGCTCGTGGAAGTCGAAGGGCACGCGGTCGGGGTCGTTCCCGTACACCTCGCGGATCCGCGGCATGTAGCGGTCGCTCGCCCAGCCGGCGAGCTTCCCGTGGTAGTAGTCGTGGAAGCCCGTGAAGCCGCAACTGGAGATCACGGCCCGAATCCGCTGGTCGAAGACCGCCGTGAAGATGGCGTTGTGGCCGCCCAGCGAGTGGCCGATCGCCACGATGCGGTCCGGATCGACCTCCGGAAGCGACTCGAGCAGATCGACCGCGCGGTGGTTGTTCCAGATGGCCTTCATCGAGCCGCTGGCGTACTCGGGGTGCTTGCGGAAATCGTACACGTACTCGCCGAACGAGGGGTAGTCGGGCACGAGGCACACGTAGCCGCGATTGGCCAGTTCGTCAGCGTAGTGCAGCGTGGCCCGACCGCCCAACCCGGCCGGCTCCCCTTTGCCGATCGACGTGGTCTGGTGCAGGCACAAGGCGGCAGGCGCCCTTGCGCGAATTCCGTGGGGCACGAGCAGGTACGCGGGCACTCGGTCGCCGGGCTCCGCGGCCAAGGTGAGTCGGATCCGCCGGTAGCGAGGCGTTTTCTCCTCGCCGAGGATCTTCACGTCCAGCGGCACGCGCCGCTCGGGCCCTGGTAGCGGCCCCATCACAAGCTGCACGTTGGCCAATACGTGGGATCGGCGGATGGCCCAGTCGGCAGGGGTCTTGACCTCATGCAACGCGCCGGAATCGTCTCGGTAGACAAGGAGCTTGCGGTGGTCGTCGTCGGGGGGTGTGGATGCGCCAGCCGCCCTCACCTTGGGTCCCCCGCCCGCAAGCGGGAGAGGAGAAACACGAGGCTTCGACCCCTCATCCGCTGGCGTCTGAGGGCAGTTCTCGAACCAGTAGAGGCCGTTGCGGTCGGCGGCCACCAGGTCGAGGTCGCCGTCGCCGTCGAGGTCGGCGGCCTTGGGATCGAGTCCAAAGCCTGCCGGCCCGCCCGACGAGATCGTGCCGCGCCGGAACGTCCTGGTCTTGGGGTCGAACTTGTACCAGTAGATCGCCAAGGGGTCGAGTTCGCCGGGGTCGCGGCCTTCGTGCCCCAGGTAGCGCTTGCCAAAGACGATCTCAGGTTGGCCGTCCCCGTCGAGATCGGCCAAAAGCGGCGAATGGGCCTGCGACCAACTCGTGTCGATCGCGTGGCGAACCCAGCGCACCGCCGCCTGGTCGCGCACCTGCTCGAGCCAATAGACACCGAGGTCGTGGCCGCGGCCCCACACGAGATCCGCATCGCCGTCGGCATCCACATCGAGCACGAGGATAGGAATACTCGCGTCGCGGTGCAGCGTGAAATCGGCATGCCATCGCCACGTGCCCGCGCGGCGGTCCGGGGGGGCTTCGAGCCACCCCTTGGGCGTCACGACGTCGCCGCGGCCATCGCCGTTGACATCACCAAAACCGATCCCGTGCGCGGCGACCACCTCGGGCAGGTCGTGGCGAACCCAGCGGAACTTGCCTTGCGCCTCGGGCACCAGCTCCCACCAGGCGGCGAACTGTACCCCGTTGGGGAGTACGTCGAGCCGGCCATCGCCATCCACGTCGTAGAGTCGAGCGGTCTCCATCGGGCCGGGTTTCTCGATGACGTGCGCGGTCCACGGGCCCAGCGACTTGCCCGGGTGCTCGATCCAAAACAGCGTCTCGCTGCGGTAGTTCGCGCTGACCAGATCGAGCCAGCCGTCGCCGTTGACGTCCAGAGGCAAGTTCGAGTAATCGTCGTACCGCCCACGGATCATCGGCACGTCGCGCACCGGATGTCGCTTCCAGTGGGGGGCCTCGTACCACAATCCGCCCGAGACCACGTCGAGCCGGCCGTCGCGGTTGACATCGATCACCGCACAGGCGCAATAGCTTGCCTCGGGGTTCAGATCATGACGGCGAAAGACCGGCTCGCCGGCCCACGCAAACGACGCTAGCACCAAGACGCCAAGAACAGACGCCCAGACGTGGTGCGAACCCCGGATCGGATCCCGTGTTCGCCGAGCGCAAGGCGACCCATGCGGATTCGCGCGAGGTGATCTCATCGTTCATGCTCCCAGGAAACGTCAGGCCATCGGGGGCCGTTTTCATGCGGGCCGCCGACCGCCGCACACGCGGAGGTCCCATCGACCCTTGCCCACGCCGTGCCGGGCGAAGGGCCCGCGCGAACCCGTCGGGCCGAAGCGGCCGTCGCTGGCGCGTCGGGGCGAAAGGCCGTCGCTGGCGCGTCGGGGTCGTGTGCAGGGTATACCAGCCGAAGTGCCCAGGGAAGATGCGACGCGGTTTTTTCGTAACGGGCAACCAGACAAGCCCTTGCTGCACGGCGAAGTGCCCTTCAACCGTAAGCGAGATTGTGCGATACTGGTCCGCCTGGTCCGGACGACGTTGGAGAAAAAGCCGGCACGCGTTTCGGGCTTGCCGAGGTGTCCGCAACCCCAACTCTGGGGAAGGCGGCCATCGCGGGCAAAGCCTCGGACGCGGTTTCCACGGAAGGAGCCATCATGCCCGCAGGCGACAAGTTGAAGATCTTCTTCTCCGTGGGCGAGCCGAGCGGCGATCTCCATGCCGCCAACCTGATCCGGCAACTCCGCGCCCGGTGCGACCGGATCGAGGCCGTCGGCTATGGCGGCCCCCAGATGGCTGAGGCCGGCTGCGAGCTCTACGCCGACTTGACGTCCCTGGCGGTCATGTGGTTTGCCCGGGTGCTGGTCAACCTGCCTAAGTTCTGGGCCCTTCTTGGAAACGCCGAGCGCTACTTTCGCGACGAGCGGCCGGATGCGGTGGTGCTGGTCGACTATCCCGGGTTCAACTGGTGGATCGCGCGCAAGGCCAAGGCGCAGGGTATTCCGGTCTTCTACTACACGCCGCCCCAGATCTGGGCGTGGGCCCAATGGCGCGTCCAGAAGATGCGCCGCTTGGTCGATCACGTCCTGTGCAGCCTGCCTTTTGAAGAGCCGTGGTTCCGGCGGCACGGCTGCAACGCGACGTTCGTGGGCCACCCGTTCTTTGATGAAGTCCGCCGGCAAGCACTCGACGAGGCGTTCCTCGACGAGTTCCGCAAGCGATCGGGGCCGTTGGTCACGATCCTTCCCGGCTCGCGGACTCAGGAAGTGACGCACAACCTGCGCTGGTTCCTGAAGGCCGCCGGCCGGGTGCGCGACGTGGTGCCCGACGTGCGGTTCGCCATCGCCGCGTTCAAGCCGCATCAGGCCGAGATCGCCCGCGGCCAGGTAGCCCAGAGCGGGCTGCCGGTCGAGGTCCACTGCGGTCGCACGCCCGAGCTGATCCGTCTGGCCGACTGCTGCATGGCGGTGTCGGGCTCGGTGTCGCTCGAGTTGTTGTACCACGTCAAGCCGACGGTCATCCTCTATTGGATCAGCCGGCCGGCGTACGTGGTGCAGGGGTTCTTTCGCAAGGTGAAGTACATTACGCTGGTGAACCTGCTAACGACCGACGAGCTGTTTCCGAGGGATCTGACTCCCTACGACCCCGCGCAGCCCGGGGCCGAGCGCGTGCTGTTTCCCGAGTACCTTACGTGCGAGGACAAATCGGTCCAGATCGCCGACCATGTGATCGAGTGGCTGGTGCGTCCGGCCCGGCGTCAGGCGCTGGTCGAGCGGCTGGCGCGATTGAAGACCGAGGTGGGTC
>DYLT01000518.1 GCA_020721945.1 Blastopirellula marina
AGGACCGCACCACCGAGACGCTGGCAAAGTTCTTCACCGGTTTGGGCCGGCGGCGATGACGCACCAGGGGCACGGCGGCGCCGTGCCCCTGGTGCGATCAGGGCTTGTTCATGAAGATGCCGGCTTTGGCCGGACCGTTCACCAGCATGCCGCCGAACAGGAACTTGCCCGACGGAGTGGCTGCCAGGGGCAGGTACAACTTTGCGAAATCGCTGCCCGTGCCCTGGGCCGTGTCCCCGTTAGTCGCCAAGTTCCGGAGCGTTCCATCAACGCTGGCGATGACGATGCGAGGCTGCGTGCCCTGCAAAACGTTGGGGACGTAGATGGCCATCTCCCCGGAATTCGCCAGGACTGCGACCCTTGAACCGGGCGAAACGACTGCGGGTAGCCAACCACCCGGCAGGGACTGCGTATGTAGGAGCCTCGGTGACGGCGGCGCCACGGTCGAACCAAGGAACCACCCCTGCCAGACGGAAGCGGGTGAGGGAGAGGCATTGTTCAGCCCGGACCAAAAGGCAACCTTGCCATAAGCATTGAGGTCAATGCTGTCCTCGCGGAAGAAGCCGAACGTCGCCCCTCCGGCCCCGGAGCCACATCGCCATTCCGTGCCACCACTTGGGGCTCGCCGCTCGTGGAGCCCAGAAAGATGCCCTGGCCGGTTGAGAGGTTGGAGAAGAACGCTACCTGGCCGGATGCGTTCAACCTCCAGTTCCAGCCGGGAACGCTGTTGATCGTCCCGATGCCGGAGAGAACCTGCCCCGTAAGGGCGACCGGCTGTGGCGCGCCATCGCCCGTTCCGACGAAGAGACCCGAACCGCCGCTCTTGTTTCCCCGGAAGGCGACTTGGCCGCTGTCGTTCAACATCAGACTGTTGGCGAAGCCGGTGAAGATGCCGCCACCCGGCCACGGATCTCCGGCGCGCGCCACGGCCAGCGTCGACGCGTCCTTGGTCGCAATGAAGATGCCCTGCCCGGCGGTCGTGTTCGCGAAGAACGCCACCTGGGTACCGTTGTTAAGCTGGGGGAGCCCGAAGGAAGTAAACGTCCCTCCCCCAGGGGCGTCACGGCCGGCGAGGATCGCCGCCTCAAGACCAGTGGCCGGAACGCTGCCGAGGATTCCCAAACGCGGATAGAAATCCGAACCCAGGAGCGCCGCAACGAACACCACTTCGCCCTTCGCGTTCATTGAGAGACCGCCCGCGGAGGCCACGGTTCCCGCGCCCGGCACATAGTCGAACTCCGCCACGATCTTGCGAAGGCCGAGCATCCCGGCCTCCAGCCGCTTGGCATACCACGTAGCCCGACCTCCGGCCTTGAAGACTCGCATCAGGATCTCAGTGTCGCTGATCGAAGGCGGCCCGGCCCTCAGGACAGTGTTGGCGCCGTCGGGCAGGGCGTCCCGTGTATTGACCACGGACTTGGCTCCGCCTCCGCTCGTCCAGGAGAAAAGTCCCACGGCGTTAAGACCCAGAATGTCGGCGATGAAGAGCACGCGATTCGAGTCGTTGAGGAGGGCAGCCGCGCCCGAATTGTTGCCCGCCAACCCGAACGTACCGCCGGCGGGGGTGGCGGCGCCCTGGACTGCAATGGCTTCCGCCAACGGCGGCGCGCCGGGAGGGCTGCTTGAGGGTGGATCTGTGGCTTCGCCCAGGTACCACCCCCAGTCGAAGCTCGCCGACCGCGCCAGAAAAGCCACTTTGGCAGGGGTGTTGTTGTTCAGGATGGCCTGTTCGGTGTTGAAGAAAGGCTGGCCCGCGGGCCCGCCGGGCTGATCCCTCCTGAGTTATGCGCGCCGCCGAGGCTGCCGCTGGGCGGCTGAGGCCTGGCACCAT
>DYLT01000519.1 GCA_020721945.1 Blastopirellula marina
GCCTGCCGGTAGGCCAGCGCGCCCAGGTCCGCGTAGCCCCGCCCCCCGACGCGCACCAGGGCGGCCACCAACTGGCGATCGAAGGCCTCGCACCGCCGCGCGAGGTCGCCGTACTGCCGGGCCGCGGCCGCGAGCAACTCGGGCGCCCCGGCTCCGTTGCGCCGCCAATAGGGCCGGAGCTTCACGCCCAGGTACTCGATCGAATACTCGTCGTCATACGCCAGCATGACATGCCGGGTCACGGCCTGGGTGCCGACGCGCCCAAGGTCGAACCGCACCGCGGCCACGGGCCAGTTCTGATGGGCTGGGCGGGGCATCGCGGTGTCGTCCTGCGTGGGGAGCTTGCTGGCGACAAATCCCTGGCGTGCCGATTGATGATCGGCGATCACCGTCGAAACCCCCTCGCCCGCCGGAACCGCCACGTAGGCCCAGCCCCAGTCGATCCGCAGGTTGTCGCCTTGCTTCTGGAGCACGGGCTGCTCGTCCGACCCCATGCGCATCACCACGAGGCCCTCGACCTTCGGGCGCGACCATCGCACCGCCTGCTTCGCCTCGTTGACCGCCAACTCCGCCGTGTTGTCGTAGTAGAGCGAGACCTCGTGCTCGCGGCCGTCGACCGACCACACGCTCCAGGTGAGATAAGTCACCGGGCGGCTGACGAGTTCCAGATCGCGGGGCAAGAGCGGCGAGGTGAAGGTCAGCCGCACGTGGATTCCGGCATCCTCGAAGTCGTAGATCGTGCGCGTGGGGAGCACCTCGAGCCCGATTTGCGTCATCGGGGGGCAATCGCGGGGCTCGATGCCCATCAGGCGGAAACTCTGGCCATCGACGCGCGCCATGCTCGCCAGGGCGTGGATGGCGCCCGTCCAATGCCGGGGCCAATCGGCGGCCAGACCGTCGGCAAACGACCAGATGCTGAAGTAGGGATCGTGGACGACCAGGGGCACGGCGGGCGGGCGGAACGACCGCTTCTCGAACCGGGCCAAATACTGGGTCGTCCCCAGGTCGCGCTCGTCGACCCGCGTGAACCCGGCGTCGGCAAACTCGGCGATGGCCGTCTTCTGGTCCATGCGCACATGGCCCGCCATCGAACCCCGCTTGTGCATCTCGACCAGCACCACCCGCCCGCCCGGACGCAGCGCCTCGAAGATCGACGCCAGCATCGTCTGGGGGAACTCGAAGTGATGGTACGTGTCGCAAAGGAAGACCAGATCGACCGACTGGCGCGGGAGATTGGCCGACGCTGCCGTGCCCAGCACGGTGGTCACGTTGGCGATCTTCTGTTCCTGGCAAGACGCCGCGATGTGCCGGAGCAAGGTCTCGTTGATGTCGACGGCGAAGACCTTGCCGGCGGGAGCGACCTTCAAGGCAAACGGCCGCGTGAACCGGCCCGTGCCCGCGCCCACGTCGGCCACGTCCATGCCCGGTTGCAGCGCGCAGGCCGCGAGGATCGCGTCGCGGCTCTTGACCACGTCTCGATCCTTGCTCTCGAACCGCTCGATCAACTTCTTCAGGTCGGGCTTCGGGTGCGACTTGTTGATGTCCGGACGGACGCTTTTCTCTTGGGCCGCGGGCGCGGACACCCACAGCAAGACGATGGCCAACGACGCAAGCACGCGGGGGAGCACGGCGAATCGCATGGGATCAAGACCCTCGGGGCGTTGGTGACGGGAGGCGATGCGCCACGATGATACCAAGCCCGGCAGCCGCCCAACAAGCGGCCGGCTTGGCGCGGGCCCTAAGCGAGCACCATGGCCGCCAGGCCCAAGTAGTAGAAGAGCGTGGCGACGTCGGTCGTCGCCAGGGCGATCGGGCCGGCGGCCACGGCGGG
>DYLT01000520.1 GCA_020721945.1 Blastopirellula marina
GATCGCCTTGCCCTCCCAACGAATCGCCGCCGACAGGGTCGTCTCGCGCTCGGCCGCGGGAACCGCAACCTCGACCGTTTGCGTGCCGAACGCCAGCCGCACCGCCTGGGGCCCAAGACCGGAGATGTCGAGCGTCGCGTCGGCCGACTCGGCATAGGGGTGCTCGATCCTTACGACGACCGTGCGCATGGGCTTCCCCTCGTGAAGCACCACCGCCGGTTGGCTGATCAGCTCGAGGGAGTCTCGGGTGGGCGCAGGCTCGCGCTCGGCTGCCGTGTAGAAGCGGATCTCGGCCCCGCCCACGGTGCCGTACTTGTGCGGCCCCAGGGCGGTGACTTGCCACTTGACGTACCGGGCGGTCACGGGAGCCGCCAAGGCATGGAACGTGACCCCCGACCGTACGTTGGCGTGCCGCACCGTGGCCGTGCTTTGCGGCCTGGCCAGGTCGGCGGTGTCGCCAAACGTCAGGCGCGACTCGGCCACGGTCGCCGGATCGCGACGGTCCAGATGATAGAAGGCCGCGATCTTGACGGGCTGGCCAAAATCGAAGGTAATGAACGTGTCGAGCCCCTTGCCGTTGGACGAATACTCCGTTGCCGGCAGACCATCGACGATCCGTTCGACGCCGTACGAGCCGGGATGCGCCACGGCGCGGTCGAGGATCTTCGGCGCCGGCACCGGCGCCAAGGGCGTAAATCGGGCCGGCGAAGCGGGCGCGGCCACGGCGACCACCGCGCCGGCAAGCCAAGCGAGAGCCACCCCAGCCCAAGTTCGCGGTAGGGTCTTCATCGCACGAGGCTCCTTCTTGGGGCACCTGAGGGCCATCGGATGCGCGACGCGACCGGATCGGGTCGGCCACGGTGCCGAACAGAATACCCTGGACCGCGCCAGCCGCACAACACCCCTCGCCCCGGGGGAGCGCCGCGCGCCCCGGTCGCGTGTAACGGCCCGGTCCCTGGGGCGTTGTACTGGTAAACACGGCGCACGTGGGAGTCAACGATGGCCACGCAAACAACTCCCGGGCAGCGGCGGCAGTGGGTCACTTCGGCGCTGGAGCAGTACGAAGTCCCACTGGTGCGGTTCGCCCGGCGCCTCCTCGGCGACGAAGACGCCGCGCGCGACGTCGTCCAGCACGCCTTCCTCCGTCTTTGCGACCAGTCGCCCGACGATCTGGCCGACCGGGTTGGACCGTGGCTGTTCACGGTATGCCGGAACCGGGCGGTCGACTGGATGCGTTCGCACCGGCGCATGGCCCCTTTGGAGGACGTGGCGCCGCAACATTGTCTCAGTCGCGAGATGGATCCCGCCATGGCCGCCGAACGGCACGACTTGTATTGCCAACTCAACCAGGTGGTGGCGCAACTGCCCATCACGCAACGCGAGGTGGTCGCCTTGTGGACCGAGGGGTGTACGTACCGCGAGATCGCCGAGATCCTTGAAACCAGCGAGGGAAACGTCCGCGTGCTGATGCACCGGGCGTTGAAGTCCGTGAGGCAGCACCCCACGACCCGGCAGTTGCTGGGCGGGCCCGCGCGGCCCGATCTTCCCAAGCCTGGCCGACAGCCCGATGAGGTGCGACGATGAGCGTCAACCGTCACGAATCGAACGAAGCCGAGATCCACGCCGCCCGGCTGACGGCCTATGCCTTGGGGCAACTCGAAGGACCCGAGCGGGCCGAGGTCGAGGCCGAACTGGCGGCCTCGGACGACAGCCGCCAGGCGGTCGCGACGCTGCGCACGGTGGCCGGCGCGCTGGTCGAGGCCACGCGGCACGATCTTTCGGCGGGCCGCTCGGCCGCGCTTCGCGAGGCGGTCGAGAAGCGGCTCG
>DYLT01000521.1 GCA_020721945.1 Blastopirellula marina
CTTGAGGGCCTCGCGCGCCGCGGTCTTGTCGGCGGCCGACGCGGCCTTCAGGAACCGCTCGACGAGCATGGAGAGGTCCTTGGGATCGATCACCACGGCGAGGGCCTTGACCGCCGCGTGCCGGATCTGCTCGTCGGGATCGTCGGCCGCCTTTTTCAGGGCGGGTAGGGCCGCGGCGATGCGCCGCTGTCCGGTCAGCTCGATGGCCACGCGGCGGAGCTTCGCGTCGTCGTCGGTCAGTCGGGCGACGATGGCGTCGTCCACGGCTTTGCCGGGGATGCTCGCCAGGCCCGCCTGCGCGGCCTGGGCCAGGGCCTCGTCGGCAGCCACGGCGGCTTCGAGCAGCACGGGCACGGCGACGGGATCGGCCCGCTTGGCCAGTACCCTGATCGCCGCGGCACGGACCTGCGGCGCTGGGCTCTTGGCGGCCTTCAGTGCCGCGGGGATGGCCGCCTCGTCCTGCCGGCCGGCCAGCGCCGCCACGAGCAAGGCCTGGCGCGCAGGAGGAAGTGTGTCCATCACCGCGGACATGGCTTGGGTCATGGTTGGGCCGGGGATCCGGCGGCAAGCCTGGAGTCCCACCGCGAAGAAGTCGGCATCGTCCGACCGGAGTTGCTCGATCGCCAGGCCGACCCCGTCGCCTTGCCGCACGCGGATCGCCCAGAGCGTCGCGGCCAGCCGATGGTGCTTGGGGGCGTTAGACGTGCGCAGGGCGTCGAACAGGGATGCCGCCGTGGCACGGTCGTTCTTGCGCAAGAGCTGCTCGCCGCAGGCGAGGCACGCGTCGGCCACCCAGGGTTTCAGCTCGGGCGAGGCGACGGCCAGGGTTGCCCGCAGGGCCTGCGAGGTTTTCGGCGTGCCGATTCGGCCCAGCGCCGAGGCCGCCGCCGAGGCCACGGCCACGTCCGAGTCGCCCAGTCGCTTGATCAGGGCCTCGGTGGCCTTGGCGTCGCGGCGGAAGCCGATCGAGTTGAGGACGCCCACCAGGTGGCGGCCCGTCAGGCGGTCGATCGCCGCGCGCAAGGCCTCGTCGACCGCCGGATCCGGCATGGCCTCGAGGCCGAACCGGGCGTAATGGGCCAGTTTCTCGTCGTCCAGCAGGCGGGCCAGGATGGGAACCGCGTCGTTCGTGCCGATCACGGCCAGGCGCTGGCAGGCCTTGGCCTTGTCGAACCGCGGCGCGTCGGGCGCCTGGAGCACGGCGACCAGCCGGGCCGGGTCGGTCTCTTTCATCAAGTCCGTTTCCGCCGCCGTGGCCACCGCCGCGACCGCCACAACCACGAGGGAAAGCAACCGTCGGAAGATGCAACGCATGGGTTTCTCCTTCAGAGATGCGCAGGATCAGATTCGCCACGGTTCGCGCAGCGCCCGGGAGCGCATGCGGTTGGCCTCGGCGTCGCCGATAAACGCCTCCTTGACCGGATCGAACTTCAGGGTCCGGCCAAGCTGCCAGGCGATGTAGGCGGCGTGGCAGACGATGTGGGATCGGGCGGCCACGTCGGCGTTCGCGTTGGCCGGCGCCCGCGTCTTGACGCACTCGAGAAAGTTCTTCACGTGGCTGACCGGCGACGTGCCGACCTCGGTGAAGACCCGCTGTTCGGCCCGCGCGCCAGCCGACAGCTCGACGCGTCCGGTATCGCCGGTCTCGACCCAACCCTCCTCGCCTTCGTACCGGGCGCTGCATGTCCCCAGGCCCAGCCAACCCGTGTCGCGCATCACGAGCTTGACGCCGTTGGCATAGGTCGCGATGCAGCCGTTGGGCGTGGGCTCGTATTCGACGGGGGTCGTGTGGTCGGCTTGCGCCGCCCACTGGCACAGGTCCACGG
>DYLT01000522.1 GCA_020721945.1 Blastopirellula marina
GGGCTGCCACAACGAGTTCGCCAGCTACGCCCTTGGTGCCATGGGCGTAGCTGGCGAACTCGTTGTGGCAGCCCGGAATATTCCGGCCGTAGTAGAACAGCTTCGTGCCGTCGGGGTAGGTGTACTCGACCGAGTAGGTGTCGAAGTTCTGGTCGACCGAGTTGCCGCGGAAGTGCCGCCCGCCGACCGCTTGCGCCTTGACCGGCCAGGCGTTCTTCATCCACGAGCACTCGTCGATCTGGTGGATGTAGTAGTCGCTGTACACGCCGCCGCTGGCCCAGAGGAAGGCGTGAAAGCGTTGGACCTGGTAGAGCAGCTCGGTCAGGTTCTCTGGCTTGGGGCCGGCCGTGCCGCCGCCACTGCCCATGCGGTAGGCGCGCAGGGCCACGAGGTCGCCGATCTCGCCCGACTTGATGCGCTCGAACAGCTCCTGGCGCCCGCGGCAATGCCGGACCATCAGCCCCACCCCCACTTTGAGATTCTTCCGCTGCGACGCCTCGGCGAGTTGGAGCATGCGCCGGGTCGTGGGGCCATCGACCGTGACCGGTTTCTCCATGAACACGTGGAGGCCCTTCTGAATGGCGTAGGCGAAGTGGACCCAGCGGAATGCCGGCGGCGTGGCGAAGATCGCGACGTCGCCCGGCTTCAGGCAGTCCATCGCCTTGCGGTAGGCGTCGAATCCGAGGAACCTGCGCTCCTCGGGCACATCGACCTGGGCTTCGTACTGCCGCTTGAGGTTCGCGTAACTGCCCGACAGCTTGCGCTCGAAGACGTCGGCCATGGCCACGAGCTTGATCGGGCCGTTCTTGACCGACAGGGCATTGCTGGCCGCCCCCGTGCCCCGTCCCCCGCACCCGATCAGGGCGACCTGGATCGTGTGGTTTTCCGCGGCATGAACGTGCGGGACGGCCACCCCCGCCAACGCCGTGGCAGCCGCCAGACGGCCGGTGGTCTTCAAGAAGTCGCGACGGGACGAGGCGTGTTCGCTGGGACGGCTCATGGCTGGCTCTCACTTGGGGAGGTGCAAAGACGAACGACGACGACCGCCGATTATGGTCGCCGGCGCCGAGTTTCGCAAGCTGCGCTACCGCTGGACCCGGGCCGATCCGCCCTTGGCGACGGCCTCGACCTCGGCGAGTGTCGCCATGGTCACGTCGCCCGGGAAGGTGGTCAACAGGGCCCCGTGCGCCCAGCCGAGGCGCAGGGCCTCTTCAGGCGACCGGCCGGAGATCAGCCCATAGATCAACCCGGCGGCGAAACCATCGCCGCCCCCGATGCGATCGAGCACGTCGAGCTGGCAGGTGGGGCTGACGTAGCGCTGGCCGTCCAGCCAGAGCACGGCGGCCCAATCGTGCCGGTTGGCCGAATGCACGTGCCGCAGGGTGGTGGCGACCATCTTCACATTGGGGAACTGCTCGACCACGCGCCCGATCAGGGCGAAGAACGTCTCGGGATCGAGCTTCGACTTCGAGGTCGCCTCGGGACCGGCAATGCCCAGACCCAACTGGAGATCCTCTTCGTTGCCGATCAGGGCATCGACGTGGCTGACGATCCGCCGCAGGACGGTCTGGGCGCGCGGGCGCCCGCCGATCGGCGCCCAGAGTTTCGCCCGGTAGTTGAGATCGAACGAGTTGATGGTGCCGGTCTTCTTGGCGGCCTGCATCGCCTCGACGATCAGTTCCGAGGTCGTGTCGGACAGCGCGGCGAAGATGCCGCCGGAATGGAACCACCGCACGCCCCGGCCGAAAATGCCGGCCCAGTCGAAGTCGCCGGGCTTGAGCATCGCCCCGGCCTCGTTCGACCGGTTGTAGAAGACCACCGGCGG
>DYLT01000153.1 GCA_020721945.1 Blastopirellula marina
CGCGGCACGCCGCGCCGCCGTGCCGGGTCGCCTTGTTACCCGCTTTCTTGCCATTGCCGGGCAAGTCGGGTAAGCTGAGTAATTTGCCAGTCCCTCAGATCATGTGCCTGGGCAAGGCATGAGCCAGTCCCTGCCGGAAGCCGCGGTCGGACCGACCCTTGTCGCCGACGAATCGATCCGCATCCGCGGCGCCCGGATGCACAATTTGAAGAACCTCGACCTCGACTTGCCGCGCAACCGGCTCGTGGTCATCACCGGGCCGAGTGGTTCGGGCAAGAGTTCCCTGGCTTTCGACACCCTTTACGCCGAGGGGCAGCGGCAGTACATCGAGAGCCTATCGGTCTACGCGCGGCAGTTCCTTCACCAGTTGGAGCGGCCCGAGGTCGACCTGATCGAAGGGCTTCAGCCGACGGTCTCGATCGACCAGCGCGCCGGCGGGCGCAATCCGCGAAGCACCGTCGCCACGGCGACCGAAATCTACGATTACTTGCGGTTGCTCTACGCGCGGCTGGGCGAGCCGACCTGTTACCAGTGCGGCGCGCCGATCCGCCAGCAGACGCCCGAACAGATCCTCGAAGAATTGCTCGCCTTGCCGGAGGGGACGCGGTTGATGGTGCTGGCGCCGGTCGTGCGTGGGCGCAAGGGCGAGCACCGCGAGGCGCTGGCGTCGGTGCGCAAGGCGGGATTTCTCCGCGCGCGGGTCGACGGCGAGGTGATCGAGGTCGACAACCCGCCGGCCTTGGTCCACCAGAAGCCGCACCACATCGAGGCGATCGTCGATCGGGTGGTCATCCGCGAGGGGGTGCGCCCCCGTCTGGCCGAGTCGATCCACCTGGCCGTCAAGCATGGCGAGGGACTGGTGGTGGCCGCTTACGACCAGCGGGCGCCGGACCAACGGGCAAGAGGCGCCAACGGCACGTGGCGGGACCGGCTCTTCAGCACGCGGTATGCCTGTCCGAACTGCAAGATCAGCTACGAGGAACTCGAGCCGCGGACGTTCAGTTTCAACAGTCCTTACGGGGTCTGTCCCACGTGCGAGGGCCTTGGCGCGCGCGAGGAGTTCGACCCGGACCTGGTGATCCCCGACACGTCGCTTTCGCCGGCGTCGGGGGCTCTCGCCCCGTGGCGCGACGCGCCGGCAGCGCTGCGCAAGGCCCATGCCGTGCTCGGACCGTTTCTCACCTCGATCGGGGCTCGCTGGAACACGCCGTTGGACAAGCTGAAGCCCAAGCAGTTCGACACGCTCGTGCGCGGCGACGGTCGCAAGTTCGTCGGGGTGCTTTGGCTATTGGAGCGGGAGTACGAGTCGGCCGACGACGACGGCCGGCAGCGGCTCGAAGCGTTCCGCGGCCAGGTGAAATGCCCCGACTGCGGCGGCACCCGGCTGCGCCCCGAGGCCCGGTCGGTGCGGGTGGCGGGCAAGGCGATTCACGAGACGGCGTCCATGACGGTGCGCCAGGCCCGCGCGTTCTTCGCCACCCTGTCCTTTTCCGACGACGAACGTCCCGTGGCCGACCCCATCGTCTCGGAAATCGTCGCCCGACTCGAGTTTCTCGACCGGCTGGGGCTCGAATACCTCACGCTCGATCGACCGGCCGACACGCTCAGCGGCGGCGAGCTTCAGCGGGTGCGCCTGGCGACCGGGCTGGGCTCGGGCCTGGTGGGGGTGTGCTATGTGCTCGACGAGCCGTCGATCGGGCTTCACGCGCGCGACAACCAGCGCCTGGTCGATGCCATGCGCGATCTTCAATCCCGCGGCAACACGGTGGTGGTCGTCGAGCACGACGAGGCCATCATGCGCCAGGCCGACTGGCTGGTCGACCTCGGGCCGGGGGCCGGGCGGCACGGCGGCCGGATCGTGGCCCAGGGCACGCCCGACGAGGTGGCCCGAGACCCCGCCTCGCCGACCGGCCGGTACCTTGGCGGGGCCGAGCGTATTCCCGTGCCCACGCGCCGGCGCCGTATCGCCAAGACCCGCATGCTGACGCTCGAGAACGTCACCACGAACAACCTCAAGAACATCACGGTGAGCTTCCCGCTGTCGGCCTTCACCTGCGTGACGGGCGTGAGCGGCTCGGGCAAGAGTTCGCTTTTGAACGAGACGCTGGCGCGGGCGATGGTGCGCCACCTGGGCGGCATCGCGCCGAAGCCCGGCCCGTTCTCCGCGCTCCGGGGCGCGAACAAGATCGATAAGGTGGTGCAGATCGACCCATCGCCGATCGGCCGCAGCCCGCGCTCCAACCCTGCCACCTACACCGGCGTGTTCGACGAGATCCGCAAGGTCTTCGCCAACACCCGCGACGCAAAACGGCGAGGCTTCCAGGCCGGCCGGTTCAGCTTCAACGTCAAGGGAGGCCGCTGCGAAGAGTGCCAGGGCCAGGGCGTGCAGAAGATCGAGATGAACTTTTTGCCCGACCTCTACGTCGCGTGCCCGGTGTGCGAAGGAAAACGCTTCAACCGCCAGACCCTCGAAATCCGCTACCGAGACCACTCGATCGCCGACGTGCTGGAGATGCGGGTCGACGACGCCTTGACGTTCTTCGCGAACTTCCCCGTCATCGCGAGGCTTCTGGGGGGACTTCAGGAGGTCGGGCTGGGATACCTCACCCTGGGCCAGTCGTCGATCACCCTCTCCGGCGGCGAGGCCCAGCGGATCAAACTCGCCACCGAGCTGGCCCGGGTCGATACCGGAAACACCCTGTACATCCTCGACGAGCCGACCACCGGCCTGCACTTCGACGACATCCGCAAGCTCCTGGCCGTGCTCGGCCGACTGGTCGACCTGGGCAATACGGTCATCGTCATCGAGCACAACCTCGACGTGATCAAGACCGCCGACTGGATCATCGACCTCGGTCCCGAAGGGGGCGATCGCGGCGGCTATGTGACCGCAGTCGGCACACCGGAGGAGATCGCCGCGCGCGACGACCACCCCACGGGCCGGTTCCTCCGCGCGGCGCTGGACGCTGCCGGCACTCGGTAGCGCCAGGAACGCCGTGCAACGTTCAGTACTTCGCCAACGGGCCGCGCGGCCTGTCTGGCCAGAGCGTGCGCACCGTCTCTTCGGCCTTCAGCGTGAGCATGCGCAGGTCGCTGCCGACGGCAAGAAACTGCATTCCCTGGGCGGCGCGCCGCAGGGCCGACTCGGGATCCATGCAATGGATGCCCGTGGGCGTTCCGACCCGCCGGCCCATCGCAAGGACCTCTTGCACCAACGCCTCGTGTTCCTCGGCCGTGGGAGCCCGGCGGTGAAGGCTTCGCATGGTGAAGCGCAGATCGACCGGACCGACGAAGATCGCGTCGCAGCCCGGCAGGCGATAGATGGCCTCGGCATTCTCGACCCCGCGTGGGCTCTCGGTCTGGAGCACCACGAGGATCTCGTCGTTGGCCCGCTCGTAGTACTCGTCGGGCGAGGCCGCGAAGTTCAAGGCGTGCATGCCGCCGCCGGCGCTGCGGTTGCCCTCGGGCGGGTACTTCGCCGCGGCAATCGCCCGGGCCGCCTGCTCGGCCGTCTCGACCATCGGCACCACAATGCCCCAGGCCCCCGCGTCGAGCACCCGCTTGATCAGGTGATGATTGCCCTCGGGAACACGGCCCAGCGGTACACACCCGGCGTCGGCAATGGCCGCAAACACCGCCGCCGCCTGCGACCAGTCGATCGCCGAGTGCTCCAGATCGAGCGTCAGCCAGTCGAAGCCGATGCGGGCCAAGACGCGGGCCGAGTGCAAATTGTCTAGACTGAGCCACGTACCGAACGTCGGCTGGCCCTCGCGCAGTTTCCTCTTAACGGAATTGGTCTTCATGCGACGTCTTTCCTCTCGGCTCCACTCCTTCGTCCCCCCATACCAACCCGAAGCGCCCGCGAGGGCCATCCGACCCGCGCCAGCAAGGCCATCAACGCCACCCTACGTAAGGTGGACCGCCTGGAACCGCTCGCGGGGACTGTCCCGATTCTCGCGGCGAAGCCCGCGAAAATGAGGCTGCCCCTTTCGGGCGCACGGTCGCGGATCCCTCGCTGGCGCGTCGGGTTCGTGTGCCCGCGCCAGGCAGGCGGCCCTCGCTGGCGCTTCGGGGTGGTGTGGCGACATCATCGGCAAATCTGGCATATCCGGCAGGCGGAAGCAAGCCATCCTCAGCCAGGCGAGGTCCGGCGGATGGATACGCTCACAACGGCATCTTTTCTCGCCCAATCGAGGTCCAACATGCGTGCCCAACCGATTTCGCTTTGCTCGGCGCTCTTGGTCGTCTGGCTGTTCCACCATGCGGCTGGCTTTGCAGGCGGGCAGGCCCGATCCGTCCGGCAGGACTCCGGGGCCGACGTGTGCCGGCTTGTCACGCTGGCGGACGAGGCGCCTGGCGACGAAGGGGAGGATGCCGGAGAAGAAGAAGGCATCCGCGACAAATCGTTTCTCGTCGAAGAGGCGTACAACCAGGAGGCCGGAGTGGTCCAGCACATCGTCAACTTCGTTCCGGCCTGGGATTCGAACCGGGGGTTGCGCGCTCGGACCCTCGATTTCGTATTCACGCAAGAGCGGCCCATCTTCTCGCAACGCCACCAGATGACGAGAAGCGACCCCAAGGCCAGTAAGAGTGGCGGCGTCGGGTAATTCATGCGCCTAGGACAAGCCCCCCTTACGGCGCGGCGGCCCATGCACTACCATCGAGCGTTCAGATTATCCGGCTTGAATCGATTGTCCCCATCGTGCCGCTGGGGCATGAGGAGGTCCGCCGCACATGACGCTGTTTTGCCCTTTCCGATGGACTGTGGTCCTTGCAGGCGTGGTGACGAGTACAGCGGGCGCCCTCGGCCAGGAGCCCGCTGCCGGCGGGACCTATCAGGCATGGCGCGCGCACCGCGACAAGGTTCTCGCCAGCCCGGCAATCCTCCGTTACTACACATTCGAGGGGCTTGCGCCGACCGACGCCCGGGTACCCAATCTCGCCAACCAAGGGGGCGACCTGACCTTGGGGCCTGCCTCGGCGCCAGGCCAGCCGGCACAACTCACGCTGGTCGACGGCCGCTGGCCCGAGAAGAAGGCCGTGCGTCTGGACCGCGACGTCCTCTCGGCCGACCCGTTTCCGGTCACCGAGGGTGCGTTCACGTTGACGGCGTGGTTTCGCACGCGCGGGCTGGGGATCCATCGGGGCGACTCGGTGCCCCTCGGCGCGACCCTGTTTTCGGCAGGAAGCGGCTATTGGGACGGGTTTCGCGTAACCCTGCTCGAACCCGACAAGAGCCTCGGCCTGGAGATCGGCCGGCCGCGTCCCGGACATTCCATCGGCATTCGCAGCGGCCCCGAAACCGACGGCGTATGGCATCACCTGGGCGCGGTGTGGGACGGCCAACGCATGCGCCTGCATCTCGACGGACGATTGATTGCTCAGGGCGATTACGCCGGCCCGTATGCTCCCCCGAAACCGGGCGAGCGATTTCGCGTGGGTTTCGCGGGCTCGGGTTGGGGTGGGGCCATGCTCGAGGTCGACGAGTTGGCGGTCTATGGCCGAGCTTGGTCGCCGACGGAAGTCCTGCGCGACGCACACTTCCACGCCGCGCTTCCCGACGCCGTGGCTACCCGCTTCGAAGCCGCCTCGGTCGCTGCCGCCGCTGGCAACCTTGCCGCGGCCGCGGCGGAGTATGCCAGGATCGTTGCAACGAAGGACCTGCACGCCGACTATCTCGCCGTGGCTCGGCTCGGCTTGGCCGCGGCGCTCGGCGGGCAGAAGCGCGCCAGGGAGGCGGCAACCGAGGCAGGCCACGTGGCTGAGAACGCAGCCGTTGTGGCGTGCCATCGCCGGACCGCGTTGGCCATGCTGGTGCGTCTTGTGCGCGAGACGGGGGCCCCAGCGAGCCCCAGCGCGCTACGGACCTTGCTGGCCGATCCGGGGCTTGCGCCGCCCGACCGTGTGCGGGTGCTGTTGGCCTTGGCGCGCCAGGCAAGCCAGTCGGGCGATTTGGCCGAGGCTCGCACGTGCTACGCCGAGGCGATCGCCATGCGCGAGGCCGAGCCCCGGCAACGACTCGATGCCCGGCTGGAACTGGGCCACGCTTGTGCCGCAGCGGGACAATACGACGCGGCCCGAAAGGTCCATGCCTCCCTCGTGGCCCTTGCCGACGCGCCGCTCGTCTACCGCGTTCTTGCGCAGCGGGCGATCGCGGTCACCTACGTGCGCGAGAAGAACTTTTCCGCGGCTCGGGAAGCGTACGGCCGGTTGGCCGCGATGCCCGGCGTCTTGCCTCACCACCGCGCCGAGGCCGAGGAGTGCCAGCGCGAGATCGACCGGCTCGCCCAAGGGTTGCCGGCGCGTGACCCGGCGGTATCGCGGTTGGCTCTGCCCCAACCCTCCGTGCCGCGCATCGAGTTCTTCGTGGCACCGGACGGGAAAGATCAGAACCCGGGCAGCCGCCAACAGCCGTTTGCATCGCTCGAGCGGGCCCGCGATGCCCTCCGCTCGTTGAAGCGCGACGGCACGCTGCCGCCCGGCGGGGCTGCGGTCGTGGTGCGCGGCGGGGTGTATCGTCGCCACGAGACGTTTCGATTGACGCCGGAAGACTCGGGCACAGCGTCGTCGCCGATCGTGTACCGGGCAGCCCCGGGAGAAACGCCCGTCTTCACCGGCGGCGTGACGATTCGCGGCTTCCGGCCGGTGGACGATGCCTCGATCCTCGCCCGGCTTCCCGAGAAGTCGCGGGGCAAGGTGCTTCAAGTCGACCTCCAGTCGCAGGGGGTGACGGACCTGGGCGAGTTGCGGCCGCGCGGATTCGGACGCGGCGAGTCGCCGATGCTCGAGTTGTTTTTCGACGGCCGACCGATGCCGGTCGCCCGATGGCCCAACGACGGGTTCGCGCGCGTGGGCAAAGTGATCGAGGCGGGCGGCAAGCCCGGCACCGCGGCGGGCTTCGAGGACGAGGGCGATCGGCCCAGCCGATGGACTCAGGCCCGGCAGGCGTGGCTCTTCGGCTATTGGCACTACCTCTGGGCCGATGGGACGCTCGGGATCGCCTCGATCGACCCGCAGAACCGGCGCATCAAGACGGCTCAGCCGTACACCTACGGCGGCGGCATCCTCGCGGGAATGCCGTACTACGTGTTCAACGTGCTCGAGGAAATCGACGCGCCGGGGGAGTGGTATCTCGATCGCGACTCGGGGATGCTCTATTTCTGCCCGCCTTCCGATCCGACCAAGGCCGCCGTCGAGGTTTCCGTGCTGGCGCAGCCGATGGTCGAGTTGGACAACGTGTCGCACGTGGCGCTTCAGGGACTGGTGTTCGAGTTGGGACGCGGCGATGGGATCGTGGTGCGCGGTGGACAGCGGTGTCTGCTCGCCGGATGCACGGTGCGCCGCCTGGGGGGCGACGCGGTGACCATCGACGGGGGCACGGGCCATGGGTTGTTGAGTTGCGACCTCCACACGCTGGGCCGCGGCGGCGCGCGCATCCGCGGCGGGGACCGCAAGACCCTCACCCCCAGCGGCCATTTCGTGGAGAACTGCCACGTCTACGACTTCTCACGTGTCGACCGCACTTACACCCCGGCCCTGTGGACCGACGGCGTGGGCACACGCGTGGCCCATAACCGGTTCCACGGCTCGCCGTGCCACGCGGCCCGGCTGGAAGGGAACGATCATCTCGTCGAGTTCAACGAGGTCTTCGACGTGGTGCGCGAGTCGGACGACCAGGGCGGCATGGAGATGTTCGGCAATCCCACGTACCGCGGCGTGGTCTTCCGCTGGAACTATTTCCACGACATTGGCGGCCGGTACGATTGGCCGTGCGGGCAGGCCGGCATCCGTCTTGACGACGCGATCAGCGGCGTGCTGGTGTACGGCAATGTGTTCCAGCGGTGCTCCCGCGCGCTGTTCGGCGGCGTCCAGATCCACGGCGGCCAAGAGAACGTGGTCGAGAACAACGTGTTTCTCGAGTGCCGGCATGCCGTGAGTTTTTCGGGCTGGGGACAAGCCCGGTGGAACGAGTTTCTCAAGAGCAACCGCGTGGTGCAGCAGACGACGCACGAGGTGGACATCTCGAAGCCTCCCTACAGCACCCGCTACCCGGCGCTGGCACGGCTGGCCGAGAACCCTGACGTGAACCACCTCTGGCGCAACCTGGCCGTTGGTTGCGGCACGTTCCTGGCGCGCGACCGGGGGATCCAGGACGTGGCGGCCAATGTGCTTCGAGGCGATGCGGACCGGTTCGCGGACCGATCGGGCAAGCGGCCGCACCTCGACCCCGCGGTGCTCGAATCGGCCGGCCTTCGGCCCATCCCCTTCGACGAGATCGGTCTGTACCCAGACGAACACCGTCGGGCCTTGCCGCCGTGACCGTCTCCGATCGGCGGTTGCGTGCCCCTAGCCGGTCACGAAGCGGTCGAACAGTTGGTGGCTCACCGGTGCCAGGGCCTGGTAGAGCTGCTGGTAGATGCGGTATCCGTCGGCATAGAGCGCCGCGCGTGCCGGATCGGGCCGGTAGACCTGGCCGGGCCGGTACACGCGCCGGAAGGCGTCGTGCTCGTCGCGGTACAGTCCCACGCCGATGCCGGCGAGGATGGCGGCGCCCAGGGGCGTGGCCTCTTCGATTTCGGGGACCTCGATGGGGCGGCCGAGCACGTCGGCCTTGTTCTGCATCCAGAAGCCGTTGCGCGTGGCCCCGCCGACCACGGTGAACTGCTCCATGCGGGCGCCCAGGCAGTTCTCCAGGGCGGTGACGATGTCGAGAAGCTGGTAGTCGAGCCCTTCGACGATCGCGCGAAGCACGTCGCCCGCCGTTGCCCGGGGCCCGAGCCCGACGAGGGCCCCGAGGCTCTTGGGATCGACCATGGGGCAGCCTGCGCCGGACATATGGGGGAGGAACATGGCGCCGCGCGACGCGGCGGGGGCGCTGGCGGCGGCGGCCATGAGGTGGTCCCAGTCGGTTCCGCCTTCGCGCGTTGCCTTGGCGGCCGCCTCGAACCCGAACTGCTGGCGGTACCACTCGAGCATCTCGGCCGCGACGTTGGCGCCCCAGGTGGCGTGGCGTGCGCGGGCGACATGGGCCTGGACGGTCATTCCGGATTGCTGGAGCCGCGGATCGAGGATGGGCCTGGCCGTGATCGCCGTGACGATCTCCCAGGTGCCGGTCACGTCGAGCACGCGGCCTGGCTCGAAGACGCCCACCGGCAGCGCGCCGCAGAGGTGGTCGTGCCCGCCCAGGACCACCGGCGTGCCCGCCGCCAGCCCCGTGGCGCGCGCCGCCTGGGGCGTGACCTGGCCGATAGGCGTGCCGCTGGGCAACGCCTCGCACAAGAGGCGCCGGTCGATCTGCGCGGCCTGGATCAGCTCCTCCGACCAGGCCAGCCGGCGCTGATCGAACAGCATGGTGCACGAGGCCATGCTGTAGTCGGTCACCCGGCGGCCCGTGAGCATGAAATTCACGAAGTCCTCGATCAGGAGCCACTTGTCGGCCCGGGCGAGGATGCCCGGTTCGTTTTCCATCATCCAGCGGATCCGCAGGGCCGAATTGATCGGCCAGACGGGGTTGCCGCCGATCGAGAACGTGCGCTTTGCGCCCACGTGTTCTTGCCACCAGGCGAGTTGCGGGCCGGTGCGGGGGTCGTGCCAACTGATGAAGGGGTAGAGCCAGCGGCCCTCGGCATCGATGGGCAGGCCGTCCATGCCCATGCCGGTCACGGCCACCCCGCGCACGTGGCGCGGGTCGTCGAGGTTCGCCACGGCCTCGCGCACGGCCTCGGCCGCGCCGCCCCAGATCTGGCCTGGTTCCCAGACCGTCCACTCCGGGTGATCGGGATCGGGGTGGACCTTTTCGGTGGGACGGCTCCCCGCGGCGACCGCTTTGCCGTCGAGGTCGTAGATGACCGCCTTGAGGCTTGTCGAGCCCAGATCGATTCCCATCAGGTAGTCCATCGCCAGCGCTCCAAGTCCAGGGGGAAAAGCGGTTCTCCCGTTTCCGTCGTTGTGGCCAGGGATACAAGCGGTGCATCTTACTCGTCCTGGGCGGTGGGCGGTAGCTCGGCGATTGGCCTTTGCGGTGCCGTCGGGAGTACCTTAGAATGGGTGGGTTGCGTCCGAAGAATCGCTGGTTGCTGGCATGTCGCACCGCCCCCTCTATCGCGTGCTCGGCGAAACGAGCCTCGAGCTGAAGTGCCTCACGCTGTTCGGGGCCTTTCTCCTGTTGGTGATTACGGCCAGCTTCTTGTCGTACTGGTTCGTCACGGAAGAAGTCGTCATGAAGCAGAACCCGGTGGCGGGCCAACTGCTGGCCGACCGGTTCATGCTGACCACCCACTGGCAGGGCTGGGAGCAGAATCCCGACGATCCCCAGTTCGTCGGCTTCGTGAAGATGTTCTCCGAGAACCTGCGCAAGGAGAAGTTCGAGGCCGTGTTCATTCTGCCGGATCCGGCGGCGGACAAGGCCCAACAACCGGCCGACGAGTACGAGCGGGCCCTGTTGGCGCGCCTGACCAAGCGCCCCGACAGCCGCGACGCGCCTACCCCAGACTACGCGGAGCACCCCGCCCCGCCCCGCGATCAGTACATCTACTACCAGCCCGTTTATGCCCAGAAGTCGTGTATTACGGTTTGCCACCGGCCGACGAATCCCGGGGTGCCGGGGTTTGATCCGCCCGGGCCGGACCTCGGGCGCGGCGGTCCCGGCGGCACGCCCTGGGTCGAGGGCGACCTGATGGCCTTGATCCGGGTGGCCATCCCCAACGCCCCCGTGCAGGCCGAGATCAGTTGGTATTGGAACACGTTGTTGGCCGTGGCCATCGTCACCGCCTTCTTGGCGATGATCGCCTTCTACCTGACGATCCGCTACCTGATCATCAAGCCCCTGAAGCACCTCCGCGATGTGAGCGATTCGATCAGCCGCGGGAACATCGCGCAGCGGGCCGACCTGCACACCGGCGACGAGTTCGAGTCGCTGGGCGTGGCCTTCAACCGCATGTTGCGGCACCTCGTGGCCGTCCAGGACGAACTCCGCCAGGTCAATGCCGATCTCGATGCCAAGGTCGACGAACTCGCCCAGGTCAACATGCAGCTCTACGAGATGAACCGCATCAAGAGCGATTTTCTGGCGACCATGAGCCACGAGCTGCGCACGCCACTGAACAGCATCCTGGGGTTCAGCGACGTGCTCGGGTCGATCGCGTCGCTGGACGACAAGCAGAAGCGCTACGTCGAGAACATCCGCAAGTCGGGCCGGATGCTCTTGGAAATGATCAACAACATCCTCGATCTGGCGAAGATCGAGAGCGGCAAAATGGAGATCCGCCTGGTCGAGTTCCAGATCGAGCAGGTGATCGCCGCCCAGTGCGACATGGCCAAGCCCCTGGTCGAGAAGAAGAACATCGACCTTTCGACCGAGATCCAGCCGGGCCTGCCCCCCATGTTCCAGGACCAGAACCGCGTCCAGCAGGTGCTCAACAATCTGCTTTCCAACGCGATCAAGTTCACGCCCGAGGGCGGCAGGATACGCATCACCGCCTCGCGCAGCGAGGGCGGCGACCTCTTGCTTCGCGTGATCGACACGGGCGTGGGCATCGCCGAGGAGGATCAGCAGGTCATCTTCGAGAAGTTCCGCCAGGGACGTACCGCCTTGCCCGGCGGCGACGCCATGACCCGCGAGTACTCGGGCACGGGCTTGGGCCTGTCGATCGTCAAAGAGATCTGCAAGCTGCTCGAAGGCGAGGTCTCGGTCGAGAGCGAGTTGGGCACGGGCAGCACCTTCACCGTGCGTCTGCCGTGGCGTCTGGAAAAACAGCCGCGGTTGGAGTCGCCCTTGGCCGTGGGCTTCGAGCGATTCAAGAGCCGATTCGACCCGATGCACGTCCCATGACCGGCGCGAAAATCGAACCGCTTGCCGAGGTCGTCCTGTTTACCGACGGCGCCTGTAGCGGAAACCCAGGCCCCGGCGGCTGGGCGTACATCCTCCGTCACCCCAAGTCGGGCAAGGAGCGAGAGGCCTGCGGGGCCGATCCCCAGACCACCAACAACCGCATGGAGCTGACGGCCGTCATCCGCGGCCTGGCCGCGCTGAAGCGTCCGACGACGGTCGAGGTCGTCACCGACAGCGTGTACGTGGGCAAGGGCCTGTCCGAATGGCTCCCCAAATGGAAGGCCAACGGCTGG
>DYLT01000154.1 GCA_020721945.1 Blastopirellula marina
ATCAAGGAGACAGACATCGTCGGCCAGGTGATCGCCGATGCGGCGCAGCAGGGGCGCGACGAACTTCGGATCGCATCGGCGTGCCACGACCGACAGGGCGGCCCGCGGCGTTTGGGAATCGTCGAGGAAACTCAGCAGGAGCCGGATGATGCCCGCCTGGGGGCTACGCGCCAAGAGGTCTATCAGCGTAACGAAGGCGGCGTGGTGCGGGTTTTCGAGCACTTGCTTGAGCGTGATGTTGTCGCGGTAGACCAGCGCCGCGAACGCCTCGACCACTTCCCGGCGGTGGTGGCGGGCGAACCGTTTCACCGAGTTCTCCAGGGCGGCCACCATCCGGCGCCGGACCAATTGCGGATCGTCGCGCTGCCGGTCGTCACGCGACCCGGCCAGTTCCTCACACAACAGCCGCACCAGATCCGAGAGCGTCCGGGCCAACAAGTCGCCGTTCGGATTCGCGTGGTCTTCCAGGGCGTGGAGCAAGGCCGGCACCAGGTCGTATTCGCGGAACCAAACGGCCGCCTGGCAGGCGTTGGCGCACAGCCGGGGGTCGGGCCCGATCATGGCCGACCGCAACGCGGGGGCCAAGCGCGCGCGGTGCCGCTGGATGATGGGCTTCCACTGCTCGTCCACACGGTCCAACCGGCTGAGCACCTCGCGATGACCCACGGGACGAGAGCGCCTCAGGATGGCCGCCAACGCCGCCTTCTGAATGGCGGCGTGGGGACTATCCAACGCCTCGATCAGCAGCGAGTCGGCCGCCTCGTTGTCGGTTTGCGCGAGCGACTGGAAGGTGATGTCCAAGCCTTGGTTCACGGCGCGGCAATCCTCCGGAGAAGTATAGGACATGCCCGCCGTTTTCGGTGGGCGCCGACCGTTCGCGCGGGCCAGCCGTTTTGCCGGCGTACTTGATTTTCGCCCTCCAAGCGTTAAAACTGAACCGGACGGAGCAAGCGGTCCTCGCAAGCGGGCCGCGCGTGTCCCTCGACTCGCCAGACGGCAGTGCGACGAGTTCGCGCCCATCGCGCGGATCACGTCGCGCGACCAGGGCGCGCCGCGCCAGGCGTTTGGGGGTGGCAACGCAAGGTGTACCCCGAGGGGAGGTGTGCGATGCCGATGGCTTCTGGAGCCGCCGAGGTGTTCGAACGCGAGTTCCTTTCCCTGCGCGGGAAACTCTTGGAGGTCGCTGCGGTGCTCGATCGGATTGCGCGGGCCGAAGGTTCGGTGGCGGCCGACCCGCGCATGGCCCAAGTCCGGCAAAGCCTGGAGGTCCTCGCCGCGGCCGACGACCGCCAGGACCGGGTGGAGCGGATCCAGTTGGTTTTCTCCCTGCCGTACGATCCCCACTGGCGGAAGTAGCGGAGGCCGGCCATGTACTTCTTCGATCCGCACATCCACGTGGCGTCGCGGACCACCGACGATCTGGAACTCTTGGCCAAGATGGGCTGTGTGGTGGTCGGCGAGCCGGCCTTCTGGCCCGGCTTCGACCGCAGCGGAGCCAACAGCTTCTACGACTATTTCCGCCAACTGACCGAATGGGAGCCCAAGCGGTGTGCCCCGTTTGGACTGGCGCATTACTGCTGGCTGGGCGTCAACGCCAAGGAGGCGGAGCACACGGCGCTGGCCCGGGAGGCGATCGCCTGCCTTCCCGAGTTCCTCGACCGGCCCAACGCGCTGGGAATCGGGGAGATCGGTTTGAACAAGAACACCAAGAACGAGGTGGCCACGCTCGAGCGCCTCATCGACCTGGCGGCGCAGCGAAACGAGCAGATGCTCTTCCATACGCCCCACCTGGCCGACAAATATGCGGGCACGCGGATGATCCTCGACCTGCTCCGCGCCGACGCGCGCGTCGATCGAAGTCGGGTGTGCATCGACCATTGCGAGGAGCACACGATTCGGCTGGCCTTGGACGAAGGATACTGGGCGGGGATCACGCTGTACCCGACCACGAAGGCCACGCCCGAGCGGGCCGCCGACATGATCGAGGTCTACGGTCCGGAGCGCATTTTGGTGAACTCGTCGGCCGATTGGGGGCCGTCGCGTCCGTCGGCCGTGCCGGACTTCATCCTGGTCATGCGTCGCCGCGGCCATCCCGAGTCGGTGATCCGCAAGGTGGTCTACGACAACCCCTTGGAGTTCTTCAACCAGAGTCGGAACTTCCGGTTCACGCCGCGGGCGTGAGGGGAGGACGCGGTGGCATCGCCTTCCCCAGCGGCGACGGTCGGCGACGCGGCGGCGCACCCGGCGGGCGTGCGGCCGCTGCGCATCGGCCCGGTGCTCGTCGAGCCACCGGTGCTCCAAGCGCCGATGGCGGGGTTTACGAATTACGCATTCCGCCAGATCGTGCGGCAATGGGGCGGGGCGGGACTCCTGGTGACCGAGATGATCAGCGCCCGGGGGTTTCTGCACATGGAAGCCCGCGACCGCGAATTCCCCGACCGCCTCTGGGGCGTGCGCGACGAACCGCGTCCGCTGGCCGCCCAGATCTGGGACAACGACCCCGAAAACCTGGCCGCGGTCGGCGCCCGTTTGGCCCATGAGTTCCAGGTCAGCGTGGTCGATATCAACTTCGGGTGCCCGGTGCGCGACATTTGCGAGCGTGCCAAGAGCGGGTCGTACCTGTTGCGCGATCCGGACCGCGTGGGACAACTCGTCGCGCGGGTGGTCAAGGCCTGCCGGCCCACGCCCGTGACCGCGAAGATCCGCCTGGGTTGCACGCGCGACACGATCAACGCGATCGACGTCGCCCAGGCGGTCGAAGGCGCGGGCGGGGCGGCCGTGACGGTCCACGGGCGCACCGCCAAGGACCTCTTCCGCGGGTCCGCCGATTGGGACGCGATTGCCCAGATCAAGCCGCGACTTCGCCACATCCCGCTGGTCGGCAACGGCGATCTGAGGACCGCGGAACAGGTGGCCGAGGCGTTCTGCCGCTATGGCGTCGACGGGGTGATGATCGGCCGGGCCGCGCTAAGCCGCCCCTGGCTCTTCCGCCAGGCACAAGCGGCCCTGGCCGGACAGCCCATCCCGCCGGCCCCCACGCTCGACCAACAACGCGAGTTGCTTCTGGAGCACTACCGGAAGATCGTCGAACGGTTCGGCGTCGAACGGGGCACGGTCCTCATGCGGCGCTATGCCTGCTGCTATGCCCACGGCCAGCCCGGCGCGCGGCGCTTTCGAATGGCCATCAGTGCGGTCACCACCGAGCACGAGTTTCAAAGCGTCGTCGCCGAGTGTTTTCCCCGGGCGACTGGGCGAAAATGCCCCAATGTGCCAGAGGCCTGTTGACCCACTCGGACGGGAATGCCGGCGGACTTTTGCCAGGTCATCTCGAAGGGGCCGAGCCCCGCGCCAGCCGACTACCGCCCGGCAGTACATTTGCCCGCGTGCGCCAAGTTCCTCTGGATTTCTTCGACCACCTTCTCGGCGTCCAGGTCGGTGACCACTTCCATGTTGCACCGCCAGGCGGGGGCGCGACGGCGATCGAACACGGTGGCTCCCTTGGTCAACTCGCCCCGGGTTTCGACGTCGCCGGCCATCTCTTGGGTCTTGAACCACTCGGGGTTGGTCACGGCCACTAAGGTGACGGTGTCGTGGGCGTGGATACCCTCCAACCCCCATTCCTGGCGGTAGGCGCGATACGCGGGCGGCAGAATACGGCGGAGAAACTTGCCCACGCGCGTCGCTTCGGCGGGCAGTTGATCGAGGAAATCGAAGGTCAAGATCACCCGGTTCGTCACATCCAACGGCACCAGCGTTTTGGTGGACCGAGATCGAAACACGGCCCGGGCCGATACCGGATCGCAAAAGATGTTGAACTCGGCCGCCGGCGTGATGTTGCCGGACCCACTGACCGTACCCCCCATGATGACGATGCGATGCACGAGCGACGGTAGTTCCGGGTCGCGCTGAAAGGCCCGCGCAATGTTCGTCAGCGGCCCCAGCGCCACCAGGGTGACCTCTTCGGGCGCTGCCCGAACCTCGTCGCAAATGATCTTCTCCGAGGGATGCGGGGCCCGCAGTTCGGCCACCTGAATCTCGACATCGCCCAGACCGTCGATTCCGTAAAGGTGTCGGCTATCGACGGGCAAGCCGGCATCGGGCGGCGAGGCCGCGCCGACGCGCGGCAACCGCGGTGGATCGAGTTGCTCGACAATGGCTTGGACGTTGCGTGTCGCCTGCTGGGGGGGGACGTTGCCACCCACGGCCGTGACCGCGACAACCTCCAGCCGAGGATCGAACAGCGCCATGCACAGGGCCAGGGCGTCGTCGAACCCGGGATCCACGTCGAGAATGACTTTCCGAGGCATTCGCGTATTCGCTCTTCAGGGGGGCGAAACGGGGTCCACCGGCGGCGACTCGTGCGATTGTAGGGTTCGTCCCCCCTCCCGACAAGATGGAGTATCGACCGAACTGGCCGCGGGATACAATTTTCGGACGTCATCCCGCCACCTGGAGATGCCCCCCACCATGATCGAGCCGGTGCTGGTACGGGTCGAGGCCGGAGACAGTTTGTCGATGGACGAGATGACATCGACGATCGGGCTTGTCATGGAGGGTCGCTGCACGGAGGACCAGATCGCCCGGCTGCTCTTGGCCCTGCGTCGCAAAGGGGAGACCGTGGCGGAAATCGCGGGGGCCGCCGCGGCGATGCGACAGCATATGGTGCCCATCCGCACGACGCGTGCCGGCGTGCTCGACACGTGCGGCACCGGCGGCGACGGCTCGCGCACGTTCAACATCAGCACGGCGGCCGCCCTGGTTGCTGCGGCCGCTGGCGTGCCCGTGGCCAAGCACGGCAACCGGGGCATCACCAGCCGGAGTGGATCGGCCGACGTGCTGGCGGCCCTCGGCGTGAACATCGAGGCCGACGTGGGCCTGGTCGAGGAATGCCTGGAGGAACTGGGGATCTGTTTCTGCTTCGCCCCCCTGTTGCATCGCGCCATGAAGCATGTGGCAGCCGTGCGCAAACGCCTCGGCGTGCCCACGATCTTCAACCTCCTCGGTCCGTTGGCCAATCCGGCAGGGGCGCCGTTCCAATTGCTCGGCGTGGGCCGTGCCGAAATCCAGCCGCTGTTGGCCGAGGCCTTGGTGCTGCTGGGGGTGCGCCGGGCGGTGGTCGTGCATGGCGAGGACGGGCTCGACGAGGTGACCCTCAGCGGCCCGACGCAAGCCATCGAGGCCTCGTCCGAGCGGCCGCTTCGTGCCTTCCGCTGGCACCCGTCGGATTTCGGGCTGGCTTGCGCCCCGCTCGATACGATTGTCGTCGATGGCCCGGACGCAAGCGCGGCGCTGCTTTGTCGCGTACTCCGCGGCGAGCGCGGCATTGCCCGCGATATCGTCATCGCCAACGCCGCGGCCGCCCTGTGGGCAGCCGGCCGCTGCAGCTCGCCGCTTCTTGGCGCCGGTCTGGCCGCCGAGGCGATCGACAGCGGCGCGGCCGAGTCGCTCTTGGCAAGGCTGATCGAACGGACCCATCGGGCCGGGGCATGCGCCTGACCGGTTGACCATCGCGTGCCGCGGGCCGGGCCGCGGCTTTCCCCGGAGAGTCGAAGCCAGGAGAAGCAACCCATGCGACCTCGCGACAACGTTCCGCAAGTCCGACCGCTGGCGCGGCGCACGCTGCTTTGCGCCGGTGTTTCGGCGATCAGCGTGCCGTGGTTTATTCCGGGGCATGCGTTGGGGAGCGCGGCGTTTCCCGCGCCAAGCGAGCGAGTCACCGTGGCCATCCTTGGGGTCGGTGGGCGCGGCAGGGCGCATCTCGAGTCGTTCGTCCACGAGAGCCAGGTGGTGGCCGTGGCCGACCCTCATGCCGGTCGGCGCCGCGCGGCCCAGGCTGCCGTCGAGGCCCACTATGCCCAGGCGCGTGCCCAAGGCTCGTATCGTGGCTGCGCGGCCTGCAACGATTTCCGCGAGGTCTTGGATCGAGACGACATCGACGCCGTGTCGATCTGCACGCCGGACCATTGGCACGCCGTGCAGGCTATCGCCGCGGCCGAACGCGGCAAGGACGTGCTGTGCGAGAAGCCGCTGAGCGTCACCTTGGTCGAAGGGCGCGCGGTGTGCGAGGCGATGCATCGCTATGGCCGCGTCTTCCAGCACGGCACCCAGCGGCGGAGCGAGCGGGCATTCGCCTTTGCTTGCGAACTGGTGCGAAACGGACGGATCGGCCGGTTGCACACCGTGCGGGTTGCGTCGGAGCCCAGCCACGCCAACCCGAACGATCCCCCCGCGCCCGTGCCCGAGGGGTTCGACTACGATCTGTGGCTCGGTCCGGCACCCTGGGCGCCCTATAGTCCGCGGCGATGGGTTACCCCGTGGTGGTACTTCATTGCGGATTACACGATCGGCTTCGTGGCAGGCCAGGGGGTCCACTTCACCGACATTGCCCAATGGGGCATGGGAACCGACGACACGGGGCCAGTCGAGATCGAGGGCCGCGGGGAGTTTCCCACCGATGGCCTCTGCGACACCGCGATCGGATGGCACGTCGAGATGACTTTTGCCAACGGGGTGAAACTCGTCTACGATGACGACCGCGCGTTTCCGATGGGGGTGATCTTCGAGGGCACCGAGGGCAAGGTCCACGCCCTGTGCAGCGGCGTCTCGACCGAGCCCAAGGAGCTGATGACCACGACCTTTGCCCCCGGCGAAGTCCGGTTGCAGCGTCCGCGCCTGCATATCGCCGACTTCATCCACAGCGTGAAGACGCGAGAACCGACCGCCGCGCCGGTCGAAGCGGCCCACCGGGCCACGTCGCTGTGCCATCTGGCGCACATCGCCATGCTGACCGGGCGCAAGCTGCGCTGGAACCCCCAGGCCGAACAATTCCTCGATGACCCCGAGGCGAATCGGCTTCTGTCGCGGGCGATGCGTGCCCCGTGGCATCTCTGACCGGCGGTCCCGAACCGCATGAGCGATCCCGTAGCTCGGTCCGTTCGTTCGGGCAAGGTCGGCCGATGCCGTCTCATCGCCGCAGGCGAGGCCATCGAGGCGGCGCCACAAGCAGCGTGGCCAAGACCACGGCGGCGAACACGCTGTAGACGATGGTCAACACCCACTCCGGAATATCCCAGAACGTGATCGCGTTGGCCCATCGTCCGACGAAACTCGCTTCGGAAACCGTCTCGCCCGCTTGCGCTCGCAAGTGGTCCTCCAGCGTGGTCAGGGGGCAAGGCACCCCACACAGGGACTCGAGCACGACCACGACGATCATCAGGAAGTGCAGCGTTCGGAACCAGAAGTTGCGCACCCAGCCCCAACGCAACGCAACTCCCAGGTAGATGGCCACCAGCCCAAACACCACGACCAACACATAGCCCGCGTGGAGGGCCACGACCGCATCGGCGAGATAGCGGTAAGTGCTCATGATGGAACGCGACGCGATTGGGGGAGCGAAGGAACGCGGGCCCTAACCTCGACGCTCGCGGCGCGGGGCCGCTTGCGCACCTTTCGCGAGACGTTGCCGGTACGCGAGGAATGCGTTGGGAAGGAACCGCACGAGATCGCGGGCAATGATCGATTCTTGTCCCAGTTCGGCTTCGGCCAGATCTCCGGCAAGGCCGTGCAGGTACGCGCCGAGCCTGGCCGCATCGAACGGCGACAGGCCCTGGCAAGCCAGCGCGGCGATCAGGCCTGTCAAGACATCGCCCGACCCGCCGGTGGCCATCCCGGGATTCCCCGACGAATTGGTCCATTGCCGGCGCCCGTCGGTCACCACGGTGCGATGTCCCTTCAGAACGACAATGGTCCTGGTGCGAGCGGCCAGATCGACCGCCGCGGGCACACGTGATTCGGAGGGAACGCGGGCGACGCCCAAGAGCCGGGCGAATTCGCCCGGGTGGGGGGTAAGAATCCGCGGACCGCCGCCTTGGCCGAGGGTTTCCGGGCGACTCGCCAGGGCGTTCAGCGCATCGGCGTCGACCACCATGGGCTTGTCCACGTGTCGGTACAGCCAAGGCACGAGTCGGTCCAGCGACAAGGAACGTCCCAAGCCCGGGCCGATTCCCACCACGGTCGCCGCGTCGGCCGACTGGAGGACCTGTTGTCGGGCGTCGAACGAGAGCCGCCCGGCGCGGTCGCACGCCAGCCCGACCGTCATATACGAAGGTTCGAAGGCTGCGACCACCTCTTGGCACACCTTGGGGACGCCCACGCGAACCAGCCCAGCACCTCCGCGCAAGGCGGCCATGCCCGCCAGCGCCACCGCGCCGACCATGCCTTTGGAACCACCCACGATCAGGGCGAGGCCGAAATCGCCCTTGTGGCTGTCTGGCGGTCGAGGAGGTAAGAGGGGAAGGTCGATCATGGGCGATCGCGCTGTTGGGAGGCGTTTCGCGCGATGAGTCCGGCGATGTATCCTCCCTTGAAGCCCGCGTCGATATTGACCACGGTCACGTTCGCCGCGCAGCTATTGAGCATGCTCAGCAAGGCCGCGACTCCGCCGAAGCTCGCACCGTAGCCGACACTGGTGGGAACGCCAATCACGGGGCAATCGACGTATCCGCCAACCACGCTGGGCAAGGCTCCCTCCATGCCGGCGACCACGACCACCGCGTCGGCGCTCTGAAGGTGGTGCAGGTTGGCCCGCAAACGATGGGGCCCGGCCACGCCCACGTCCTGGACCATTCGGACCTCGGCCCCGGTCCAGAGGGCGGTCTCTCGGGCCTCTTCGGCCACGGGAAGATCGCTCGTGCCCGCCGTGACCACCGTGACTCGCCCGGGCCGGAGGCCGCGGAGTCGGTCCCCGCCCGCGTGCTCCGCAGACCGAGGTATGCGAAACGTGCGCCCGATCGGGTTGTAGACCCCCGTGGGGAACTTCGTGAGCAACTCGGCGGCTTGCTCGGCGGACATGCGCGTGGCGAGCACCTCTTCGCCGCTTTCCAACAGCGTCTGGAAGATTCGTTCCATGACGGCCGTCGTCTTGCCTTGGGAAAAGACCACCTCCGGAAACCCGCACCGCCGGGCCCGATCCAAGTCGAGCTGCGCCTCGCCGATATCCGCAATGGACGGCAATTGCACCTGCCGCGCGAACTCGGCGACCGAAATTGCTCCTCCCAACAGACGATTCGCTAACGCTTCGAGTTCATGGGTGTTCATGGGGTTCATCGTAACGCCCATTGGGGGCTCTGGAAACTGGCTGGCGGGCCCTGGCGGTTTGCCTCGGCGAATCTCTATAATACCCACCTTCCGTCAAGTCTGCGCTGGCAAGCCCCCCCTATGGTGGACCAGAGCAAGCGTAATGCCTTGCGATGACGATTCTTTCTAGGGGGTAATGGTTTTACCCATGCGACGCGCTCGTATTGCGCAGGGCGCGCTCGGGGCAACCCTCGGCGGCGAGGGGTTCCTCGCAACGACACGCTTCTTGGAAGCAACGCGATGAGTGACCGGTTTTTCGAGCGACGTGAGCGGCTCCGTCGGGCGGTGCGCAAGGAACACGCCGACGCGGTGTTGGTAACGGACGCGACCAACGTCACCTACCTGACCGGCTTCACGGGCGACGATAGCTTCCTGGTCGTCCGGGGCGATGGAGACACCTTGATCAGCGATGGGCGGTACACGATCCAGTTGGATGAGGAGTGCCCCACCCTGGACCGGTGGATTCGCGCGCCCGGTTTTCCGATCCACAAGGCCGTCGCTAAGGTATTGACACAAGCGAAGATCCGTCGCCTTGCGATCGAGTCGGCATGGATCAGCGTGCAGTTGCGCGACGCGATTGCTGGGGAGTTGCCCAACCTCGAATGGCACTCGACCTCGAACCTGGTCGAACGGCTTCGCTGGACCAAAGACGCTAGCGAGGTTGCCCAGATTCGCCAGGCCGTTCGCTTGGCCGAGAGAAGCTTCGAGGTGCTCCAGGCCACGCTTTGCGGCGACAAGACCGAGAAGCGAGTGGCCGACGAGTTGGAGCATCAGATGCGGTTGTTCGGCGCCAAGGGGGCGGCGTTCGCGTCGATTGTGGCGACGGGCCCCCGAGCGGCGTTGCCCCATGCCCATCCTGGTGGTCATCGGGTCGACTCAGGCAGTATCCTGTTGGTCGATTGGGGGGCGGATGGTGGCCTGTACAAGAGCGACTTGACGCGAATTCTTGTGACCGGTAGAATCTCGCCCGAAATTGAGAAAGTATATGGAGTTGTGTTGAAAGCCCAACTCAAGGCGATTGCGGCAATCCGCCCTGGGGTCCCGGTTGACCGCGTCGATCGCGTCGCTCGCACGGTGATCGACAAAGCCGGGTACGGGCAGTATTTCGGGCATGGTTTGGGCCACGGGCTTGGTTTGCAGGTCCACGAAGAACCGCGCATGAACCCCACGTCCCAGATGATCTTGGAGGCAGGAATGGTCGTCACCGTGGAGCCCGGGGTCTACTTGCCCGGCCGGTTCGGAATTCGGATCGAGGACGATGTGTTGGTGACACGTGACGGGCACGAGGTGCTCAGCCGTCTCCCGAAGCAATTCGACGAGGTGGTGGCCCTGAGCGAACGGTACACGTGAGACGAGCGGGGCACAGACACGCTGGCAGGGGAGTATGGCATGGCCGAGGGTCCGCCGAATCCGGAGGTCTTCGACGTTGAACGCATTCGCCGTCTCGTGGAGTTGATGAACGAGCATGGGCTGACCGAGATCAATCTGCGTCACGGCGACGAGCGGATTCAGTTGCGTCGGGGCGCGGAGCCGAACTCGTTGGGCCCAGTGGTCGCGCCCGCGCTACCCGTTGCGGTGTCGAGTCCCGCACCCCCTCCAGCGAAGGCGACTGCCCCCGCAGCCGCGGAAGCCCCTTCGTCCGAGGAGAAGCACGTCGCGGTCATCAAGAGCCCCATGGTGGGCACGTTCTACGCCTCCCCCGATCCCGATTCGCCCCCGTACGTGAAGGTCGGCGATGCCGTCGGTCCGGAGACGACGGTGTGCATTGTCGAGGCGATGAAGGTCTTCAACCAGATCCCTGCCGAGGTCTCGGGCCGGATCGTGGCCGTGCTGGCCGAGAACGGGGCGCCCGTGGAGTTTGGCCAGCCGCTGTTCAAGGTCGACACTCGCCAGTGACCCCGATCCCGACGCGACGATGTTCAAACGCATTCTGGTTGCCAACCGTGGTGAGATCGCACTGCGAGTGATGCGGGCCTGTCGCGAGATGGGCATCGAGACGGTGGCGGTCTTCAGCGAGGCGGACCGCGGGGCCGCGTATCTCGAGCTGGCCGACGATGCCTATTGCATTGGTCCGGCCAAGGCGTCGGAGAGTTATCTGAAGATCGACCGGGTGATCAGCGCCGCGGAGATCGGCAACGCGCAGGCGATCCACCCCGGTTACGGTTTTCTGGCCGAGAACGCCCATTTTGCCGAGGTCTGCCGGAGCTGCAATATCGAGTTTATCGGTCCACCTCACGAGGCGATGGCCTTGGTGGGGGACAAGAATGCTGCGCGGCGCCTGGCCAAGGACGTGGGCGTACCCACGGTGCCGGGAAGCGACGGCCTGGTGAACGACCCCGACGAGGCGATGGCCGTGGCGCGGAAGATCGGCTATCCCGTGCTGGTCAAGGCGGCAGCCGGAGGTGGTGGGCGCGGCATGCGCGTCGCGCTGGATGACGATGCGCTGCGGGCCGCGCTGAAGCAAGCCGAACTCGAGGCCGATGCCGCCTTCGGCAGCGGCGATTTGTACCTCGAGAAGTACGTCGAGCACCCCCGCCATATCGAGGTCCAAATCCTCGGCGACACGCACGGCAACATGGTCCACCTTTGGGAGCGCGATTGCACGATGCAGCGCCGCCACCAGAAGCTCATCGAGGAAAGCCCCGCTCCCCGGCTCTCCGACAAGCTGCGGCAGGCCATCTGCGAGTCGGCCGTGCGGCTTGCCAAGGCCGCCGGGTATTACAACGCCGGCACGGTCGAGTTCATCGTTGACCGGCACGGGAACCACTATTTTATCGAGGTCAACGCGCGCATCCAGGTCGAGCATCCCGTCACGGAGATGGTCACGGGCATCGACCTGATCAAGGCGCAGATCGCCGTGGCGGCGGGCGAACGGTTGCCGTTTGCGCAGGACGACATCCGCACCCGGGGCGCGGCCATCGAATGCCGCATCAACGCCGAGGACACCA
>DYLT01000155.1 GCA_020721945.1 Blastopirellula marina
GCACTGCTCGGCGTCGGCCATGCGGATGCCGAATCCCTGCGCCGCCCGGTCGACGATCGCCCGCCGCTTGCGCGTATCCGGGCGACACGCGGCGATCCAGCGGTCGACCCAGGGCAAAGCCACGTTGAACGCCACCGACTGGATCATCACGAGGCCTTCGCGCTTGCGGTCTTCGGGCACGAGCACGATGCCCGCGCGCAGGGCATCTCGCGGGCTGCGCAGCCGCACCGCGCGGCCGTCGACGAGCACCTCGCCGCGCTCGATCGGGTCGATGCCGAAGAGCAGCCGCACGATCTCCGAGCGTCCCGAGCCCACGAGCCCCGCCAGGCCCAACACCTCGCCGTAGCGCACCGCGAAACTCACGCCGAAGGTGCGCGGCCCGTGCAGATCGCGCACTTCGAGTGCGACCGCGCCCGGCCGGGCCGCCGGCCGGTGGAAATGATCGACGATGTCGCGCCCCACCATCCACCGGACCAGCTCGCGCTGGTCCACCTGGGCAGCGGCCTGGGTGCCGATCGACCGGCCGTCGCGCAGCACGGTGATTCGGTCGGCCAGGCGCAGGATCTCCTCGAGGCGGTGCGAGATATAGAGAATGCCCACCCCTTGCGACCGCAACCGGCGAAGCGTGGCGAACAGGGCCTCGGTCTCGGCCTCGGACAGCGCCGACGTGGGCTCGTCGAGCACGAGGATGCGCGCTTGGGCCGACAGCGCCCGGGCGATCTCGACCAGTTGCTGGTGCGCCACGCTGAGGCGCCAGACGACCGCGTCGACCTGGCGGATCTCGTCCAAGCCGAGCGACGCGACCAGCGCGCGGGCGTCGTCGTCCATCTGGCGACGCAAAAGCCAGCCGCGCCGGTGCGGTTCGCGGCCGAGGTAGATGTTCTCGGCTACAGTCAGGTTCGGGGCCAGCGACAACTCCTGGTGGATGATGCGGATGCCGTGGCGTTGGGCGTCGGCCACGGAGCGGATCGCGGCCGGCCGGCCATCGAGGAGAATCGTGCCCGCCTCCGGAATATGGATGCCGCCGAGGACCTTGATGAGGGTCGATTTGCCTGCCCCATTCTCGCCCACCAACGCGTGGATCTCGCCGCGGCGCAGGTCGAAATCCACGCGATCCAAGGCCGTCACGCCGGCGAACCGTTTCGTCACGCCGCAAAGGGCCAAGAGGGGGGGATCGGCGGACTGAGGCATGACACGGGTCATTTCTCGCGCAAGTCGCGCAAGGTCGACTTGGGCTTGGTCCCTTTGTCGGCGTCGGTCTTGAACGGAGCGGCGACCTTGGGCGGCTGGACCTCGCGCTTGCCGCGCCGCTTCTTGGTCGCCTTTCCCGTGCCGCTGGCGAAGAAGAAGTAGAAGCACGCCGCCACGATGGCCACGGTCAACAGCGCAACCAGTGCGACCATCAGGTACGTCAGCGCGCCGGACGTCGAGGCCAGCGATCGCGCTTCGGGTCCGGTGAGCTTCTTGGCGCCCTCCTTGCCCTCCTTCTTGCCCGGCTCTTTCTTGGCATCCTTCTTTCCCGAGGCCTCGGCCTTCATGGCCTCCTTGGTCAGCCCGCCTTCGACCGGCCATTGGTGCGTCTCGAGCTGCTGGGCGATTTTCGTCCAGAGGAATTCGTGCTCCACGGGGCCGGGCGGCAAGAGCGGTTTGCCCAGCAATTCGTTGGCGATCTTGCGAAGGCACTCGAGCTTGCGGAGGTGCGGATTCTCGCCCTCGAACGCGGTCGAGCCCATGGCCTCGTCGGCCGCGATGGCCATTTCGCGGGCCGTGGTGACCAACAGGTTCGTGCGCGTCTGCTCGCTGGTGCTCTTGTCGGGCTCCTGGAGCCGGCCCAGCGCATTGATCGCCTTGCGGCAGTTCGCCCACGCGGTCGCCACGCGCTGATCGCGGTCTTCTTCGAGGAGGTGTTGACCGGCCAGAATCCACTCGAGCCGTTCCTTGAACTCTTCGGGATGGTAAGGCAGCGCCTTCAGGAGTGCGGCCAGACGGCGTCCCATGCCGGGCTCGTCGCCCGGATACTCCTCCACAAAACCCGTGCCGTGCTGGCGGAATAGCGTCGTCAGGGTGTCCTCGTCCAGCGCTTCGACCACGGGCGTCATCTGGGTCGGCCGGAGGGCCTTGGCGTTGCACAGTTGCAGCAACCCGAACACCGACTGGATCGCTCGCGGCGTCGGGAGCCGCTTGTACAGCTTCGTGAGCGCCTCGGGGCTCAGGGTGGTCAAGAGCTGGGGCAACAACCCCATCTTCGCCGGATCGCCCGACTTGGCGCCCTTTTCCCACTCGGCCCACAAGGCGTCGCAACCCGGCGGCAACGTCTCGCGCGCCTGGAGGTAGTTGGCAAGGGCTTGCAGCTTGTCGGCCGGGGCGACGCTCGGGAGCTTCAGCAGAATCTCGAACTTCTCGGCCGGAACGCGCTGGAGGAGGAACTCGACGGTGGCCCGGGCGACCGCCCCCTTCGGCGCCCCGGCCGCCAGATCGAGCACCGACAGGTGGGCCGGGCCGCCGGCAACCTGCTTCAGGGCGGCGGCGACGTCCCGCGCGCGCTCGAGGTGCCGCAGCAGGACATGCCGAACACTGTTGGTCAGCGCTTCGGACTTGCGCCAGTTCTGGTTGGCGAAGGACCCGGTCGCCAGCACGTTCTCGACAAGCTGTTCGATCCCGCCGACGGTCTCCAACAGTTCGATCTTCCGCACTTTGACCGCGCCGAGCGTCTCCAGACGCCAATCGACTTCGTCCCAACCCTTGTCGAGCAATCGTTGGACCATCGCGGTGGCGTACTCGGTCCGCGGCCGGGGCTGTCCCTCGGGCGGCCGGCGCAGGGTGTTGATCGTCGCGGCGCAGCCCTCGCAAGCGTCGATCGACGCGCCGGTGCCCTCAGGATCCGAAAACCACGTGCCCACCAAGGCCGCGCCCGATGCGGCGGCCGTGTCGGGCTCGAACGTCGAGAAGGTCACCCCGTCGCGCACGGGGCCCTCGGGCAAAAGACGCGCCACGCCGTAGAATAGCAAGGCCGCGACGCTGGGCTCGGCCACCACGCAGATCGGCCCTTGCCGATCGCTGCCGGCCAGCAGGAATGCCGAGAACACGTCGAGGAACCACTGGCCGCGTTCGGTGGCGGGCATGGCGCGCCACCGGGCCGGAAGCACTCGCCCGGGATCGTGAAACGCCCCTTCCGGCGGTTCGCAGAGGAACGTCCACAACACGCGATCGTCGATCACCGGCTCGCTCTGGCCGAGCAGTTCGCCAAGCGACTGAATCGCCTTCGGCCCCGCGCAGGCGGCCGCCGAGCCCTCGACCCAACCCGAGGCCCCCCAGAGCTTCAAGCAGTCGAGCACGGGCCAGCGCGGCCGCCCTTCGGTCTCCCGCTCGAACAGCACGTGGGCAAAGGCATCGCCATCGCCAGCCCGCGCCCCGGCCGGACAATAGCACGCTTGGCCAAGCACCTGGAGACCGTCGGGCGCCGAGAACCGGAACAGGCGGCGGGGCGCGGCGCCCGCGTCAAGCTGCTGCCGCTGGGCATCGGACAGATCACGCGGGAGCTGATAGTAGACGTAGGGGGCCAGTTTCCGGCAGCACTCGTCGAGATCGGCCCCATCCAGGGACCCGACGCGATGCATGGACGAAGACGATGCCGGCGCGTCGTGCCCCGACCTCGCGGCCGCTCGAACGCCGAGCGTCCAATAGATCTGATGGATCGTGCTCATCCGCGGTCCTCCAGGATTGGGGTGGTCGCGGGCTGTGCCCCGGGGAGTCCGCCGCCGGCCCCCCCGACCAATCCTGAGTCTACATCGCCCAAAAGCCCGCGCCAATCAAGTTTTCCGGCAGACGGCGATGACGTAAGGCCCCTTCGGAAGCACCGCAATTTTCGCCCCAGGGCCATATTCCGCAAGGCACGCGGCCACCGCGGCTTCGACCGTGGGAGTGCTTTCCACGAACAGCCGTCTGACGGTCTCCGGCGCCAGGCCGCCGGTAACGACGATCACCCGCGCCCTGCGCCGAACCTTGGCCAACTCCTCGAGCTGCCACTGATCGACGACCGAGCAGTCCGCGTCGCCGATGCGTCCCATAAAAACGTCGAGCGAGGGGGTCTGCTCGAGCAGTTTTTGGAAAGGCGGGCTGCCGATTCCCTCGCGCATCCCCGCGGCCAGAACGATCGTCCCACCCGGACGCACCACCTCCAACGCGGCAACCATCCCTTTGATCGACTGATAGAACGTCGTATCAAGCGGATAACCGGCCGACGAGGTGATCACCACGTCGACCGGCTCCGGGAGCGAGTCGGTCACGAGCTGGGCGACGAAGCCGACCCCTTCGGCCCAAGCCCGCTCCATGTCGCCGGCCACCACACGCAGGATGCGGCGGTGTTCGTCGACGACGGCATTGACGATGAAATCGCACCCGGCTTGCCGGGCAATCCAAGTGGTCTCCTCGTGGACCGGATTGTCGCGGAGCACGCCCGCGCAGGCATTGGGATGCTCGAGGAATCGCGGACTATGCCAGACGCGCACGGTGTCCCAGGCCGCCAGGCCTGGGCAGATGACCTTGCGCCCGCCCGAATACCCCGCCATGAAATGCGGTTCGATCAGGCCCGTGGCGATCTTCAGCTCGGCATTCAGATAGCGGCGGTCGATCCAGATTGGCACCCCCCGGGGGCTCTCGCCCAAATAGCCGTGCTGCGAGAGCTTTCGGCCGACGTGGTTCTCGATGCGGTATGTCGTTGCGATCGGTCGGCCGACCATCTCGATCAACTCGTCGCCCTCGTTCGGCCGGTGAAGCCCCGTCGCCACCAGAATGAGGATGTTCTTTCGGGGAATGCCAGAATCCTCCAGGGTGCGGAGGATGGGCGGCAAGAGAACTTGGTTCGGCACGGGGCGGGTGACATCGCAGATGGCAATGCACGCACTGGCTCGCCCACGCGCCAGTTCTGCCAGGGGGGGTGTTCCGAGCGGATGCGCAAGCGCCTCGACCACCGCCCCTTCTGGGTCGCGCAGGGGGTCTGCCGAGCGATAGCCGAGGCACTTGACCACGTGCCGATCGGGAAGATCCACCTCCAGACCATCTCGGTCGTAGTCCAGGCGGACCCGCATCGAACACGCACCTTAACTAGTTCATTACTTCTTGGGAGCGGCAGGTGCCGCAGCAGCGCCTTCCTCGGCCGCCTCTTCTTCCTTCTTCTTCTTTTTCTTCTTCATCGAGATCTTGTACACCCGGACCTTCGGCAACCCAAGCGGGTCGTCCCCCTCTTTCCAGCGGTCCGATGCCTTGAGTCGCTCGATGCGTTCGGCCCGGGTCAGCACACTGCGGCTGCGAACCAGCCCGCGATGCACCTTCAGGCTCTTGTCCATCGTCATATCGCCGCACTCCCAGAGACCGGTTTCTAGCGTCTGGCAAACCGGTAAGTATACTGCCGATCGGGTGGCCCTACAAGCAGTCACGGCATCCCAAACCCTTCTAGGAAGGGGTCTGGCGATGACCACCGCATTGCGGCGAGCTGTTGCGGGGATAGAATATAGAATGGTGAGAACGGCGAACGGATGTCAGGAAATCGTGAGCAACCGCCCAAGCTTGGCCCAAACGCGCTCGGAGGCCGTTGGATCACCCATGGACCCGCTCGCAGCGGGCATCGGTCTCGGGGCGGGCCGAAGCGGCCGGCGCGCAAGCCGCGTGCTCGCCGCCCTGGCGGTAGGACTTGCCGCAACGTGCTTGCTGGTCGAGCGTGCTTGGGCGGCCGCCCCGCGGCCCGACGCGATGCCGCGCCGGATGCTCGACGAGGCCGCGGCCGAGGCGGCTGGTATCCGCAAGCTTGCGGGCAAGCATCTAACCCTCTATACCGACCTGCCCCCATCGCCCGATCTCGACGAATACCCCGCGGTGTTCGACCTGGCCTTTGCGCAGTGGTGCGGGTATTTCGGGCAAAGCGCGCGGCAACTGGCCGCTTGGCACGTGACGGGCTTTCTCATGCGCGACCGCCAGCGCTTCGAAAAGACCCGGCTCTTGCCCGACGACCTGCCGCCGTTCCCCCACGGGTACACCCGAGGCAACGAATTCTGGCTGGTCGATCAGCCCTCGGCGTACTACCGCCGCCATCTCTTCCTGCACGAGGGGACACACGCGTTCGGGTTCAGCGTGTTGGGTAGTTGCGGGCCGCCGTGGTACATGGAGGGCGTGGCCGAACTTCTGGCCACGCACCGATGGCAGAACGGCAGGCTGGAACTCGGCTACCTGCCGGCCCGCCGCGACGAAGTGCCCATGTGGGGCCGGGTCAAGATCGTGCGCGACGCCTACGAGGCCCACCGGGCGAAGACCCTCCAAGCCATCCTCGAGTACGACGCCGAGGCCCATCGCGAAAATGAACCCTATGGCTGGTGCTGGGCGGCGGCCATTTTTTTGGACCGCCATCCCCGGTATCAGAAGCGGTTCCGCCAGATGGTCAAGTACATCCGCCAACCAGACTTCACGGCGCAGTTTTACCGCCTGCTGGGCCGCGATTGGAACGATCTGGCCGAGGAGTGGCAGGTGTTCGTTGCCGAGTTGGACTATGGGGTCGACGTGGCCCGGACCGCGATCGACTTCACCCCCGGTCGCGCGCTGCCCGAGGCCGGCGCCAAAATCACCGTGGCCGCCGATCGCGGCTGGCAGAACAGCGGCGTGCGTCTGGAGGCCGGCACGGCCTACCCGCTTCGAGCCTCGGGCCGCTTCCAGGTGGCCGACCAGCCGCAACCCTGGCCATGCGAACCGAATGGCGTGTCGATTCGCTACTATCGCGGCCGGCCGCTGGGGATCCTCCTGGCCGCCGTGCGCCCCGACGAACCCACCAGCCCCAGCGCCTTGATCTCCCCCCAGACCGTCGGCCTGGGCACGACCTTGGTGCCCAAGCGTTCCGGGACGCTCTTTCTGCGGATCAACGACTCGAACGGCGAGCTGGCCGACAATGCCGGCACGCTCGTCGTCGCGGTGCGGGCGAGCGCTCAAGGCGACGAACCGGACCCCGGCGACGAAAGCCATCGAACCAAGGCCACCCCCTCGAGCACCGGCGCTATCGCGGCTTCGCGTCGAGGATCTTGATCCGAAGGTTCCTGAATTGGACCTTCATCGGCGGGCCGGGGTGCATCTGAAGCGCGATGATCCCGTCCTTGGCCGCCTTGCCCTTCTGCCGGTCGATCGCCCGGGCCATCACCACGCCGTTGATCACGAGGGTGATCTCGGGTCCGCGGGCGATGATGCGGTACTCGTTCCAGTCGTTCGGCTTGACGTGTCGGAGCAGCTCTTTGGGGTCGCAAAGCGGCGTAACGGTCTTCTTGCCCGACTCGTCGATCTCGACCTTCTCGCCCCGCATGGCGACGCCGCCCCGCTCGTGCTCGAAGAGGCAGCCGGTCCATTGGGCTCCGGCCTCCATGTCGGCCTGGTAGCCGAAGGTGTCCCAGTCGGGCAGCTCGCGGCTGCGGAACTGAATGCCCGAGTTGCCGCCGGCGAGCTTGTACTCAAGCCGCAGCTCGAAATCGCCGGGCTTGCCGCCGCGCCACATGAGGTAGTTGCACTTGGTGCAGGGTTTCTCGGGCGTGCTCTGGGAGGTGATGGCCCCGTCCTCGACGTACCACCACCCCGGCTTCCCCTCCCAGCCGGTCAGATCCTTGCCGTTGAACATCGAGACGAAGCCCTCTTCGGGCTGGGCCGCCAGCGCCGACGAAACGGCCAAAAGCAGCGGGAAAACGAACACGGTCTTGGGCATGCGAGGACTCCTGTGATTGGACAACATCTCGAATGGCGAACGTCAAAAGAAGGTCGGAGGTCGCAATGCAAAATGACGCAAAAAGCACCAAGCGCGAATGTCGAAGCGACCCATTCGCCGGTCGCCCTTCGTCGCTCGACCTTCGTTACTTCTTCCTCATCCTTCCATCACCACCTTGAGCCCCATGAGCTGGGCCAGGTCCTTGGCGTTCTCGACGTGGTTCCCGTAGAACACGACGCGGTGTAGCAGGGTCATCATGTCGGTCTTTTCGAGGATGCCGCTGCCCCAGTTGGCAAGCATCTTCCGGGCGTCGGCCACGGCGGCGGTGCATTGGGTGCGGCAACCGCGGTCGTCGAAATCGGGGATCTCGACGATCTTCTGGGCCGACAGAAGCAGGGTGTCGAGGTTTGCCAGCTTGGCGCAGGTGATCTCCTGACCGATGCGGAGATCGACCTCCACCGCCGCGCCCTGGTTGTCGTCGCGATGGGTGCGGATCGTAAACGGGTGCCGCGTGTCTTGGGGGCCGTCCATCTTCGTGGCCGCCACGCAATGGGCGTGGATCACGGCGTTTTTCGACAGATCGAACAGCGGGTCCGTGATGAACCCCGGCTTGCCGAACGCGTAGCCGAACAAGAGCATCGTCAGCGGCGGTGGGCTGGGCGGCCAGTCCGCAGGCCAATATGGCCCCGCCCGTGGCAGCACACGCCCCCAGAAACTCGCGTCGGTGTAGCGCATCGCTCATGGCATCGCCTCCGAGGCCCCCAGGGAACAAGGGTGAGGCTGGCGATCTTGCGCCCGCACACGGCGACCCGGGCGCGCGCAACGAGTCGTCCCCCGGCAGGCCCGTTCCGACATGCGTTCGGTGGGGGTCCAGCCGGGGGACGACCTGGCCAGCGCAGCCGATTATAGAGGGGACCAACGCGGGCGCACAAGGCCCGAGGCGATCCCAGCGACGATGCTCATTTGGACTTCGGGGCGACCGCCATGATCGACCCCTGCCATCGGGAATCGAGCACGGCCGAAGCCCGCAGCCACGGCGCGCCCGACGGCGTCGCGCTATCCAACAGCAGCGTGTAGCTGGCCGAATGGACGCCCGATCGCGGTTCCTGATGCGTGGTCTTCGCTGGCGGCGGAGCGAGCGTGGGCTCGCTGCCGGGCTTGACTCCTTCCAGCGGCCGTTCCTTCGGCTGGGGAGCCTCTTCGGTCGTGGTCGGCGCATGCACCGCGCGGCAGGCGTTCAGAGCGTTCAGGGCGGCCGCACGCACCCGCGCCGACGGCTCGACGAAACACCCGGTCTCGTCTTTCTTCGTCGCCAGCTCGTTGAGCTTGTTCATGACCTCGGCACTGCAACAGCTCGGCGAATTGCAGGTTTGGCAGATGTTGCCGGTGCACTCGCACAGGGCAAGGGCCGCTTGATACCGGACCTCCTCGGTGCAATCGTCCAACGAAGCCAAGAGGGCCTCTTGGACTTCCTTCTTATAGCCCTTGCAGCCGCAGCAGATCGTGGCCAGGTACTTGATGGCCTTGATTTTCTGGGCGGCCAAGTCCTGGTCGATCTTGATCTTGGCCGCCGTGGCGATGGCCTGGTTTCCCGAGAGCATGTTCGCCGGATCGCCGACGCGTTTGAGCGGCATTTTCCATTCCCATTGCGGGTTATTGCCGCGGCGGTTGATCGTGGCGTCGCGGAGGCGGCCGAAGCCAAGTTTGTCCCAGAAGGTAACCGGCGTGTCGCGCGGCGGGATGGGAGGGTTGATCAAGCCAGCCGCTTCGGCCCCGAAACTCGCGGCCGCGCAGACGGCCAGCCCGGCAAGCACGGCGGTCGCCGCGACGATCCGCAGATACCGCGTCGTAGTCATCGCTGAGTACTCCTCATCCTGAGAGGTATTGCGCTAGCCAGAGGATGGGATCCTGGTGTCGGGCGGTATCCCGGGTACGAATAGACCGACCCCACCCTTCCGGTGAGTCCACATCACGTTCATCGACTTCCGTTTTTTCTGTCTTTAGCATCCCTGCGGCCTGGTGCATCGTTTGCCCATCTTGCCTATCATCAAACGTATGCGAGATCGACCTAGGGTCTACCCAGTCGATGGCCACGCCACTAGATCGTTGCCAGGGCCCCACACGTGACGTATTCTCGATTAGCCGGCCCTGCGAGCCGGGTCGGCCAAGCGACCCGCCGACACAGGTTGGCCGGTTGGATGTCGTGCCGGTCTTCGTCAAGGAGTTCAGAATGAAAACGTGGTTTGCGATTCCGGTTCTTTCGGCTTTCGTGTGCGCCATTGCCTCGCCTGCCAGCGCCGCTTATTGCGGCGCCGATGGGTATCGGCACTGCAAGCCCCGCAGGGCGTGCTGCGGCGCGCCGCCGTGTTGCACCGTGACCAAGACCTGCCAGGAGGTCGTGTACGAGGAGAAGCAGTTCACCGAGTACGAATCGAAATTCAAGGAGGTCGAGGAGAGCAAGGTCATCGACGTGGTGAAGTTCGTCGAGGACAAGGAGGAGCGGGAGATTTGCGTCACCGTGTGCGAACCCCAACCGACTTGCTGCGGCAAGGCCGACTGCTGCGGCTCGTGCTGTGCGACGAAGCTGGTGCCTGTCCAGTGCAAGCGTAAGGTGGTGGTGCCGGTGATCCGCGAGGTGCCGGCCAAGGAGACGATCAAGTTCAAGCGGATCGTCGAGGAGAAGGTGGCCAAGACCTTCACGTGCAAGGTGCCGAAGGTGGTCTGCCGCGAGGTGCAGGTGTCGGTTTGCTGCCCGACGCCGTGTTGCGGCAAGTAGCCCGCCGCCCAGGGGGTACAGGCCGCCGAGTCGTCGTCAAGCCCAGTCCGTGGACCCGCACTCGTGCGGGCTGTCGGGATAGACCGGACGGCCGCACGGGCCGAAGGCCACCTGGGCTTCTTCTTTTTCGAAGACCGACAGGCACGTCTGGGCGATTTCGCGGAGCCGGGCGACTTCGGCCTCGGTGACGGGCCGGTACTGCTTGCCCGCCGCGATGGCCTTGTCCAACAGGTCGAGGAACGCGGGAGGGAAGCCCACCACCACGCCCGGTTGCGACAGCGTATAGCGCCACGCCAGGTCCACCTCGTCCGGCTCTTCCACCGAACGATACCACCACTGGCGCATGCGCTGGACACCTTGGGGCCACCGGCCGCGGCTCATCGTTTTGATGGCCAGCACCGCCGCGCCTTGCTGCCGGGCCAGATCGAGCACGGCTTGCCCAAAACCCCGCTTGAGAAGCTCGACGAAGTTGATCGGGAACATCACGGTATCGAAGCGGAAGCCGCGCATGCCCTCCAGGGCCCCTTTGGTCGTGTGGGCCGAAAAGCCGATGAACTTCACTTTGCCTGCGTCGCGGGCCTTGACGATCGCTTCGAGCGCACCGCCGGGCCCGAGGGCCTGCTTGACCTCGTCGGGAAACCGCAAATGGTGGAGTTGGTAGAGGTCGAAGTGGTCGGTCTTGAGCAGGCGAAGCGACTGGTCCAGTTCCTTTTGGGCGCCTTCCCGATCGCGGCGTTTGGTCTTGCAGGCGAGGAAATAGGAATCGCGGTCCACGCCCTCTAGCCCGATGCCCATCTTCGTCTCGCACTGGCCGTTGCCGTAGGCGGGGGCCACGTCGAAGTAGTTCACGCCGCGTTCCAAGGCCGAGCGCAGGCCCACCGTGCAGGTCTTCTGGTCGTAGTGAATCAGCGCCAGGCCCGGGAAGCCGACGACCGAGACCTTGCGCCCGGTACGGCCCAACGGGCGGCGTGGCAACCCGGCAACCTGTTCGACGGCCGGCGCTTGGGCCGGTTCGGCCGAGAGTGCGTTGGCATGTCCCAGGGCGACACTGCCGGCCGCTCCGGCCATCCCACCGAGAAAGACGCGCCGTTTCATCGAGATTCCTCCGAACGCAGCCAAACAAAACGGTTACGAGTACCCAGGGCGAAAACCTGCCGCCAGTCTACCATGCCGATTTGCACCACGGAAGCGCCGCGAGGCCACGCCGGCCGCCGGTGCAGTACCTCGTGGCGTGAATCCCCAACGGGTTTTCGGTCTGGTAGAATGCGGGCATGAGGGAACCCGACGCTTCGGAGGACGACGTGCGCATGCGCGGCTTCGCCCGGCGAAACACCGTGGCCGAGGCGCTCGCATGGCTTGACCAGCACACGGCCAGCCTTCCCGAGGAATGGACGCCGGTCACGTCGGCGGCGGGCCGGATCTTGGCGCGCGACGTGATCAGCCCGGTGGACGTGCCAGCGTTCGAGCGCGCGATGATGGACGGCTTCGCCCTGCGCGCGGCCGACACGTTGGGGGCCGCCAGCTACAACCGGCTGGCG
>DYLT01000156.1 GCA_020721945.1 Blastopirellula marina
GGGATCAAGACCCGGGGACGATGTTCCTTGCGATCGCGGAAATACGCCGCCGCGACCAACAGCGCCGTCAGTTCGCCATGCGCCCCGGCAGCCGGCTGAAGACTGACGGCCTCCAGCCCCGCAATCTCGGCCAGCATCTCCTGGAGGCCGTACAAAATCTCCAAAAGCCCCTGGACTGTCGATTCGGGCTGGTAGGGATGGAGATCGACCAGGCCGGGCAGGCCGGCCAACCGCTCGTTTCGCTTCGGGTTGTACTTCATCGTACACGACCCGAGCGGGTAAAAATGCGTGTCGACCGACATGTTGAGGGTCGACAGGTTCGTGAAGTGGCGCACCAGGTCGGGTTCGGTCAACTCCGGCAGCGGGGGTGGTGCCGCCGCGATCGCCTCGGAGGGTAACAACTGGCCCACCGGGCGCGGGGGCACGTCGCAGGCGGGCATCTCGGCCGCACGTCGCCCCGGCCGCGACTGCTCGAACAGAAGTCGGGTCGCTTGTTGATTGCGCATCTCCGTGAAAACTCGATGCGGCCGCGGGCCTTCGAGGCCAGACGCCAGGCGTCAGGCCAAGGCCGCGACCCACCGGTCGATTTCCTCCTTGCTCCGTTTCTCGGTGACGGCGGCCAAGAAGCCGTCGGATAGTTCGGGATACCACCGGCCCAGCGGCACGCCCGCGAGAATGTTCTGTTCCAAGGCCGATTCCAGGCGGCGAGCCACCTCGCCGTCGGTCGCGCGCACGACAAACTCCTTGAACGTAGGCCGGTCGAACGCCAAGTGCAGTCCAGGTTGCCGGGCGAGGCGGTCTTGGGCGTATCGCGCCTTCTGGAGGCACAGCTCGGCCACCGAACGCAGCCCATGCGGCCCCATCGCGGCCAGGTACACGGCCGCGCGAAGGGCCAAGAGCCCCTGGTTCGTGCAGATGTTGCTGGTGGCTTTCTCGCGGCGGATGTGCTGTTCGCGGGTCTGGAGCGTCAAGACCCAACACCGTCGTCCGTGGCGGTCGACGGTCTGGCCGACGAGCCGGCCGGGCAGGCGGCGAAGGAACGTCTCGCGGCACGCGAGGATGCCCAGGTACGGCCCGCCGAAGGCCATCGGATTCCCCAGCGACTGCCCTTCGGCCACCACGAGATCGGCCCCGTAGTCGCCCGGCCGGGTCAACAGCCCCAGGCTGATCGGATCGACCGCGACGACCAACAGCGCGCCAGCCCGATGGGCGATCTCGCCTAGCGCCCGCACCTCTTCGAGGCAGCCGAAGAAATTCGGGTGCTGGACGAAGACGCACGCGGTCTGGTCGTCGACGGCCTCGGCCAGGTCGCCCGGCGCGACGGTTCCCAAGGGCGTCTTCACCACCGCCAGTTGCGTTGGCAGATTCGCCAGGTAGGTGGCCAGCACCTGGCGGTACTCGGGATGAACGCTCGCGGCGGCGACGATCTTCCCCTGGCGACCGGTCGCCTCGATCGCCATCAGCACGGCCTCGGCCGCGGCACTGGCGCCGTCGTACATGCTGGCGTTCGAGACGTCCATGCCCGTCAACTGGGTCACCAGCGTCTGGTACTCGAAGATCGCCTGGAGCGTGCCCTGGCTGGCCTCGGGTTGATACGGCGTGTAGGCGGTGTAGAACTCGCTCCGCGCGGCGACGAAATCGACGACCGCGGGAATGAAGTGGTCGTAGCTGCCGCCTCCGAGAAAACAGGCGGTTCCACCCGCCGGCACATTCCGGCGCGCCAGTCCGGTCATGTGCTCCGTCAGCGCCAGCTCGCCGAGGGCCGGGGGCAGATCCAGAAGACGGTTCAGCCGAAGCTCGGCAGGCACCATCGCGAACAGCTCGTCGATCGTCGACACGCCGATCGTGTCGAGCATCGCGCGCTGGTCCTCGGGGGTATTCGGGATGTACGGCATGTCGGTGCACCGAAGGCGGAAGGCGGCCAGCGGGCCAAATGCGGGCTACTCGTCCTTCATCTCCTGCTCGCACTGCCGCTGGTACGCCGCGTAGTCCAACAGCTTCGTCAACCCCGATTCGTCCATGATCTTGACCTTGATCAGCCAGCCCTTCTCGTACGGATCGTCGGCCAGGTGTTCGAGGTCCTTGGCCACCGCCGAATTGACGGCCACGATTTCGCCATCGACCGGGCTGTACAGGTCGCTCACGGCCTTGACCGACTCGATCTCGCCGAACCGCCGGCCGGCCTGCACCCGCTGGCCGACCTGGGGCAGTTCGATGAACACCAGGTCGGTCAGGGCCTCCAACGCGAACGACGAAATGCCCACGGTGCCGATCTTCGCGCCCGACGGGTCCGTGGCGACGTGAATCCACTCATGGGTGGTGGTATAGAGCAGTTCTTCGGGCTTCACGGCGTGGTTCCTTTCGAACGACGGCGATAGAAGGGGAGCTTGACCACGCAGGCCGGCTCTTGCCGGCCGCGGATGTCGACGCTCAGTTCGGTTCCAGGTTCCGCCCAGTCGGGCCGCACGTACGCCATGGCGATCGACCGTTGAAGGCTGGGCGAGAAGGTGCCGCTGGTCACCCAGCCGACGCGCTGGTCGCCGGCCAGGATCGACGACCGCTCCCGCGCGATCCGCCGGCCGGAAAGCTCCAGTCCCACCCGCTTCCATCGGGCGGGCTGATTCTGGAGGCGGATCAGCGCCTCGCGCCCGGGAAAGTCGACCCCCGTCAGGTAGCAGGCGTACCCCAGCCCGGCCTGGAACGGATCGACGTCTTCGCCCAACTCGTGTCCGTACAGCGGCATGCCGGCTTCCAGGCGGAGGGTGTCGCGGGCGCCTAAGCCTGTCGGCACGATCCCGAAGGGTTTGCCTTGGTCGAGAATCGCCTCCCAAACCCCGGTCGCGATCCCTGCCCCCACGCTGAGTTCGAAACCGTCTTCCCCCGTATAACCCGTCCGGCTGATGATGCCACCCTGGCGCCGGGCGGCCGGGTGAAGGATGCGCACCAGGGCGCCGTTGTAGTACTTCATGGTGTCCAGATCGACATCGACTAGCGGTTGCAGCACCTCGACCGCGTTCGGCCCCTGGATGGCGAACATGGCCCAAAGCCGCGTGACGTCGGTCCAGAGGACCTCTTTGCCTCGGACATTGGCCCGCTCGGGCGGAAGATGTCGCTGGGTCCACTGGACGATCTTCTCCCGATTCGAGGCATTGACCACCACAAGATAGAACGGCTGGCCCATCTCGTTGTGGTAGTACCCGGTCAGCACGTCGTCGAGGATTCCCCCTTGCTCGTTGGTCACCAGGGAATATCGGATCTGTCCCAGTCGGATTTCGCCGATCCGACGCGTGAGCAGTGCGGCCAGGAACTCCTCGGCTCCCGGCCCTTCGAACCGCAAGCGACCCATGTGCGAGATGTCGACAATGCCGCACGAGCGGCGCGTGGCCAGATGTTCCTCGGTGATCGAGCGGTACTGAAGCGGCATCGCCCATCCGGCGAAATCGACCATGCGCGCGTGGTGCGCGACGTGCCATTCGTATAGGGGCGTCCAACGCAAGGCCGGTGTCCTCGTCCATCTCCCTCGACGCATCCCCGCGGCCTCGACCGGCTCACCCGGGGAAAACAGAAACCTATTGTAACCGGCGGCGGCATTCTGCCCAGGGGGGCGGGCATGGCCGACGATTCCCTCGGGCTGCCGACCGCGCGCCAGGCGGCTACATCGACAGCACGCGCCGAAGACGGTCCGCCTCGTCGACCGATTCGACCATGATGTAGAGGTACCATCCGCGAGGGTCGAGCGAATCGACCAGCAGGCGCAGTTCGTCGGGCGCAAACGATCCGCGAAACACCAGCGGGCGACCGGCCGCCTGGATCTTGCGCAACGCCGGGATCATCCCGGCGACTGGCGGGCCGGCCGAATGCGGCTCGTAGTTCACCTGAAAGCAGCGGATCTCCTCGACTTCCAGGAAGAGATCGTAGAGGAACATCGAGTTCGTATGGAGGTGGATAAAGGCGTTGGCGAAATGCCGGGCGACCTCGCGGTCGACGGGCTGGACGAACTCGCGGTACAGTCGCGGCGAAAGCACGCCCGCGGCGTCTTCCTGAAGCCGCACGATGGGGCCGGGCGACCAGAGCTGGTATTGGGCATCGAAGTACCCGCCGTGATATCGGGGGATGCGTTGCCACGCCTCGACGGTGATCTGGCGGAAGATCTCGCCGCAGCGGCGCAAGAGCCGCCGCATCGGGTCCGGCGACTCGACGAAGTCGAGCACGCTTTGCGTGTGCCCCCGCACCAGGGCCGCGATGTCGGATGGCCCAATCAGCGCGCCGTGGCTCACGGGATACCGGCCGTCGGCGCGCCGCACCAGGGCGTCGATGCATGCCATGTACTTGGCGAACCAGGGGCCGTCGACGTCCACGCGGAGCTGGGCCAGCTCGTCCCAACTCAAGGTCCGTTCGACGCCCAGCACTGTGCCCGGCAGAATCCGCAGCGTCGCCCCGAGCATCCCATCGAGCCACGGCACGGCTTGCGAGGGCGAGGCGCCGCGGAAGATGTCGTCATCAAGGATTTCGCCCTCGCGAAGCAGGCGCTCCTGGTCGTCGAGAAAGGCCTCCGGGTCGATCATCTCGGGCGTAAGCACGTCGTGCGATTGCCAGGCCGCGCTGGCCGAGAACTCTTGGAGGGGAAACCAGCTCTTGATCGAGAACCCGACCAGGGGGCGCCGGGTGTCGGCCCGATCCCAGAACGCGCGGTAGCGGGCCGTCTTGGCGGGATCATTGCCGAAAGGGTGGGTGCAAGCCATCGAGGGATGCCTTCGAAACGAACGTCCAGGATGCGTTGTTTCCGATCCGCCAGCGACCCCCCATTGTATTCGGCCGCCTGCCCTCGCGGCAGACCCCGGCTCGGACCGCAAAGACCGGGCCGTTCGCTCGTCTGGCCGGTCCGACGCGCGAGGTTGCTGTTGTCCGGATGGCGGCTCGGCTAGAATAGGGAGTGTCCGTCGTTGGCGCGTGCCGAAAGCGCTCTTTCCGGGCGCCGGCCCGCCGGTCGCTGCCCAAGCGCGGTTCTTGAGGAGACCCGTCATGACCACGTTTTTCATGTTCGGCAAGTACTCGCACGGGGCGTTCCAAGGCATCAGCCCGAAACGGACCGAGCAGGCCGTCGCGTTGATCGACAAGCTTGGGGGCGAGGTCCAGGCGATGTACGCCACGCTCGGCGAGCACGATCTGGTGCTGATCGTGAACTTTCCGGGGGTCAACGAGGCGATCAAGGCCTCGGTGGCTTTGGGGAAGATGACCGGCATCGCGTTCTCGACCGCGCCCGCGGTGACCGTCGAGCAGTTCGACCAGTTGGTCAAGGAGGCGGTCTGAGTCTTGAACGGACTGGCCTACAAACCGTTCGCCGCGGAGGTCGCCCAGCGGCTCCGGTCGCTCTACGCCCGGCAGGCCACGGACCGCGTCTTCGCCACCTTCGAGATTCCCTCGGCGGCGTTGGCCGAATTCGCGGGGCGCTACGCGCACGGGTTTTGCGGCTATCCCGACCCGGCCGATCGAGCCCGCTTCTGGGATCGATTCCTGGCGGAGCGGGCCTGCTTGGAAGACGACTCCATGCCGTCGGCGTATCTCAGCGAGATGGACCAGGGGCTCTACGGGGGGCTTTTGGGCGGGGAGGTTCAGTTCATGGCCCATCCCGAGAATGGGTGGATCTCCTCGATGGTCGCCCCCCTCTTGGCCCATTGGTCGGAGTTCGATCGGCTCCGCTTCGACCGCGCGCACCCGTGGTTCGCCCGATATGTGAACCAGCTCGGGATCTTTGCGTCCGCGGCCGAGGGCAAGTTCGGGGTGAGCCATTTCATCCTGATCGATGGGTTGAACTTCGCCTTCGAGTTGGTCGGCGCCACGAACGCCTACCTGAGCCTCGCCGAACAACCCGACATGATCCGCCGGACCATCGAGTTCGCGTATCAACTCAACGTCGAGATCCAGGAGACGTTCTTCGCGCACGTCCCCGAGTTCCACGGCGGCACCTTCAGCAACATGGTGCAGTGGATTCCCGGTCGGATCGTTTCGGAGAGCGTGGACCCGTTCCACATGACTTCGGTGGAGTATTTCGAGAAGTGGGGCCGCGAGCCGGTCGAGCGGATCTTCGCCCGATTCGACGGGGGCGTGCTCCACGTGCACGGCAATGGCCGCCACCTCTTGGAGGCCGTCTCGACCATTCGGGGACTCAAGGCCGTGTTCCTGGGCGACGACAAGGGGTACCCTCCCGCGTTTGAGGTGCTGGCGTCGTTGCGGTCTCGCGCCGGCGATCTGCCCTTGGTCGTCCAGATCGGTTTCGATCGCTTCGTGGGCGCGCTTCGCCAAGGCCGACTGCCAGGCGGCGTACTTTACCACGTCCAATCGGCCCCCGGCGCGGCCACGGTCAACCGCTTGATGGAAGAGGTTCGGGCGTATCGCGCGGGGTGACGCATGCCCTTTTCGTTCGTGTGTCCCCATTGCGGCCTCGAGACCCAAGTGGCCGACCGCTATGCCGGCCTGACGGGCCCCTGCGCCCAGTGCGGCCAGACGGTCACCGTGCCGTCGTGGCAGGAAGCGATCCGGGCGCGGGGGAAGCCTGGGGTGGGTTTGGCCCTGGCAGTCATCGTGCTGGTCCTTGCCGGGGGGGTGGCCCTTCTTGGGCTGTTCGGACATGTTCTGCTCGAGTTGCCGCAGGCCAGCCCCGACATGCGGCAGATTCAATGTGCCAACAATCTACGGCGCATCGGTGTGGCCCTTCAGCAGTACCACAATGCCTACCGTTGTTTTCCGCCGGCCATCGTGACCGATGCGCAGGGCAACCCGATGCACAGTTGGCGCGTGGCGATCTTGCCGTACCTGGGCGAGCACTGGCTGTACGCGCAGTACGACTGGAAAGAGCCATGGAACGGCCCGAACAACCGCAACCTCGCGGCGTCCGTGCCCAGCGTGTATCGCTGTCCTGCCGCGACCTCCGGGGTCGTGGGCGAGACGAGCTACGTCATGATCGCGGGCGCCGGCGCGGCCGGGGGCGACGGCGGTCATCCGGTCTCGTTGGCCGACATTCGCGATGGCGCGTCGAACACCGTGATCGTCGTCGAGGTCGCCGGTTCGCAGATCGGGTGGACGACGCCCCGCGACCTGAGACTCGAGGATTTGTCGTTTTCCCTGAACGAGGCGGGCGGCCAGGGGCCATCGAGCACCCACCCGGCCGGCGTGAATGTCCTGTTCTGCGATGGCTCGGTGCAGGCCTTGGTGCCTTCCGTGGATCCGGGAACGCTCCGCCGCCTGCTTCTTTACCGCGATGGGATGGTCGTCGATCTGCGCCCGTTTGCCCAGCCGGTTCCGTAAGGGCGTGGGAACCGTCTCTTCGAAGTCCCCGCAGGACTTCTGGCGACCGACAGGGCCCGTCACCCCAGCGCAACCGGCTCTGTGGGAGGCCGAGGGGCTTGCAGACGCAGTATTCATTCGCGTAAAGTGTGCATTCGGGTTACTGATGTCTGCCCCATCCAACTCGGCCCAGCGGAGCTACTCGCGTGGACTATCGAAGGATTATTCCATGTCTGGATGTAAAAAATGGGCGTTTGGTCAAGGGCGTGAACTTCGTTAATCTTAAGGACGTGGGAGACCCCGCCGAAAATGGGGCCGCGTACAGCGATGCCGGGGCCGACGAGTTGGTCTTCCTGGACATCACGGCCACGCTCGAAAATCGCGCCACCTTCCTCGATGCCGTGCGGCGCACGGTCCAGCGAATCTCGATCCCCCTAACCGTCGGAGGGGGGGTCCGCTCGTTGGCCGACATCCAGGCCCTGGTGGAGATCGGCGTCGCGAAGGTCTCGATCAATACCGCAGCCGTGCGCCGGCCCGAGTTCGTACGCGAGGCGGCCGAGGCCTATGGGTCGGAACGGGTCACGATCGCCATCGACACGCGTCAATCGGCGCGGTGCCCTTCCGGGTTCGAAGTCGTCGTGCGCGGCGGGACCGAGGACACCGGAATCGACGCGGTCGATTGGGCCAAGCGGGTCGAGTCGCTCGGGGCCGGGGCCATCCTCCCCACAAGCATGGATACCGACGGGATGCAGACCGGCTACGACCTGCCCATGACCCGGGCGATGGCCGATGCCGTGCATGTGCCGGTGATCGCCTCGGGCGGTGCTGGCACGCTGGAACACCTCTACGATGCGATCGTCGAGGGCCACGCCGATGCCGTGCTGGTGGCATCGATTGCCCATTTCGGCAAGTTCACCATCCGCCAGATGAAGGACTACCTGGCCAGCCGCGGCATCGCCGTGCGCCAGAGAGCGGACTAGGGACGGCGCGCCAAGGCGCCCCGAGTGCGCCTGCGATCATGCCGCTTGCGTGTCTTGCGCCATACCCTTCCTCGCATATCCCTTTCCATCGCACCGCCTCCGGACCTACTCTATGAACTACGAAGCGTTTGTTGACGAGCAAGTCGCGTTTCTCCGGCAGACCGTCGGCGATGGTCTGGCCATCAATGCCCTAAGCGGCGGTGTGGATAGCTCCGTGGTAACCGCGTTGGGGCATCGCGCGTTGGGCGCGCGACTGAAGACGGTGTTCATCGACAACGCCCTCATGCGCGAGGGCGAGCCCGAGCGGGTCGTGGCAACCTTCACCGAGTTGGGGATTCCGGTCGAGCGCGTGGACGCCCGGCGCGAGTTCCTCGGCGCCCTCAAGGGGCTGACCGACCCGGAAGACAAGCGCAACGCGATCACGCGCACGTTCTATGCCGACGTGTTCGGCCGGCTGGTGCGCCAGAGCGGGGCCAAGTTTCTGCTGCACGGCACCATTCTGACGGACATCGAGGAGACCGTCGCCGGCATCAAGCGGCAGCACAACATTCTCGCGCAACTCGGCATCGATCCGCAGAAGGAATACGGCTACCAGGTGCTCGAGCCGCTCAAGACGCTCCGCAAAGATGGGGTGCGCGAGGTGGCCCGGGTCCTCGGGCTGCCGCCCGGCATCACCGAGCGGATTCCGTTTCCCGGCCCGGCGCTGGCCGCCCGCATCGTCGGCGAGGTCACGCCCGAGCGCCTTGCCACGGTACGGGCCGCGACCGCCATCGTCGAGGAGGAGCTTGCCGACCGCGGAGCGTTCCAGTACCTGGCGGTCTTGTTGGAGGACAAGGCGACGGGCATCCGGGACCACCGGCGGGAGTTCGGCCAGATCGTGGTCGTCCGCGCGATTCACAGTGTCGACGCCCGCGAGGCCACGGTCGTCGAAATCCCCTGGCCGACGTTGCACCGCCTGTGCCAGCGGATCACCGGGATCCCCGGCGTGAACCGATGCCTTTACGACCTGACGCCCAAACCTCCCGCCACGGTCGAATACGTGTAATCGAACCAAGGTCGAACGGCAACGCCGCGCCGCGCGAACGGCCTGCGGGCCTTCGTGGCGAACTCCTCGGCCTGCCCATCCCCAATCCCCAATCCCTTACACCAACGCGAGCCCCCGTCGTGCCCAAACGCAGTGACATCGACAAGGTCCTGATCATCGGGTCTGGGCCCATCGTCATCGGCCAGGCCTGCGAGTTCGACTACTCCGGCACGCAGGCCTGCAAGGCGCTGCGCCGACTCGGCTACCAGATCGTGCTGGTGAACTCCAACCCGGCCACGATCATGACCGACCCGGCCATGGCCGACGTGACCTACATCGAGCCGCTCAACGTGGCGACGCTGGCCGAGATCATCGCCAAGGAGCGGCCGCAGGCCATCCTGCCGAACCTCGGCGGCCAGACCGGCCTGAACCTCTCGTCGGAACTTGCCCGGCGCGGCGTGCTTCGGGAGTACGGCGTGCAGGTGATCGGAGTACCCGTCGATGCGATCGAGCGCGGGGAGGACCGTCTGGCCTTCAAGGAGACGATGCGGCGGCTGGGCATCGACATGCCGCAAAGCGAGATCGCCCAAAGCGTCGAGGAGGCCGAGCGGATCGCCCAGCAGATCGGGCTGCCCGTGGTGGTCCGGCCGGCATATACGCTGGGGGGCACGGGCGGCGGCCTGGTGTACAACCTGGACGAACTCCGCGCCGTGGCCGCTCGCGGCCTCGCGGCGAGCCTCATCGGCCAGGTGCTGATCGAGGAGTCGGTCGAGGGCTGGGAGGAACTCGAGCTCGAAGTGGTGCGCGACGCCAAGAACCAGATGATCACCGTCTGCTTCATCGAGAACGTCGATGCGATGGGGGTTCACACGGGCGACTCGTACTGCGTCGCCCCGATGTTGACGATCGACCCCGAGTTGCAGAAGCGGCTTCAGAAGCACTCGTACGACATCGTCGAGTCGATCGGCGTTATCGGCGGAACCAATATCCAGTTCGCGCACCATCCGAAAACCGGGCGTGTCGTCGTCATCGAGATCAATCCCCGCACGTCGCGATCGTCGGCGCTGGCCTCGAAGGCCACCGGGTTCCCCATCGCTTTCGTTTCGTCGCTCTTGGCCGGCGGGTTGACGATGGACGAGATCCCCTACTGGCGCGAGGGCACGCTCGAGAAGTACACGCCCTGGGGCGATTACGTCGTCGTCAAGTTCGCACGTTGGGCGTTCGAGAAGTTCCGCGGTTTGGAGGATCGGCTGGGCACCCAGATGCGGGCCGTCGGCGAGGTGATGAGCATCGGCAAGACCTATAAAGAGGCCTTCCAGAAGTCGATCCGGTCGCTCGAAATCGGCCGCTACGGCCTGGGCTTCGCCAAGGACTTCCACCGCCGTTCGCTCGACGAGTTGCTGGCGCTACTGGCCTTTCCGACCAGCCAGCGGCAATTCGTCCTCTACGAAGCCTTGCGCAAGGGGGCCGACATCGACACGCTCTACCAACGCACGTACATCAAGCCCTGGTTCCTCACGCAGATGAAGGAACTGGTCGAGCGCGAGGAGCAGTTGCTCCGGCACAAGGGCAGCCTGCCGCCGGACGACTTGCTCGCGGCCGCCAAGAAAGAGGGGTTCTCCGACCGCTACTTGGCGAAACTCCTCGGGGTTGCGGAGAAGGACGTGCGGGCGCGGCGTCTGGCGTTGGGGTTGGTGCCGGGCTACCACCCCGTGCACGTCAGCGGCGTGGAACATGCCGCCTACTACTACTCGAGCTACAACGCCCCCGATGCCACGCCATGCTCGTCGCGCCGCAAGGTGATGGTGCTTGGGGGGGGGCCGAACCGCATCGGCCAGGGGATCGAGTTCGACTACTGCTGCGTTCATGCGGCCTTTGCCCTGCGCGACGAGGGCGTCGAGTCGATCATGGTCAACTGCAACCCCGAGACCGTCTCGACCGACTACGACACGGCCGACCGGCTGTACTTCGAGCCGCTGACGGTCGAAGACATCCTCAACATCTATCAGAAAGAACAGCCTGAAGGCGTGATCGTGCAGTTTGGTGGCCAGACCCCGCTGAACCTGGCGGCCGAACTGGCCGAGGCCGGCGTCCGGATCCTCGGCACCTCGCCCGAGACCATCGAACTGGCCGAGGACCGCGATCGGTTCCGCCACGTGGTCCGGCGGTTGGGCATTCCGCAACCCGAGTCGGGCATGGCCAGCAACCTCGACGAGGCCCTCGAGGTGGCCCGGCGCATCGGCTACCCGCTGATGGTCCGGCCCTCGTTCGTGCTCGGTGGCCGCGCCATGGAAATCGTCTACGACCGGCAGATGCTCGAGACCTACGTCGCGGCCGCCGTCGACGTGTCTCCCGAACGGCCCATCCTCATCGACAAGTACCTCGAGAACGCGATCGAGTGCGAGGCGGATGCGATTGCCGACGGGCACGACGCGTTCGTTCCCGCCGTGATGGAGCACATCGAGCAGGCCGGCATCCACTCGGGCGATTCGGCGTGCGTGATCCCGCCGGTGAACATCCCGGCCCATCACCTCCAGACCATCTGCGAGTACACCCGGCGCCTGGCCATCGAACTGTCGGTCGTTGGCCTGATGAACATCCAGTACGCCATTTGCAAGGACACGGTCCACATCCTCGAGGCCAACCCGCGCGCAAGCCGCACGGTGCCTTTGGTCTCGAAGGTCTGCAACATCCCCATGGCCCGCATCGCCACCCAACTGATGCTCGGCAAGCGGCTCTCGG
>DYLT01000157.1 GCA_020721945.1 Blastopirellula marina
TGAGTAGGCCCAGAAGACGCCTCGGCACCATGGGCAATGGCAGGCGAGCAAGCCAAGAACGCCCCTGGTCGGCCGAGCGGGAACACGATCAGGGCGATCAGTGGGGTAACGAATCGCAGCGGTTTTCGCGGAAGGCGGGACATGGCAGTACCCTCTCCCGATGGGGTATGTGGTCTCGGTTAGAGGTACAGGTGGGCTCCTATACAGCCTAATCCATCGCCACTGTCGGGTAAAGCAGGTGGTAAGATAGGAAATTGGCGGCAATTTCTTGTCTTTTCCATCTTGGGTAATTAAGATCAAGGCTTACTGGCCGTGCCAATCATGCGCTCCCACCCTTCGACGCCTCGCCGATGTGGTGGGAGCGTGCGGAATCTCGCTCGGAACCGGAGACCCAGGACATGCGCTGGCAAACTCGTCCCCTTCTCAAGGCCCTCGCGGTGGTCGCCGTCGCCCTACTCGTCCTGCGACCGCTGCCAGCGGCGGCCCAGGTGAATCAGAACCAAAACCGGAATCTGGACCAGAACACCAGTGGCGTGGCGGGCATCGTGGTCGATGCCCAGGGCATCGTCGAGACGAAGGCCGTGGTCGATCCGAACGGGCAGTTGATGCGGCAACAGATCCAGGCCGCGCGCCAGAGTCTCAGCCGCGATGTACAGACGTTCAGCAAGCTGCGCAAGGTCTCGCTGACCGCGCTGGAAAGGGCGATCCGCCAGAAGAACGGCGTGGTCACCGAGGAGATGAAATACCTGGCCGGGCTGCTTCGCGTCCGCTACGTGTTTCTCTACCCGGAAAGCGGCGACCTCGTCATCGCCGGACCGGCCGAAGGTTGGGCCACCGATCCCTCGGGGCGCGTGGTGGGGATCACCACGGGCCGGCCGGTCGTCCAGTTGCAGGACCTGGTGGTGGCCCTGCGGATGTTTCCGCCCGGAACGAAGGGCACCGAGCTGATTAGTTGCTCGATCGACCCCACGCCCGAGGGGCTGGCCGCCATGCAGCGGTTCCTTCGGAGCATCGGGTCGCAAGCCACGCCCGCCCAGACGCAGTTCATCGTCGACGGGTTGCGCACGAGTTTGGGGCTCCAAGCCGTGACGATCAGTGGCGTTCCGCCCACCACGCACTTCGCCCAAGTGATGGTCGAGGCCGACTACCGGATGAAGCTGATCGGCATCGGGTTGGAGCGCCCGCCGGTCAAACTGGTGAGCTTCGTCGAGCGGGTCAACCCGGCGCAGGTCTCGCGCAACGCCCTGTTTCGCTGGTTCTTCACGCCCGACTACCAGTGCGTCCGGCAAAGCGAAGACCAACTGGCGGTGGAACTGGTCGGCGATGGGGTGAAGTTGGTGGGCGAAGACGAGTTGGTCAGCGCCAGCGGCCAGCGCCAGACCTCGGGCAAGTCGAACCGGGCCAGCGAGGCGTTCGTGGTCAGCTTCACCAAACGCTATCCCGAACTGGCCGAGCGGTCGCCGGTCTATGCCGAACTCCGTAATCTGATCGATCTGACCGTGGCGTGCGCCTACATGCAGAAGGCCGATTTCTACGGCAAGGCCCGCTGGAAACTGGAGTTCTTCGGCAGCGAAAAGGAGTTCCCCGTCGAGACGTACCACGCCCCGAAAATGGTGGGGTCCGCGGTCGCCGCGATCTGGAGGGGCAACCGCCTGATGACGCCCATCGGCGGTGGCGTCCACATCGAGCCTGCCGTGGCCATCCAGTCGAACAACCTGCTTTCCGACGACCACGGCGAGGTGGCCAAGCTTCGCAGCCAAACCAAGGTCGAGCTGCGCAAGGGCCAGTGGTGGTGGGACTAGCGCATGACGAAAGTCGCATGACCAAGGTTCAATGACGCACGCCGACCGCTTGCGGTGATGGCACGCCGCAAGCGGTTTTTCATGGCGCCCCCCACACCGCCCGACGCCCCAGCGAGGGTCGCGTAAGACGGCGCGATCTGCCCTCGCGAGCGTGTCGGGTTCGTGTATAATGCGGGCCCACATGGAGGTGATCTGGGCAATGGGAACGGATCCCTGGGGAATCGACAGCGGCTACGAAGACACCAGCCGCCATTGGCATGCCACGTCGGCCGAGACCCGCGAGGCCATCCTCGCGGCCATGGGCGTGACGGCCGGGGACGCGGCGCCCGCCGATCGAGACCCGGTGCGGGTCGTGCCGTCGGGCCGGCGCACGCGCTGGGCCGAGCCAGGTACGCTGCAACTGGAGGACGGAACCCACCTGAGCGTGCGCGACCGTCTGCCGCCGGATCTTCCGTGCGGCTATCACGAGTTTCGCGCCGCGCGGGGTGACATGGCCCAGCGCGTCATCGTGGCCCCCCAAGACTGCCTCGTGCCGGAGCCCGGCTGGGGCTGGTCGGTGCAGTTGTACGCGGCCCGGTCGCGGGCCAGTTGGGGGATCGGCGATCTGGCCGATTTGCGTCGCATCGGCGAATGGGCCAGGGGGCTCGGGGCAGTGACGCTTCTGGTGAACCCCTTGGCGGCCGGCGCCCCCGTGGTGCCCCAGGAGCCCAGCCCGTATTTTCCCACCAGCCGGCGGTTTCTCAACCCGCTCTATCTGCGCGTGGAAGAGGTCCCGGGAGCGGCCGAGTTGGGGCCCTTGCTCGATCGGCTCGCGGCCGCGGGCAGGGCCCTCGGCGATCGCCGGCTCATCGACCGCGACGAGGTGTTTCGGCTGAAGGATCAGGCCCTGCGCGGGTTGTGGGCGAGGTTTCCCGGAAGCGAGGCGTTCGAGGCGTATTGCCGCGAGCGAAGCCCGGAGCTGGACCCCTTCGCCACCTGGTGCGCCTTGGCCGCGGCACACCAACGCGGCGATTGGCGCACCTGGCCGGCCGAACACCGACGTCCCGACATGCCCGCAGTACGCCGTTTCGCCCGCGAACGCCCCAACGAGGTCCGCTACCACCAATGGCTCCAGTGGCTGTTGGACGGGCAACTCGCCCGGGCGGCGCGGACGACGAAACTGGTTCACGACCTGCCGATTGGCGTCGATCCGGGCGGGGCCGACGCCTGGGCTTGGCAGGACATCCTGGCCGACGGCTGCACCGTGGGCGCTCCGCCAGACCTCTTCAATCCGGCCGGCCAGGACTGGAACTTGCCGCCGATGGTTCCGCACAAGCTGCGGGCGGCGGGCTATGGGCCGTTCATCCAGACGATCCGCGCCGCACTGCGCCACGCCGGCGGCCTGCGCATCGACCATGTGATGGGGCTCTTCCGCCTGTATTGGATTCCGCGCGGGTTCGGGCCGACGCGGGGCGCCTACGTGCGCTACCGGGCCGACGAGCTTTTGGCCATCGTCGCCCTGGAGAGCCGCCGGGCGGGGGCATTCGTCGTCGGCGAGGACCTCGGCACGGTCGAACCGGCGGTCCGCCGCGAGCTGCGCAAGCGGCGGATGCTCTCGTTCCGGGTGCTCTGGTTCGAGAACAAAAAACCGGCGAAGTACCCCAAACTGGCCACCGCCGCGGTCACCACCCACGATCTGCCCACCGTGGCCGGACTGTGGAGTGGCCACGATCTGGCCGAGCAACAGGCGATCGGGGTAGGCGACGAGCACGCCGTGCGCGCCGTTCGCCGGCGGTTGACGGCACGGACCGGCGTCTCGGAAGGAACGCCCCCCGCCGAAGCCGTCGCGGCGGCCTACGAGACCTTGGGTACCGCACCCTCGCTGGTTCTTTCGGCCAGCCTGGACGACGCCTTGTGCGTCGAAGAGCGCCCCAACCTGCCCGGCACCACGACCCGCCAGCGTCCCAATTGGTGCCTCGCGCTACCTGGAGGCATCGAGGCGCTGGAGACCTCGGAGTTGCCCCGGCGCATCGCCCGGGCGCTCTCGCGGAGCGGCGCCAAGGGGTCGAACACGCCCCACGACCGCACGGCGTCGTAGCGCGGCCGGCTGCTTGCCGCGCCGAGGGCCTAGGCCTCTCGCCGGAAGGTCAGGTGACGCAGCCACTGGGCGTCGTCGCGTTGAGGATAATCGGTTCGCACGTGCGATCCGCGGCTTTCGGTCCGCTCGAGCGCCGCGCGGATCATCAACCGCGACACGGTGAGCATGTTCTGGAGCTCCCAGCCGGCCGGGCGCGAGAACTGCTGGGCCAGCACGTAGCGGCACCAGTGCTCGACGTTTTCGAGGCCCTCGCCGAGGCCCTCGGCGTCGCGCCGCACGCCCACGCTCCGCCACATGAGGCTCTTGAGCGAATTGCGGATGTCGGCCAGGTCGAGCACCTGCCGGCCGGGGGCCGAGGTGGGATTGACCAGCGGCGGCACGCGGAACGAGTCGTTCATGGCCAATGCCGCCTGCGAGGCGCCTTCGCCCGCGTGCGCGCCGTAGACCATCGCTTCGAGCAGGCTGTTCGAGGCGAGCCGGTTGGCCCCGTGCAGACCGGTCGACGTGACCTCGCCCGCGGCCCAGAGGCCCGGCAGTGTGGTCCGGCCCTCGAGGTCGACGGTCACGCCGCCCATCATGTAATGCGCGCCGGGTCGCACCGGGATGCGGTCGCGCGTGATGTCCAGATCGAACTTCGCGCAGATCGCGGCGATGCCGGGAAACCGGGCCCTCACGCGCTCGGGGTCGAGATGGGTGAGCGTCAGGTAGACGTTAGGGTGCCGGGTCTTCTCCATCTGGCTGACGATGGCCCAGCTTACCACGTCGCGGGGCGCCAGCTCGGCCCGGGGGTCGTAGTCGGGCATGAAACGGTGGCCGAACCGGTCGACCAGATGCGCCCCCTCGCCCCGCATGGCCTCGGTGATCAGGTCGCGGCTGCTGCCGGCAATGTACAACACCGTGGGATGGAACTGCATGAACTCCATGTCGCGCAGCTCGGCTCCCGCGCGATACGCGATGGCCATGCCGTCGCCGGTGGCTACGTCGGGATTGGTCGTCTCTCGGTAGACCTGGCCGGCCCCGCCCGTGCACAGGATCGTCTGCTTCGCCCAGACGAACGTCTTGCCGTGCTGCCGGTTCCAAACCAGCGCGCCGCGGCATCGGCCCTCGTAAGTCAACAGGTCGATCGTGAAGGTGTGCTCCCACACGTCGATGTTCGGCATGGCCTGCACCCGGGCGATCACCGCCCGTATGACCTCCTTGCCGGTCGCGTCGCCCAGGGCGTGGGCGATGCGGTCGTGGCCATGTCCTCCCTCGCGGGCCAAGGCCAAGGCGTCGCCGCTCTTGTCGAACCGCGTACCCCATTCGATGAGTTCACGGACCCGCCTCGGGGCCTCGCGCACGACATGCTCGACCACCCCGCGATCGCACAAGGGCCCGCCCGCCTCGATCGTGTCGGCCACGTGGCTGTCGAAACAGTCCGATGGGTCCCACGCCACGGCGATCCCGCCTTGCGCGTAGGCGCTGTTGGACTGCTGAAGGGTATCCTTGGTGACCACGAGGGCCGAGAGCTGCGGGTCGACGGCCAAAGCCGCGCGAAATCCCGCCAGGCCACCGCCAATCACCAGTACGTCGGTGAAGAAATGGGGGACCTGCTTAGGGTGAAAGGGGGCGAGATATCGTGGTTCGGTGTGTGTCATGGACGGGGTCGAGGGTGTGGTTCGTCTCAAAGTACCCCATACTAACCCGAGGCGCCAGCGAGGGCAAATCATATCCCGATACGAACCCGACGCGCCAGCGAGGGTCGCCGTGATCGGTCGCCTCGGGTTCCCGTCGGGGCGCCACGTGCAGCGCTGGCTGGCGCGTCGTGCCCGTGGGGGACCCTGGCTGGCGCGTCGGGTTCGTATGGGCCTAAGTCGTATGGTGCTAAAGGAGATCGGCACGAGACCCAGCGCAGGCGGCGCCACGCGTGTCGCAATGGCTAGGTAGTGCATGGGATACGTGGAATTCAGAGGGTCTCTCGTTGGCGCCTTGTTGCCCCTGGTACGCCGATGCGAAAACACCCTGCGCTTCGGCGCAAATTGTGGAAAAAAAACGTTTTAGGCGTCTTCCCTAGTTGACTTGGTGGCCAAAGTTTCTAACATCGTCAGGTGAAGGGCTGCCGTGCAGCGTCCTGATGCTTTCATCATCCTCGAGTGCCTGATCGTGCGGGGTCTTGCCATGAATCGACCACTTTGGCTCATCACGCTTGCCCTGCTACTGGTTCCGCTGGCTGCTTCGACCGCCCAGGCGATCCCCAAGCTGCAACTGTATCTCGAGGGGGCAACTTACGACCAAGACACCGACACCTGGGTGGCAATGGGATCGTCTGACGGACAACCTACGTTACGGCTGTGGGCGATTGGGGACGTATGTTCCACTCCAGACGATCTGATCGAAGCCGTTAGGCTGTCTGTCGCATATGACAAGAGTTGGCGGACCAATGGTCACGATTTGGTGGTGAGTTTCACTCCGTCGACAACGGGCAATTTGGGTAACTACGATGACCCCTCAGTGCCGAGTGTCCCTACCTTTATTCAAAACGGCGATGTAAACACCGGGCCCCTTTTGGGCGACGGGCGTCCGCTACCGTGGCATGGGATCTTCGGTCCCGATACAGTCTGGCAGGAGTTCGCGTTGGGCGACTTCAACTTGATCGATTCACCGCTGGCGGATTTCATTGGCAGCTTCCCGGTGAAGCCCGTGGACGCTCCCTTGGGCGGGCAGATCAATGTATACGAGGTGGGCGTCACTTGGACCGGCGGGGCAAGCGCGCACGGCGCCGTGGTCCATTTCGATTTGTATAACCACTTCGAGGGCGGGTGTCACATTAGGTACGTTTTCGCCCCATTCTCTCACGACGCGGACGCCGAGGGACAGATTGTGCCCGCCCCTTCCACGTCGATCGCACTCGTAAGCATGGGCCTGATGGGCGCAATCGTCTACACCAGGCGCCGCTTCTGGCCGTAGGGGTTGGCTGCAAGAAGGATACCCATGCTTTCGTTCAAAGGTCGTTCTGACGCCTCGCTCTTGGTGTAGAGGCCTCGGCCCGCGGCGCCGGTGCGGTGGTCCCCCCGCATTGGGCAGGCTGCCGACGGTTCGGTCTTGCGGGTGCGGGTGGTGTCGTGCTGCGGGCAGATCGCGCCTGCCATCATGGCAAGACAGCGGCCGAGGGGGTAGACTATATGGTCTGGGCTGCAAATGCCGCCGTCCGGTTGTTCCGGCAGGGCCTCTCGTGGCCGGCAATCTTCGCCACGCCGTCGCAAGGTCGGCGGTGGCGTTTGCAGATTAAGAATGCTACTGTTTTGAGCGGATGTTCGATTCCAGGTAACCGTTGCTGAGGTCTGCAACCGTTCACAGGCCGGGGACTGGCTCGTTGTTCGGCCCTTTGCGGGCGGAAGAACGTGCCCGTTCCCTTGAGCCCGAAGTGGACAGTCGCGTTTTCGCGGGCTTCGCCGCGACCATCGGCACAGTCCTCGTGAACGGTTCGCCCGGACTGTCCCCTTTCGGCCTCTGGCTATGGAAAAAACGCTCGACCGCAAGATCGCCCGAATCCTGGCTGACCCCTCGTCGAGGGAGTTCATTCTCGCGGATGCCAAGGATGCCGACATGGCGTTTGGGCTGTCGGCCCCGGGGCGCAGCCCCGAGTACCACGGAACCGAGGCTCGGTTCCGCACCTTGGCCGAGTACCGGCAACTCATGCGCGAGATCGTGCTTCAGGGCGACGTGGACATCATGCTCATGAGCGCCAGCTCGAACGAAGTGCTGACGATCCAGGAGCGGCTGTTCGACGCCAGTCCCGTCACGCCGGCGGTGCGGGCCAACGACACGACCGACATCTGGTTGGCGGCCGGCAGCGGGCGATATCCCAGTCAGCCTTCGCGCCCGTTCCGCACGGCGACGATCGACCACATCATGTGCGGCAAGCTCCAGTGCGAGCCGCACGAGCGCAGGCGAGGGGCCGATTTGGGCCTTTACTCGGTGACCTTCAACAACGACGCGGAACTCGACCGGGCGACCCTCGAGGCGTACAAGGCCTTCCGCCTCGAGGCCGAGGCCAAGGGGTTCCGGCACTTCTTGGAGGTCTTCGATCCGAACCAATGCGGCGAGCATCCGCCCAAGGACGTGGGCCGGTTCGTCAACGACCACATCGCGCGCACGCTGGCCGGCGTGACCAGCCGCGGCCGGCCGCTGTTCTTGAAGATCCCGTACCACGGCCCTGCGGCTATGGAGGCCCTGGCCCGCTACGATCGCTCCCTGGTGGTGGGCATTCTGGGGGGCTCGGCCGGCACCACGTTCGATGCCTTCCACATGCTCTGGGAGGCCAAGAAGTACGGGGCCCGGGTGGCGCTCTTCGGCCGGAAGATCAACCAGGCCGAGCACCAGTTGACGTTCGTTCGCTATCTGCGTCGGGTGGCCGACGACCAGATCGCGCCGGCCGAGGCCGTGCGCGCGTACCATGCCGATCTGGCCCGGCTGAAGATCGCCCCGCACCGCGCGCTCGACGACGACCTGAAGCGCACCGAAACGGCGACGGCCTACAGCGGCGCGGGCAAGCCGGCGGTCAAAAGCGCCGTGGCGGCACGACCCGCGGTCCCCGTCGTGCCGAGCGCGCCCGGCGGCGATCCCGATTTCGCCACGATGTCGCCGGCGGAAAAGGCCCGCTGGAACCTCGAACGATGGAAGCGGGTCATCGGGTGAGGATGGCAAGCCCATCCACCGTACCCTCGTGGGGATCCGCGCAACCGGTCGCGGGTGCCAGTCGTCTCGTCGAACGCGGCAGGGCTGTCCAGGCCAAGGGCGGTAGGATATCATGGAGGGCGCAGGGGCTGGGGGCTCGGGTTGCGGGCCTTTTCTCGGGGGTTTTCACGGTGATCTCGATGCTCCTGCGGAACGACGCAAAGACGCCGTTCGCGCGACCGCTCGACGACGGCGGCACGTGGCCGCGCCAGGGGCGGCAGTACGAGCGGCAATGCCCGTGAGGACGCGGATGAACACGCGAGCCTCGTTGCTTATCGTTGCGCTGGGCGGGCTGTCCTCGAGCTTGGTACCCGGCGCCGAGACCGGGGTTTCCGTTGGGCGCGTCACGCGGTACGTGGATCCGATCCATCAGACCGGTGTTCCGTTTGGCATGCGGTCGCATTGGCTCCAGCCGTGGCGGGCGTACCTCGAGACGGTGCCGGCGGTCCGGCTTTGCGAGGCGGTGGGCATCAACCTCAACGTCGAGCCCGACGAGGCCGACGCCGTGTGCCGCCACCTGGCCAAGAACGGGTTCGTGAAGGCCCGGGTCGAGTTCGGCTGGGGCAACATCCGCTGGGACGACCCCAAGCGCCTGGCTTGCCCCGAGCGGTTCGAGAAGGTGGTGGGGGCGTGCAAGCGGCATGGGCTGCGTCCGTTGTTGCTGTTGAATGCCCACCACGGCGTGCCCTGCCCCGTGCAGTTCTTCGACGTCGTGCTGGTGCAGAGGGCGAAGCAGGGCGATCGCGCGATCCGCGTCGATCCGGCCGTGCTGCCGCGGATAGTGCCGGGCCGCAGCGGGCTGAGCGGGCTGACCGATTGCTGGGCCGGCGAGGTGCTCTTTGTCAAGACCCATCCGGACGGCCTCGTCGAGTTGTCCAAGCCACTTCCCAAGCACCTGCCGGCCGGCAAGGCGCACGCCGCGACGCTGAAGTACCTGCCGTTCTATCCCTCGCGGCGCGCGTCGGACGGCCAGGTTCCCCCCCAATTCGCCGAGACCATGGCCGGCTGGCTCGACTACACCGAAACGATCGCGCGCCAGGCGCAGCGGGTGCTCGGGACCGAAGGGGCCGCCGACGCCGGCTTCGATTTCGAGGTGTGGAACGAGCTGACCTTCGGCTCGAAGTTCCTCTCGATCAACCATTATTACGAGAAGCCCGTGGCCGAGGGCGAATGGGCGCCCAAGGAGATCTTGCGGCAGACGGTGGCTTGGGTCGTCGATCCGAAGAACCGCCTGCCGGGCGTGGGCGTGTGCGACGGCTTCAACAACCAATGGCCCTGGGGCGCGGGCTCGACGGCACCGCCCGGCCTGGCGGCCTTGGGAAAGCACCCGTATGCAGGCGTGCGGCGTTTTCCCCAAGACCAGGGTCCGCCGAGCGGCATCCGGCCGGTCGATGCCCTGGGGCGTCCCAACGGGATCCACGTGCCGCCGGATCGCTGGAAGGACCGCTTCGTCCCCAAGTACGTCGCGCACTTTCCCGAGTATTTCCTCACGGCGATCCAGACGGAGCACCTCATCCGCGATCTCTCGCCGATCACGACCGAACTCTACGGGGTCAAGCACGGTCGGGGCACACACCCGGTCTGGCCGGACGGGCGAGCCGCCCCGGCCCCCGAGTTGTGGATCACCGAGGTCAACCTCGATCCCCGGGGGGCCGATCCGGGCGACCTGGGGGCCGTAGCGCGCACCGGCAAGCCCCCGGCGGCTCCCGGATTGACCCCTGGCGATGCCGAGCGGATGAAGGCCAAGGCGGTGCTCCGCTACCTGGTGAGTTTCGTCAACAAGGGCACGGCGAGGATTTACTTCTTCGCCGCCAAGGACCGCGACCCCATGGGGTTGGCCCTCTTGCGCGGCGAGTTTTTCCGCGACCTCAAGGCGAACCGGAACCAATACCCACCCGACGACGGGCCGCTCGCCTCGCCGGCCCTGCGGGCGGTGCGGCGGCTGGTCGGCGTCATGTCGGGCGGCGGGGCCATCCAACGCGCTCGGTCGCTCGAACTGGTCGAGATCGCCGAGGAGCACGGCCACACGCAGTTCGAGGGCGATCCGGCGACGGCAGGCAAGACGCCCAACCCGTATCCGCCGCTGTACCACCGCGGGGTGGTGGGCTTCTTCCCTTACCAGGCGGGCGACGCGAGGTTTGTCGTCGGGGTGTACGTCATGACGCGGAACCTCGCCCATCTGTACCGCGTTGACGCCCCAGCCAGCGATGCCTCGCGCTTCGACCTGCCCGCCGAGCGGTACCAGCTTTCGATTCGCGGCGTGCGCGGACCGCAATGCACCGCGAGGCTGTACGATCCGCTGGACGACCAGGACCTTCCGATGACGGTGCTGCGGACCGCGGCCGATCAGATCGTGGTTGAAATCCCCCTGACCGACAGCCCACGGCTGTTGGTGCTCGAGGAGCAGCCTTAACCTTACCCCACGGGTTGTTTTCGAGGCCAAGGTCATGAGCCACCAGGTGCACGTCCATGCGTTGCCGGAGTATGTCGGCGAGGGGGAGCTGGCCGGCGCGGTCGCCGTGGTGATCGATGTGCTCCGCGCGTCGACCACCATCGTGCACGCGCTGGACGCCGGGGCCAAGGAGATCATTCCTTGCCTCGAAATCGACGAGGCGCGGGCCGTGGCCGCGCAACTGCCCCGCGATGAATGCGTGCTTGGCGGGGAACGCGGCGCGCTGCCGATCGAGGGATTCGACCTGGGCAACTCGCCGACCGAGTACCACCCGATGTCGGTGGGCGGGAAGACGATCGTGCTGACCACGTCGAACGGCACGCGGGCGCTGTTGCAGGCGCGCGGCGCCCGGCGCGTGCTCGTGGGGGCCTTTGTCAACGCCTCGGCCGTGTTGCGCGCGCTGGCTGGGGAAGACCCCATCCACCTGATCTGCGCCGGCTCGAACGGCAAGGTCACGCGCGACGATGTCTTGCTGGCGGGCATGTTGGTCGAGCGGCTCCGCCAAGCCAGCGGCGCCGACCTGCGCATGAACGCCCAGGCCGTCACCGCGCGCGAAAACTGGATCTCGTCGTTCGCCGTGCCCTACGTGACCGGGGCCGAGCCGCTTCCTCCGGCGCTCTTGGCGGCCGAACTGCGCAAGAGCCTGGCCGGACAACGGATGGCCTCGCTTGGACTGGACGACGATCTTCTGGCCGCCGCACAGATCGACCAGTTCGACACGGTGCCCGAACTCGACCTCGAGACGCTGCGGATTCGTCGGGCCCGAGATGGGCACACGGCGTCGTAGACGTGGCGTGGGTGCTTCGCACCCCCGGGCCTTGGCGGTCGCGTATGGGAAAAGCGCACGCGACGAGGCGTGGGGTCGATGCCGGCTCGCGTGGGTGCGGAGCACCCCTCGCACGGGCTACGGCTGGTTGAAGACCTG
>DYLT01000523.1 GCA_020721945.1 Blastopirellula marina
CGAGCTCTTCGAGCTCCATGACCACTCAAAGCGGGCGGGGTCCTTGATCGGTTCCCGGCGCTGGGGCGTGCTGCCGTAGTTCGCGACCACGGAAAGCCACTGGCAATACCACGCCGGCGCATGATGACTTGCGCGGGTGGTTATCGGACAGCCGCCCCTGGTTTCTGGCCAAGCGCTCAAATTCATAAGCGCACTCATATTATTCGTGGTTCCGTGCAATTATTTGATCGCGAGCAATTGACAATCGCACGCGAGCAATTATTTCTTCGGCAATCCATACTTCGTTCCTTTCGTCGATCCGGCCACGCGCCCAATCTTGCCGGCTTTCTCCAGACTCTTGAGCAAACGATAGGCTTGCATCGGACCGAGGCGGCAAAGCTCAGCGACTTCGTGGCGAGCAATTTGCCCATGCTTCCGGACGTATTGCAGGACCATCTGCTCCTGCTGGATCGGTTCAAAGCCGTGCTGGTGGACATAGGCGGCCGGCTCGCCCAGCCGGCGGTAGGTCGCCGCCGAGAGGTGCCAGGTGCGGCCCTTGCGCTCGCCGCGCGATTCGACCAGGCCGATTTCGACCACGTGGTTCAGGGTGGCGCGGGCGTCAGCCGCCGGCTTCTGGGTGAGGCGAGCGGCGTCCTCCGTGGTCAGCCGCCGGTCGCGCCAGAGGGCGTTCAGGACAAGAAGCTCGTCCAGTCCAAGATCGTGGCCGGCGCCCGATTCCTCGACGAGAAGGCGGACGAAATCGAGGTTGGCCTCTCCGCCGGGCAGAACCAGCACGACGGCAGTCTCGTTGCTGCGCTCATAGTGGGGGGCCGGGCGGCCGTTGCGCAGTTGCTCGTAGAAGATCGTGTCGATCCCGCGTGCGGTGCGCTCGACGATGCCCGCACGCTTGAAGGCATCGGCGAGGAGTGGATTGCGCGGGCGGGGCGGCGTCACGAGAAGGTTGTCGAGCCGGACACCCTCGGGAAAACCGCCCGGGTTGGAGATCTCGATGCGGTCGTGGTGCCACTGGACGTGCACCGCGCCGAGCCGGGTGTAGTCCCGATGGATGAGCGCGTTGGCCAGGCCTTCGCGGAAGGCCGCCGGCGGGTAGTCCGGCACGCCAATGCGGAACATCCCCACCAGGATCTCTTCTTCGCGATTGCGCGCGCGGAAGCGACCGAGCAGCTCTTCGACGAGGCGCACGAGCGGCCAGCGGAAAAAGTCGTTGACCTCGACCTTCTGGCCTGAGAGCACCTGGAACGCGACCTCGTGCGTGGGGAGCAGCCGGCGCAATGCTTCTTCCCGCCCGAACAACAGCAGGCCGAGCACCCGCACCGCCGACACGGTGTGATTGGCCTCCACCGCCCCGAGCGCCTTGGCGAGCTCCAGGTCCGCCAACCCGAGGAGCGACGCATCGCCGCGCCCGCCACTCTCCCGAATCAGGCGACGAAAGCGCTCGAACTCGAGCGGGTCGAGGTCTGCCCAGCGGGCATCCGGAACGACGAGTGCCGAGTAGTCGAGCACGCCCCGATCCGCCTGGAGGGCTTGCATCTCGTGAAAGTGCATCGGCACGCACGCCGGCCTGGAATCTCCGCCGAGAGCCCGCCGCAGGTATCGGCCGTCGGCCGTCCCGACCGGCGATCGGACGCCGGGAACCTCGAACACGAGCACGTCCTGGCCGTCGATCGTGACGACCTCGACGGTCACCGCAAGCGACGGCCGCGTGCGGTTCGCGACGAGCGCCTGAAGCCGCACCGGGTCGGTTCGGTCGCCGTGACGCGGGCGCGC
>DYLT01000158.1 GCA_020721945.1 Blastopirellula marina
GGAAGATAATATTGATGCCGACAAGAATGTCTGGCGCAATCACATGTACCATAGCAGAGACCCGGATATTAAACTGCTAGGGGCAATGACCGAAGGGCTTTACCAATTGCAGCCGCGCGTCGGCAGCGATACGCGCCGCCCGATCGGACGGCGGGCCGATCATGGGGTCGGCCAGCGCGGTCCGAGCGAGGGCCTCCCACGGCGGCACGTCCTCGGGAATGGGATCCAAGGCGTGCGAGAACAGGAACTCGGTGCCGCAGAGCCGGCCGCCCAGGTCCTCCAGAAGATTCATCGCGCGCAGATCGGCCACTGGATTGACCCAAAACACGCGCACGGCCTTGGCGGGCAGCACGGCGCGATCCGCCGCCGCGCCTCGCCGAGCAACTCGTCGAGCACGGCCAGGGCTTCGTCCTGGTCCGAGCAGAAGTGGATCGCCAGCATCTCGGCGACGAGCATTTCCAGGGCGGGCAGCGGACACGCGCCGGCGGTGAAAACCTCGGCCCGCAGATCGGCCAGCACGCGTCGCACCTGGTTAGCCCGGCGGATGCCCGCCGCCAGGCGCTCGTCGGTCAGCGGCTGGCCGGCGTACGCGGCCAGCGCGTCGCCCACCCGCCGGAGTTCGGCGCGCACCACGGCGACTTGGCACGCCGGGGCAACGAAGCCGCCGGGCAGGCGCACCGGTTCTTCGCCGGGCTCGGGCGCGCGGCGGTGAGGCACCTCCCACCAGAAGACCCGGTGGCCAAGGTCCTCGAGGCGCTGGGCGATGGCCGAGAGGTCGTCGCACGTGGCCCCCACGCTGCACGTCAGCAGTGCAGGGATGGGGAAGCGGTCCTGGGCGACAAAGGCCCCCAGCATCGCCCGCACCGGGCAGAACGAGTCGTCGATCCCCAGCGAGTCGGCGATCTCCAAGAGGCGATCCTCGCGCTCCATGAGGCAAGGGGTCCACCAGGCCCCATCGGGATAGAACGCCACGAGATTCGGCAAGGAGAAGGCCATCACGGGCACCGTGCCCAGGTCCTTCATGGCCCCGACCAGCCGTCGGCCCGATGCCTCGGCCTGGCGGAGGCGGTCCTCTTCGGTCAAGAGGAAGTTCCACAGCCGCAGCGCCGCGGGCGACTCGTCCATGCGGAGCTTGAGCAATCGCACGTCGCCATCGAGCACGTGGCGGCGCAAGGGACCGCCGTACCACGGCTCGCGCAGCCCGACGGCCCGCAGCTCCGCATACCGCTGGTCCCACTGGTCGACCGAAAGGCGCCGCGCCGTGCCGTTCACGCGAGGGTCTCCAAGAAGGCCTCGACGCGGTTGAGCGTGCGGGTCTTGGCGCTGTGGTCATCGGGGCTGGCATCGAGGTCGAGCACCGGCACCGGGCTATGCGCCTTGATCCTGGCCAACTCGGCGTGCCACAGATCGCACCAGACATACCGCCGGAAAAGCACCCCGCGCACACCCCGGGCCGCCATCTCGCGGTCAAGCCACTGGTAAAACCCGTCGTTGGGCCGGCGGAATACATCGGGAAAGGGGTCGAAGTACGCGCGGGCGAGTTCGTCGAAGGGGTCGCGGCGAAGCCCCTGTTCGTCGAAGGCATCGGGCAGGGTGCGCTGGCCGCCCTCGGTCGCGTCGAGCACAATGCGGCCGCCTGCCTCCTCGATCCAGTCGTACAGTTCGAAATCGGTGTCCAAGAGCGGGCCGCCCACCAGGGCCAGCGCCACGCCCGGCCGCGATCCGCCGTTTGCCGCCACATGGCCTGTCGAGGCCGGCGCGATCGCGCCGCGTGCCGCGGCCAGGGCCTCGGCGAATTGGCGGGCCGACATGCCCGCCTGGCCGGCCTGGATCGCCGCCCGCGCTTGACCGTAGCGACGCATCACCGCGGCCAGGTGCTCGGGCGGCGGCGGGCTTCCCCCGTGACGCTCGAAAAAGCGGCCCAAGCGACGCAGTTCGTCGCGGTAGATGGCGCGGGCGGTCGCGGTCCGCCACGTCGAGGGCACGTTCATCAGGAAGACGGGAACCGCACCGGCCTGATCGGCCAGGGCCACCGCGTACCGCATCTGGTCGCAAGCCGTGGTCGCCACGGCGACATCGAACGTGTCGCGCAGCACGGCTCCCAACGGCCGCTCCGGCACGCCGATGGCCTCGGCCATCGCCGCGGCGTAGGGGCACACGCCGCGGGTACCGGCCGGCGACGCCGCCGCGCGGAGCCGAAGCCAGTGCGGGCGCAAGCCGTGCGCCGCGATCCACTCCGGCGGCACCAGCGGATGGCAGTAGGCGACCCTCGTCATCATGCCCCCAAGGCCTCTCCCGTGCGCTCCGCCCGGATCGTCTCGAACAGGGCCTCCACGCGCACCGCGATCCGCGCCGAGTCGGACGGCGAATAATCGGTTTCGATGCGCAGATACGGCAAACCGAACTCCTTTTCCACCAGACGCCGCACGCGGTACGACTCGACATCGTAGGTAATGCACGCCTGCCAGATGAGTTCCACGACGCACTCGGGGCGATACATCTCGGCGAGCTGCCGGAGGTTCTCCAATCGCCGGTCGTTTCGGGTCATCACCGAACACGGCAGATGGAAGTACTTCTCGGTCAAAGCGCGCAGGGGGTCGGGGGCGTTCTCGTCGACGTCCTCCAACAGGGGCTTCAGGCCCGTGCAGTTCTCCATCGCCACCACCAGGCCGCCGTTGTCTTCGATGATATCGAGCACTCGTTCCGCCCCGCGGACCATGGGCACCCCCGTCATGAGCACCCGCACGCGCGAGGCCATGCCGCACGCAGGACGCTTCTGGCGATAGAACGCCAGGGCCTTGGCATACTGGTCGAGGTCGGCAGGAAGGGCCGAGATGCTGCTCTTGAGGTTCAGCAGTTGCCGGCCGGTCAGCGGCGGGCACGCGGCCGCCATGAGCCCGGCCAGCTCGCGCCGCAACGCCCGCTCGAGGTTCATCGACCGGATGGCCTCGCGAAGCCCCGCCTCCGTCACGGTCACCGCAAAGCGGTCCTCGAGGAATCGGCGCAACTTCACCAGTTCGCGGAACCAGTGGTCCAAGGCGTCCGGGTCGTCGGGCTTCTGGGGCAATTCCAGCACGTACACCGGGCGCGACTCAGCCAGAAGCTCGTACATCTTCTTCTTGCCATCGCAGGTCGTTTCGCCGACCACGAGGTCGGCCATTTCGAGGAACGGGTTGCTGTGCTCGACGTGGTAGCCGAACGTCGATTTGATGAGTGGGCAAAGGTTGGCCGGCAGATGCTCCTCGGCCGCGGGGATCGTCTTGGACGAACCCCCGCAAAGGCAGACCGGCACGCCGCCGGCGGCCATGATCAACTCGCGCGGCGTGTACTCGCACAGAATGCCCACAATGCGCCGGCCAGCCAGCTTGGCGGCGGCCGCGTGTTGGTAGCATCGCTCCAACATGCGATCGAACCAGGCCATCGGCTCGTCAGCCGCGGCGCTGCACCGCGCTGGGTCGCCGCAGCCTCGGCCAGGACCGTGCGAACGGCGGTTGTCCTTTCCATCGCCGCGGGTGGGGTCCATCGGGTCACCTCATCGGATCCACCAACCGCCCCGGGGTTGGCACGCCATGCCTATCTCCCCTTTTATACCTGGACGGATCAGGGGTTGCCACCAGGTCTTTCACGCTAGCCCTACATGCGTTTTCGGGCGCTTGCGTGTGGCGAGAATCCGCGCGGTACAGCCATGTGGATTATCGTCTCGGCCTCCTTGGGGCTCAGCAGTCGGGTGGGTGCTCCGCACCCACGCGAACCGGCATGAACGCGACGCCTCGTGCGGTGGTCTATCTTTTCGGGAGGCTTTCGCCGCGATCCCCGATCGCCCGGCGAAGCAGATTGTGGGTGATCTTCTGCACTCGCTCGTCGGGGCCGTGGGGGCGCGTCCAGTGGGTCCAGGGAAGCGTGTGGCCCGGCGGCGAGCTGAGGCCCTGGGCCCAAAAGATCGTCGAGGCGTTGAAGACGAAGTTGCCCTTGGGGCCGGGATAGAGGGTGGCGGTCCATCGCTGGGGGCGCACGCCGCCGACCAGCGCCGTGCCTTGCGCCACGATTTCCAATCCCGGGATGTCGCCGGGCGGGTCCCCGTGGTATTCCCACCCCACCAGGCCCGGAATTCGGTCGCCCTGCTTCATGCCCGTACCCTCGAAGATCCAGTGCTCGGGCTTGGTGCAGACCCAATCGCCGCCGCCGTTGACCGGATCGACGTTCCTGGCGCCCATCAGGTACCCTTCGTCGGGCCCGCGATGCGGGAAGGGGCCGTGCGCCTTCTCGCGTTGTTCGGCATACTTGTACGTGCCGCCGTAGGGGCCGCCGCGGAACATGATGCGCGCCGGGCGGCCGTCGGTGGAGGGCCTCAAGGGGCTTACCCAGCAGACCGCGTTTCCCGAGAGAAAGAGCAGATTCACGCCGGCGTCGCGCATCGTGACGACGCTCTCGTACTGCCGGATGTCCCAGTACTCATCGTGCCCCACACTGAGGAAGCACTTGCACTTCATCCCGTGATCGGGCGAGACCATGTCGCTGTTGCTGCAATAGGTCACATCGTAGCCGTGCTGTTCGAGGAAGTAGGCCAGCGGGAACTCGAACGGCAGGAACTCGCCCGAACCCAAGGTGAGCGGATCGTTCACCACGCCGAGAAACTGGGCTTCTCGGCCGTAAGGCCGATCGAAGCTCACGTCGGCCCAGGGCCCCTCGACGTCTTTGGGGTGGGTGTAGATCGAGTAGTTGTCGGGCCAACGGTTGTACGCTTGCCAGGTGTTGTCGGAGCACTGGAACAGGATGTCGGCCGGCCGGTCATCGCGCACGACGAACACGACGTAGCTTTGCCATGCCCCGGTGTTTTCGTCGGGCGGAAGCAGCGTCAAGCGGCCCAGATACACGCCGCTGAGCCAATCCGGAGGGATCTCCAACCGCGTGGCAGGTGTCCAGCGGCACTCGCGAAGATTCTTGGGGCCCACCGGCGGCAGCGTCTGGGCCTTGCCTTCGAACGGCCCCAGCGTGGTCATGCGCCGCGCTGCCTTGCCCTGGTAGTAGCCCATGCGGAAGATCTCGATCTGGAACTTCTGGGGCGGGTCGGTCGAGACCATGATCTCGATCGACTCGCCCGCCCGCACGCTCTGTTTCGAACAATAGCCTTCGATCCACGGGCAGCGGAAGCCGTCGATTTTGTCGAGCCGCACGCGCGTAAGCTGCCAGTCGGAATCGCCCGGTTTGGCGTTCTCCATCTCGATGGGCGATTTCGCCCGCGCAGGCTCGCTCGCGGTGGCGAGGGGCCCCCCCACGCCCGCCCTCGCTAGCGCGGCGGCCACCCAGCAGAGCGCCGCAAACCGGCGGACTCGCAAGACCGTACGTGCGATGTTGCGGTAACGCATGGCATTTCCTCGACATGGCGGGTTCCGGGACACGCTCAGCCGTCCATCCCCTTGTATCATGCCGGCACCCGGCACTCAAGAAGGGACAGGTCGAAGCCGGTTGACATGGGCCTTGGGACCGGTACGATGGGACCGTGCTCCGAGCGCCGGACGGGTCGGCACCCGGAGGTTCTCGTACGACGATCCAAGGGAAAGGATGGCGGCCATGCAACGTGGGTGGAAGGTTTTCCCGATCGCGGCCTTCGTGGTCCTGGCGGTGTGCTGGGGAGTTCATGCAGCGGACCAACCGGCGAAGATCAAGGCCCTGCTGATCACGGGCGACGACGTCTCGGCCCACAACTGGCGCGAGATCGCCGAGGCCACGCGCGAGGCCCTGGTCGCCTCCGGCCGATTCGACGTGAAGGTCTGCGAAGACCCGCTGATCCTCGAATCGGAAACCGCCCTGAAGGCCTACGACGTGATCGTGCTGACCTTGTACACGCGGGCCAAGCCCACCCTCAGTGGCCAGGCCCAGGAGAACCTGCTTCGCTTCGTCAAGGGAGGCAAGGGCTTCTATGTGCAGCACCTGGCCAGCGCCTCATTCGCCAAATGGGAGGAGTTCGGCAAGCTGTGCGGCCGGAAATGGGTGATGGGCGTTTCGGGGCATGGCCCACGAGCCGTGTTCAAGAGCAAGGTCGTCAACCAAGAGCATCCCATTACTCAGGGCCTCGACGATTTCGACATCGACGACGAACTGTACGCAAAGCTCCAGGGCGATGAGCCCATCACCGTGCTCGTCGAGGCCGACTCGGACTGGAGCAAGAAGACCGAGCCCTTGGTCTTCGTGCGGACCTATGGAGAAGGCCGGGTGGTCCACAACGCCTTTGGCCACGATCGCAAGGCCATTCTGCACCCGACCGTGGCGAAGCTCGTCGCCCGCGGTGCCGAGTGGGCAGCCACGGGCAAGGTGGCTGCGGACCGCTAGATCGCGCTGCGTGATCCTGCGCGTGCGGGGGGCCGACACGGCCTTGCTGCGACCGGCGAGGACTCGCTCGACCGCCGGGGTCATGGCGCTGCCGGTCCCTCGGGCAGCAGCCCAGCCCCGCGGCTGTCGGGGGTCATGAGATGCTGGTAAATCCCGTAGTCGAGGTCTTGGGAAAAGAACCGCACGCGGCCATAAAGAGCAGCGTGTTGGCGGTCCCGTCATGCTGCTCGATCCACGCGCGCGCGATGCTCGTCCTTCCGGCCGCGTGGTCGAAGAACACGCCGTGGTCCTCGCGGTCGCCATCGCCCGGCCATCCCGCCAGTGGTTGAAGAGGTCCTCCTCCTTGCGAAACGGCAAGAGCGGCACGACCCAACTGGCCAGCCGCGGCGGGGTGTCGCGCGCCTCGCCCACCGATTGGACCTAGCCCGGAAAGCTCCCCTGGAGACCCTCGTAGGCCAGCGCGGCCTCGGCGAGTCTCTGGAGGTTGAATTCGCACCGGGCCCGCCGCGCCGCCTCGCGCTGGCGCAAGAGATAGGGGATGCAAAGCAGCAGGACCCCGGCGAGCAGTATCGCCAGGACGAGCACCTCGGCCAGGGCAAGACCATGGCGGCATCGAGACGTCATGCGGTACGTCGAGAGGCGGGTCATCGGCAATGGCATGTGGTCGCGTTCTGAGACGGAGGGGGGTATCGCGGCGCGGACGGCCTGCGCGGTTCTACACGCGCTGGACGCACTTCGGGTCGTCGTTGTCGGGACGGTTCACCAGGCGGCTGACTGGGTAGACCTCCATCTCGGCCTCGGAATACGGACGCAACAGCGGGGCCACGCGCCTCGGGTCTTGGATGGCCGGGTCGAGCCACGTGGCGTAGTCCCCAGGGGCGACGATGACCGGCATTCGGTCGTGGATCGGCCGGAGCACCCCGTTCGCCTCGGTCGTGAAAAGCGCACACGACTCGATCGCCGTGTGGTCGGCGCCCTCCCAAACCTCCCAAAGTCCCGCGATGCCAAACGGTCGGTCGTCGCGAAAGCGGATAAAGTACGGCTGCTTGGCTTTTCCCTCCTGCTTCCATTCGTAGAACCCGTCGGCCACCACCAAGCACCTTCGCCGGCGCAAGGCAGCGCGAAACGCCGGCTTGTCGGCGGCGGTCTCGCTGCGGGCATTGATCATCCGGTTGCCGATCGCCGGGTCGTCGGCCCAACCGGGGATCAGTCCCCAGCGAAGCCAAGCCAGCTCGCGCGACAAGCCGCCATCGCCCGGCGCCACCCGCACCACCGCCACCGGCTGGCTTGGGGCGATGTTGAACCGCGGTGCGAATGCGGCCACCTCGAACAACCCGAACTGGGCCGCCACCACGCTGGCCGGAGCGCGAAGGGTGAATCGTCCGCACATGCCAACGATTGTAGGGCGGGCCGCGAAGGTCGGCGAGCATGCTGTAGTGGGGTCGTTGGAGGCAGGCGTTGTCCATCCGGGGGCCAGCAATCCGCGGCAAGTGCGCTGCAAACCGCTCATTCCGGTTGGTCTTGACGGAATTCTCCTCATTTTTTATCCCATCGCCTGCCGATAACATGGCCAACGTGGCGGATTCTCTGCACTGTCGCGCCACGCTCGCCGACGGCGATGGCGGCGAAAGGACCGGACCATGCTCGTGATCATCAGCGATCTGCACCTGACCGACGGAACGACCGGGCAGACGGTCCCGCCTGGGGCATTCGAAATCCTCGCCGAGAGGATCCAAGATCTCGCCGTCGCTGCAAGTTACCGGGTTGACGGGAGTTATCGTCCGATCGAGCGCATCGACCTGTTGCTATTGGGCGACGTGCTCGATGTGATTCGCTCGTCGCGCTGGCTTTCCTCGCCGGGGGTACGTCCGTGGGGTAGTGCCTCTTCCCCCGACCTGATCGACGTCGTGGCTCGAATCACGGCCGGCATCCTCGAGCAAAATGACGAGGCCCTGGCCGTGTTTCGGCGATTGGCCGGCGAACGGGGTGTGACCGTGCCCCCAGCCACGCGAACGGGCAAGCCCGATCCATCGGGCGAGGGGGAGCCCGTGCCGGTTCGGATCCACTACATGGTGGGCAACCACGACTGGTTCTTCCACCTGTCTGGTTCGAAGTACGACGCGATTCGACAGCGCGTGGTGCGCGCGATGGGGCTGGTCAACCGCGCGGACCGTCCGTTCCCGCACGACATGATCGAGAGCGAAGACCTGCTTCAGACCTTGCGTCGGCACAAGGTCATGGCCCGCCACGGCGACCTGTTCGATCCGTTCAATTTCGAGGGCGACCGTTCGGCCAGCAGTCTGGGCGACGTGATCGTGATCGATCTGATCCATCGCTTCGCGGCCGACGTCGAGCACCAGCTCTCCAACGAACTGCCCGCGGCCACGGTGATGGGCTTGCGCGAGATCGACAACATCCGGCCGCTGGTGCTGATTCCGGTGTGGATCGACGGACTGGTGGAGCGGACCTGTCCCTTTCCCGCCATGCGCAAGATGCTCCGGCGCGTGTGGGACAAGCTCGTCGACGACTTCCTCTCGATCGACTTCGTGCGCCAGCGCGACACGTGGAACCCCGTGGACATCGTGGATGGTCTCAGCCAGGCGCTGAAGTTCAGCAAGCGACTGTCGATCGGCTGGGCAAGTTCGATCTGCCAGTGGTTCAACCGGCTGCGCGGCGCCCCCGATGGCTCGTACTTCCATCACGCGCTAGCCGAGCAGGACTTCCGCAACCGCCGTGCGAAGCACATTGTGTACGGGCACACCCACCTGGCGGAGACCGTGCCGCTGGACGCCAGCTATGCCGAGGGGTACGTGCTCAACCAGATGTACTTCAACTCGGGCACGTGGCGGCGATTGCACCGGCAAACCCAACTGGCGCCGGCCGAGCACGAGTTCATCGCATCCGACGTCATGACCTACCTCGTGTTCTTCCAGGGGGACGAGCGCAAGGGGCGGCCGTACGAGACCTGGTCGGGCACGCTGGGATACACGCCTTCCGAAACCACGGTTCACCGCATCGATCCCGGGAGAGGCACCCATGGCGCAGGCAATTCGGTTTCCTCCGTTGTTCGCGAGCACGCGCCGCATTTCACCCCCACGCCGAGTAAACCCGGGATCTTCTCCGGCCATCGGGTCTAGCGAGTTTCGCACCCGCATGGAACAGGTCGGCGCGGCGCTGGCCGAGCATCGGGTCGCCGCGGTGTACCTGGTCCACGGCCAGCATGGGGCCGGCGGCGGCGACTACACCGAGCAGTATGTGCGCTGGTTCGAATCGTCGCTTTACCGTCCGAGCGGGCCGAGAATTCCCGTGCGCATGTTCCATTGGTCGGGCGAGCCGAATCATCTCGGCCGGGCCGACGGCGCCGTGCGCCTGGTCGACGAACTGGTGGCGCAAGAATTCGCACCCGGCCAGCGCGTCCTCTTGTGGGGGCACGACGAGGCCGGAAACGTGCTGGCGCTGGCCTGGCGGCTGGTGACCGGCGATCGCAACGAAACGGCCCGTTTCTTCCACGCCGCGGCCATCTACTACCGCTGGCCGCTGTTGGGCTGCGTCGATATCCCCGTGTGGGAGCGCGTGCGCACTCGGCTGCGCCAGGGGCCGGTCTTGCCAGGCGTGTTTCTCGACCTGGTGACGTTCGGCACGGCGGTGCGGTACCGCGGCGGCCTGGGCGCGCAGGCCCGGCTCTTGCAGTTCCTCGACGAAGGCGCGATCGAGCCGCCCTGCCGCGATGTGTGTCCCGCACGCTCGGCCTGGCGCGCCCGCGCGGCCGACCGGCGCCTGCACCGCCTGTTCGAGTCCTGCCAGCCCCGCGATGACCGCGATTTCTCGGCGGCACAGACCGTGTTCGAGGACCGGGCTTCGACCCTGCTCGTGCAATACGACGCGGCCGCGGGCGCTGGCCCGCCCGAAGCCAGGCACGCCGTTTACGCCCGCCAGGAGTGGCTTCTATTCCACGCCGAAGAGGTGGCGCGGCGTTTCTACGCCACCCGGGCCATGAGGGTCGCGTGAGTCCATCGTGACCGGCACGGGCGAGCGCACGCGGTATGGTCCCGACGGTTTCCGCGTCAGGCTGGCCGTGTGCGGCCAGACCACTTCGTCGCCCACGCCGTCGTCGTAGATCTCGAACCACGAGCCGGCGGGAAACTCGCGCGCGAGGCGGTCGGCCTTCGCCTCCAGATCGGCTTTCGCGTCCAGAACGACCGCTTGCTTGGTCCGCGCGTCGAGGATGCGGTACTCGGCCGTGCCAGCGGCATGGGTCACCCGCGCCCAGGGCAATAGCGATATCCCTTGAGCGAGAAGGGCATGCTCGTGCGGATGCGGAGGTCGGTCGCGCCGGTGCATCGCCAACGCCTCCTTGCTGGACAGCAGCCGGTCCATCCCGACGTTCAGCCGATCGGTATGCACTTTCTCCGCCGGGTGGAAGGGGGACAGGCGCGCTTTCGGCCAATAAGCGCGCCTGTCCCCCTTACTCCCCCCCGGTCAGGTGCAGCGCCTTGTTCGGCATCGGCATCAGTAGACTTCGTCATGAGTACCCAAGGCCAGCAAGAGAATGGCCTCTTGGCCCTCGTGCTGCGTGTACTCGAAGACGATACGCAAATCCGTAACCCGCGCTGCAAGCCCAACAACCCGCCAACGGACCGCGCAACTTGTGTGTTCGCAGCGACGGATGCCCTGCGTGAGCCGACAATTGCTCGAGCGTCGCTTCGATGGCCACCGCCGTATCGGGGCGTGACTTCAGCCACCTCCGCAGGTCGCGCCCAAACGCCGGCGAGCGTAACAGCGTTCGTCTCACGATTGGGCCTCGCGCACCAACTCCGCCGCGGTCATGGGTTGGCACTGTTCAGCGGCGAACTCGCGGCGGGCCTGCGCCACGGTGGCCGCCACCCGCTCCCGCCCGCGCTCCGCGAGGCGCCGGCTCAAGACAGCTACTAATTCCGCTTGAGCATCGACGTCGACTTGTTCGGCGGCGTCAAGGACGTCGGCAAATGCGTTCTGCTGATTCATGGCAACCTCCTACGCTGGCAGTCTACCAGTTCGCCGGCCCAGGCGGAAGGCCGCCATGTGCGGGGATTGGCTGCCACGGCTCTTCGTACCCCCGCGCCGCGAACGTCGGAGGTCTATTCAAAGCCGCGGAACTGGGTCCTCGCCGCCGAACGCTCAGCATCAGCGGCGGCGTGAAGCGGCGGCCGCGCTCACGGACAGTGAACTCCGCGAAACCAGAATCGCGGCCGCCGTCTGCTGCAGCGCGTGGTTCGGCGCGCATATCTTGAATGTCCCCTTATCGGGATGTTCGCTCCGTGGTAGTAGACGCCTCCGTTGTGCTATGGATGGGCGATACTCAAGGTAAACCCCGTCGACTTCCTTCGCCATGCAGCATCTAACGTTTGAGTTCACCCGCTCGCGGAAGCGGGCGAAGCCCATTGTAGCGAGTCGGGTGCAACGAAGGGTTAGGCCGCACTCTATTGCACCTTGGCC
>DYLT01000159.1 GCA_020721945.1 Blastopirellula marina
TTCCGCGCTCTCGGCGAGCGTCGTGCAAGGCGGCTTGAAGCAGCGCCGCGACGCCCTCCAGCGGCAACTCGCGCTACGGGTCGACGAAGCGAAACAGCACGCCGACGCCCAAGCCGTTGCCGCGACGATCGATGCCACGTTCCGCGCCGGCGCCGTCGCCACCGCCACCCGGAACAAAGGGGTCTTCCAGACAAGCACCCTGGCCGACCTGGCCGATCTGGTCGTCTTCGCCCGATGGCTCGGCTATGCGTGCCTCGGATTGGTCCTCTCGCTCGTGGCGACGACCACGGTCATGGCCGTGCAGGACCGCGTGCGCCAGCACGCGGTGCTCCAGACGATCGGCGTGCGCCCCGGTCGCCTCTTCCAGTTGATCGTCTCCGAGAGCCTGTTGGTGTGCGTGCTGGGTGGGCTGATCGGGACCGCCTCGGCCCTGGCGGCCCTCGGATGGGGCGGCTTCGGCGTGGGTGCCGAGGGGGTTGCCGTCTCGTTCGCTCCTTCCTTGCGTCTCGGAATGACCGGACTGGCCGCGTCGCTTCTCGTGGGAGTTGTGGCTGGCATCGTGCCCGCCTGGCTTGCAGCCCGGGTGAACATCGTCGAGGCCCTGCGCCAGGGCGCCTGACGGTTGCCCGTCGGCCTCCGAAGGGTTAGCATGGGGCAGTCGGGTAAAAACCGATTCCTGGTGTATCCGTTCGATGGTTCCCCCCTGGGTGGCCCCTCCTTGCTCCGCTGGCGACTTACTCTCGGAACGCTGTTCATCGCGGTGCTGGTCGGGCTATGCTGGCTCGATCACCGCGCCGCGGTTCCGGGAACCTATCTCGTGCCGCTGGCCGGTGCGCTCTGCCTTCTTGCCACGGAAGAGACGCTTGGTCTGCTCGGCGCCGCGGGAATGCGACCGATCGCCTGGCTCGTCTACGCCGGCAATCTGCTCTTGGTCGCAACCGTATGGATGGCGCGGTTGGTCCCGGCGGAGGCGGCGGAGACCGCGATGCTCAGGCCGGCTCGCAGCGCCGGCGTGCTTTCGATCGACTTCGCCTTGACGCTGGTGGCCCTGGCCCTGTTCCTCGGCGAGATGGGGCGATTCGAACGGCCCGGCTCGGCGATGAGAAACCTGGCGGCCGCGCTGCTGGCGGTGCTCTACGTGGGCGTGCTGCTGAGTTTTGCGGTCCGGTTGCGCCTGGGCTGGGGCGTCGGGGCCCTCGCATCTTTGGTGATCGTGGTGAAGATGGGCGATACCGGCGCATACGCCGTGGGCCGGCTCCTCGGCCGCCACAAGATGGCACCCGTGCTCAGCCCGGGCAAGACGGTCGAAGGCGCCGCGGGGGCTATCGGCTTCGCCTTGGTGGGGGCCTGGGTCACTTTTCGCTGGCTGGTCCCCGCAACCACATCAGGACACCCTGATGGCTCATACTATGTTGCACCGTGGTGGGGGTGGATGGTCTTTGGCGTATTCGTGGGTGGGGTGGGCATCGTGGGCGACCTAGCCGAATCGCTCCTAAAACGTGACGCCCATCGCAAAGACTCGAGCACCTGGATGCCCGGCTTCGGGGGCGTGCTCGACCTCTTGGATTCGATCCTCTTGGCAGCACCGGCTGCGTACGCCTGCTGGGCGTTGGGATGGGTCGGATGAACGAAACCCGCTTGGGCGTTGCACACCGGGAACGTGGTTCCGCGGGGCGCACCATGGCTCGGGGCGTGGATGCCTGTTGCGCCCCGCGGGTTCCTTCGCGTGGCAGGCGGAATTCCATCTTATGGGTCCTATCGTTCCCACCCCGAGAATGGTCTCTAGCCGTCTGTCGCCACAACTCCACCGGGGAGCTACCTTTGCCCTCGTGCGCAAGCTATGATGGTTGGCAGTGGAGGGGGGCGTCGGAGGGACGTACGATGGCGATTCGTGTGGTCTGTCCGAATGGGCATGGGTTGAAAGTTCCGGACGATTTCGCGGGCAAGGTGGGCATGTGCCCGATCTGCAAGTCGCGGGTCCGGGTGCCGCGGACCCGCACCCCCGACCTTTCGGAAGAGGCGATTCTGGGACTGATTGGCCCGGTCGAGGGCGAGGGGTCGGCTGGCGCGGGGCGGTCGGCCGGTGAGGACGCTGCTGAGGGCGTGTCGTCAGGGTTCAAGGCGTGCGATCGGTGCAATCGGGAGATTCCCGCCCACCTGCACATTTGCCCCCACTGTCACACCTACATCGCCAGCCTGGCGGAGCTGTAGGCGGTATCCGCCGTTTTGGCGGGCGATATAATGCAGAGTATCCATAGACCAGGTGGACCCCACGTGCCGGCGCGACGCCGGTGCCGATCTTGATGGCCGAAAACCAAATCGCCGTGGTCAGCTCGAAGACGTTGCTGACCATGCTGGGCGCGCGGGACCAGCATCTCCGGAGAATTCGGGAGGCGCTGGGAGTGCGGATCACGGTACACGACGGCCGCATCCACGTCGAGGGAGAGGAGGAGGCCGTCGCGCGCGCCACCGAGGTCTTGGAGCAGCTCCAGTCGCAAGCCAACCGGTTGGGCGAGTTGGCCCCGGACGATGTCGCCCGGCTCTTGACCGACGTGCGTAACGGCCAGCCCCATGCCGAGACCCCCCCGTTGTCGGTCTACAGTGCGCGGCAGATCCGGCCGCGGACGCCGGGCCAGGCGCAGTACGTCCACGCCGTGCGACAGCACGACATCGTATTTTGCGACGGGCCAGCGGGCACGGGAAAGACCTATTTGGCGGTGGCCGCGGCCGTGGCGGCGCTGCGGGCCGAGCGGGTGCGCAAGATCGTTCTGGCGCGTCCGGCGGTCGAGGCGGGCGAGAGCTTGGGATTCTTGCCGGGCGATCTCCAGGCCAAGATCAACCCCTATCTCCGGCCGTTGATGGACGCCCTCCACGAGATGATGGACCACGACACGATCAAGCGGAACACCGAGCAGGACGTGATCGAGGTGATTCCCTTGGCTTACATGCGCGGCCGGACGCTCAACGATGCCTTTATGATCCTCGACGAAGCGCAGAACACGACCGTCGCGCAGATGAAGATGTTCCTGACGCGCATGGGGAACAACTCGAAGATCGTCGTTTCCGGCGACACGACGCAGATCGACCTGCCCGAACACCAGCGGAGCGGCCTGGTCGACGCGATCCGCCGGCTGCGGCACATCGCGGGCATCGCGGTCGTCGAGTTGACCGAGGCCGACATCGTGCGCCATCCTCTGGTGCAGGAGATTGTCTTGGCGTACGAAGAGAAACCGGCCCGGCGGCGCGTTCACTAGCGGGTTGGCAACCATGGCCAGTGGAACGCAGCGCAGAACGCGGTGGGAGCGGGTGGCGGCCATCGAGCTGCCGCCGGGCCGCTGGGACCGCGCCTGGGCGAGCCTGTGGCGCGGCGACGTGTTGGCGCGGGTGGGGCTGGCCCTCGGCGCGGCGGTGCTCTTGTGCGTGGCCATCTGCGGCTGGTCCCCGCCCTTCGCCTATCGCACCGGGCAGGTGCTCCCGCAGAGCGTGGCCGCGCGCGTCCCCTTCGAGGCCGTCGACCGATCCTCGACCGATACCGCCCGCGACCGCGCACGCCGCCAGACGGCCTCGGTCTACGTGCTCGATCCGCAGCCCCTGGACCGGATTCCGTCGTTGTTGGTCGCCGCGGTCGACGAGGTGATGGCGGCCGACGGGTATGGCGACCCCGGGCTTCAGAAGATCTGGGGCAATTTCCAGGCCGGGGACGCCCCGTCGAGCCTGTCCGAAGAGGAATCGCTCATGCGGTTCGAGAAGTTCCGCGTGGCCCTGGGCGAGTTCTGGCGGCCCGACGATCTGCGGCGCGGGGTCGAGGCCGCGTTGGCGCCGTTTCGCGAGACCGGCCTGCTCTTGGAGAAACCGAGCCAAGGCAATCGCGCGGTGATCGTCGTGTATCCGGCCGGCCACCGCGAGGCCCCGCGCGAGGTCCGCGTGGCCGACGTGCTCGTCGTGCCCGACTCCCCGCTCCACCGAGGATTGTGCCGCGAGCTGAACAACCGCGATCTGGCCGATCCGGCCTTCGCCTGGATTCGCCACCGGCTGGCGGTCACTCCCCTGTTGAAGCTCGATGAGCGCGAGACCTTCAAGGCGATCGAAGAGGCTGCCGCGGCCGTCGACGACGTGGTGGTCAACTACGCGCCGGGCCAGACCCTCGCGCTGGCCGGGCAGCCGCTGGGCGAAGACGAGATCCGCCTGCTCCGGCTGGAACACGAGGCGGCGATGGGTCAGCGCCCGCTCAAAGCCAAGCTCCTCCGCGCGGGCGCCGTCACCGCCTTGATGCTCGCGCTGTTCGCCCTGGCCGCCGTCTATCTCTACCGCTGCGAACGGCCCTTGCTGGCTCACCTGGGCCGGTTGACCACGATGCTCGCCCTGATCGTGCTGTGCATCGTCCTGGCGACCTGGTCCGCGGACGACGCATGGCGGGCCGAGGTGATCCCCGTCCTCGTGTTCGGCCAGATCGTCGCCATCGCGTACCGCCAGGAGGTGGCCCTGGTCCTGTCGGCGGTCGTCGCGCTGGTGCTGGCAGCCGCCACCGGCCAGGGACTGTCGGGGTTCTTGCTCTGGATGGGCGTCACGGCCACGGCCGTGCTCCACCTGGGAAGCATCCGCACCCGCAGCAAGCTCACCTACGTGGGGCTGTCGGCGGGGCTGGCGGCGATTCTGCTGACCGTCGGCTTGGCGGTCCTCGACGGGCAACCCCTCAACCAGAACTTGCTCGCCACCGCGGGATGCAACGGTCTGTGGGCCCTGGCGGCCGCCTTCCTCTTGACCGTGCTCTTGCCGTTCGTCGAGCGGTGGTTCGACGTGTTGACCGACCTGAGCCTCCTCGAACTGGCCGATGTCTCCCACCCGCTCCTCCAGGAAATGGTCCGCCGCGCCCCAAGCACCTACAACCATTCGATCACCGTGGGCTCGATCGCCGAGGCGGCCGCCGAGGCCATCGGCGCGCGCGGCCTGTTGGCGCGTGTCGGGGCCTACTACCACGATATCGGCAAGATGCTGAAGCCGGGTTACTTCGTCGAGAACCAGTCGCGCGACGGCAACCGGCACGACGCGTTGGCCCCGGCGATGAGCACGTTGGTCATCATCTCGCACGTCAAGGACGGGGCCGACCTGGCGCGCCAGCACGGCTTGCCCCGGCCCATCATCGACTTCATCGAACAGCATCACGGCACGACGCTCGTCGAGTATTTCTACAGCCGCGCGGCCGAGCAATGCCAGCAGAACCCCAACGGCAGCGAGGTCGACGAGAACCTCTACCGCTACCCAGGGCCCAAGCCGCAAACCCGCGAGGCCGGCGTGCTCATGCTGGCCGACTCGGTCGAGAGCGCCAGCCGCGCCCTGGTCGATCCGGCCCCCTCGCGCATCGAGGGACTGGTGCGCGAGGTCGCCGAACGCAAACTCGACGACGGCCAGTTCGACGAGAGCGGCTTGACCCTGCGAGAGCTCCGCACGATCGAGGACTCGATGATCAAGTCGCTCATCGCCAACTATCACGGCCGGGTCAAGTACCCGGAGCCGAAATCCGCGTGATTCGCGTCTTCATCACCAACCTCCAGCGCGATGTGCCCATCGACCGCCGCCGACTTCGGCGCGCGGTGCGCATGGTGCTTCACGACGCCGGGATCACCGAGGCGACCATGAGCGTGGCCGTGGTCGACGACCCGACGATTTGCGACCTCCATCGCCGGCACTTGGGCCTCGACGAGCCCACCGACGTGCTCAGCTTTCCGCTCGACGAGGGCAAGGGAGCCTTCGAGGGCGAAGTGGTCGTCGGCGCCGGGACGGCCAAGCGCCAAGCCCAGCGCTATGGATGGGCGCCGGCCGACGAGTTGCTCTTGTACGTCCTCCACGGCGTGCTCCACCTGGTGGGGCACGACGACCGCACCCGCGCCCAGCGTGCTGCCATGCGCGCGTGCGAAGGCCGCTATCTGGCCCGGTTCGGACTCGAGGCGCCGCGCCGGGTCAAGCGGCAGCCCCGCGCGGAGTGACCCGGGGACGCGAACCGGGCAGGCACATGCTTCGGCCCGCGGGGCGCCGAAAAACGAGCCGGGTTCCAACCTGGGAACGGTTGGATGGGCCCCTACGCCTTCTCGACGACGAGCTGGCAGTTGGGCAGCGACGCGAGGAAGTCCTTGCCGTACGACTTGGTCCGCACGCGGGGATCGAGAATGACGACGATCCCCGTGTCGCGCCGGCTGCGGATCAGGCGTCCGAACCCTTGTTTCAGCTTGAGAATCGCGCCGGGAAGTTGGTACTCGCGGAATGGGCTTCCTCCGGCGGCCCGGATGGCCTCCATGCGGGCCTCGATGAGCGGCTGATCGGGTACCGCGAATGGCAGCCGCGTGATGACCACGTTCTGAAGCGCCTCGCCCGGCACGTCGACCCCTTGCCAGAAGCTGTCGGTGCCGAACAGCACGGCCCGCCGGCTGGTCTTGAACCGCGCCACCATCTGGGTGCGCGGCGTGCCGTCGGCCTGGCACAGAAGGGTGTACCGCGTTTCCGCGAGCCACCCGGCCAAGGCGGCGGCCGCGCGTTTCATCATCTCGTAGCTGGTGAACAGCACAAACGCCCGGCCCTCGGTCCGATCGACGTAGCGCCGGATCATCTCGATCGCCTTGCGCTCGTAGCCGGCCGCATCCGTGCCCGGGTCAGGCATCCCCTCGAGCACAATCAACTGGGCTTGCTGGGCGTAGTCGAACGGGCTACCGAGGCAAAGCGTTTCGGTCTGCGCGAGCCCCATGCGCGATCGGAAATAGTCGAACGATCCTCGCCCCGTGGCGAGCGTGGCGCTGGTCATCACCACGGTGGGGATTTGCGAGAACAGGCTCTCTTGAAGCATCGGGCCCACGTGGATCGGGGCCGCCGCCAGGGTGATCCGCCGCCGTGTTCGGTGCCAGGTGCGCTCGAGCCAGTAGACCGCATCGGGAATCGCCTGGGTACGCCATTGCTCGATCGCGGCGGCCAGCACGTCGAGCCGGTCCGCCGCCGAAGCGAGGTCCTTGCGTTCGGCCGGGTCGTCCAGCGTTTCACCGGCGCGCCGGACCATGCCGGCGAGCTTGTGCAACCCTTCGTTCAGCGGGTTCGGCACGAGGTTCGGCTGCCGCACCCGGCCGGTTCCCTTGGCGTGTTGCTCGATCCATTGGCCCAGGTCGCCAAAGAAATCCTCGGCCCGGAGGTGGCAGTCGAGAACCTGACGCTGGGCTTCGCCAAAGCCGCGTTGCACCAGAAGCCCACGGTTGGTCCGATCGTTGTACAGGCGGTTCAGCGTGTACTCGACCTGGCTGCTGGTGACGCTCAGTCCCAGGTGTTCGCTAGCCACCGCCTCGGCGGTGTGGGCCTCGTCGAGGATCAGCACATCGTAGTCGGGCAGGATACTCGCCTCCTCTTCTCGCAGCGCCAAATCGCTGAACAACAGGGCGTGGTTCACCACGAGGATCTGGGCGTGCTGCGCGCGCCGCCGAGCTTGATAGTAGAAGCAGTCCTTGTACCGTGGGCACGACCGGCCCATGCAATTGCCGTGGTCGCTGGCCACTTCGTCCCACACTTGGGGCAGCGGGCGGTAGTCGAGGTCGGCCAGGGAGCCGTCGGCGGTCGACCTCGACCAGGCTTCGAGACGGCGGAGCTGATCGAATTCCTCCTGGGTGCTCCAGAGCGTGTCGGCCCGCTTCAGGGCGTTGGCGAGCCGCCGCAGGCTGAGGTAGTTCCGCCGTCCCTTGACGAGCACGGCGGTAAACTCCACGGGCGCGACGCTTCGCAAGAAAGGGATGTCCTTGGCAAGCAGTTGTTCCTGGAGGCTGATCGTGTGGGTCGATATGACCACCCGCCGGCGCGGTTGGCCCTGGTGGCTTGCGGCTCCGCACGCGAGGATGGCGGGAACCAGATAGGCGAAGCTCTTGCCCACCCCCGTGCCCGCCTCGACGACCAGATGATGGCCCTCGCCAATCGCCCTGGCCACCGCCTCGGCCATACGGAGCTGTTCGGGTCGGTGCTCGTAGTTCTTCAGGCGGGCAGCGATGCGCCCCCCCGGGCCGAGGATCTCGCCGGGCGACAACGACGGTGATGACAAGATTCCCTCCGCGCGTGCGAACACCTCCACTGGGAGTCTCTTGTACTGTACCAGCGGAACCGGCGGGCGAACAGAGCGATGGCGGCCGCGCCGCCCATCGCGTATCCTGGAAGTTCCAAAGTCGTTGTTCTTCCGCGGCCAAGATCATTATGCCGATCGAGTTCTATTGCACCGAGTGCCGATGCCTGCTGCGCACGGGCGACGAGACGGCGGGCAAACAGGCACGCTGCCCCGAATGTGGGGCCATCGTGCCGATCCCCGAGGTCTCGGTAATGGCAGAGCCCCCTACCCGCGCGGGAAAAGACCGGGGGCCCCCGCTGCCGGAGACGCTGCCCCATCCATACTCGCCCGACTCCACGCCTCAGGCCGCGCCCGCGGGGCCGCAAGGCCCGTTGCCGCCCCCTGGCGAGGAACCCGATCTGCCGCCGCTGCCTGTTGCCGAGATTCGGGCTTACGCGGTGGGTCGGCTGGTCGGTCCCGCCGTGGCCCTCATCGCGCTGTGTGGGCTGAGCATCGGCTTCCAGCTTTTCATGGTGGCGATGCAAGTCATCGGCATCGGCATCGCGGGGGTCGCCGCGGGCGAGCAAGGCGCGGCCCGAGCCGTGGCCGCGGGCACGATGGCCATCGTCCTCCGGCTCGCCGCGGTGCTGGTCGATCTGGTGGTGATCGTCGGGGCCATCCGGATGATGCGGGTACAAGCCTACGGTCTGGCGATGGCATCGGCGGCGCTTGTCATGGTGCCCATGTCGTGCCTCGTCAGCCCGCCCATGTCGATCTGCTGCTTGCCGGTTTGGTTCGTCGATTTGGCAGCGGCGGTCTGGGCGCTGGTGGTCCTGGCGGATCCGCAGGTCCGGTCCGCGTTTCGCGGGTAGCCGCCCTGCGTGCGGCTGGGTTCGTCCCGCTGCCTTGCGAAGCGCAAAGGCCGACGTCAGGCTCGGCCGGCCTAGGGGGAGCGCAACACGACGCCGCGGCAGACCGTCGCGATGGCCGCGGCGTCGTTCAGATGCCGGGCCCAAACGCCTTCGGCCGCCAGGCGAGCGGCGGCTTGTTCGAATTCGTGAACATGGTAGACGTTGACGATCGCCGTCACCGCGAACCCGCGGCGGCGCAGATCGCCCAGCGCAATGGCCGTCTCGACCGGGACCGAGGGGAGCAAAGCGACCACCGTGGCGTCGCGCGGGATGCGGCCGGCGGTTTCGGCGACAAGCTGCGGGAAGACCAGTCCATCGGTCAATTCGACCCGGGCCAGCGTCTTCAGGATGCGCATCCGTTGTTCCGGTCCGCGTTCGGTGGGTACGACCACGGGCTGGAGGCGGTCGCTGGCCGCGCGCATCGAAGCACTGCGCCGGGCGGCCTCGCGCGTGCGCGGATCGGGGTCCCACCCTTCGGTGCGGATGCGGTCGGCCGCGTCGCGCCCGTTCGTCACCAACCCCACTTGTTGTCCCATCTGATACAAGGCATGGGCCAGCGAGGCTGCGGTCCGCACCGCCAGCTCGGAGCGGAACCGCTCTTGTCCTGGCTCGTAGGCCGCGCGGTGGAATTCCACGAGCAGGGTCGCCCCCGCCACGGTCGAGGGCTCGTAGACCTTGCTGTGAAGCGTGCCGGTGCGCGCGGTCGCGCGCCAGTGGATCCGATTCAAGGGGTCGCCGTCTTGGTACGCCCGAACCCCGGCAATGCGCGTCGGGTCTTCGTAGAGGCGCAGCGACATGCGGACTTCGCCGATCGGGCGGCGCGAGGCCAGTTCGTAGCCTTCCAGCGGCGTGACCTGGGGATACACGAGCACGAAGTGCGGCTCGGTGAGCGTGCGGTAGCGGCGGTGCAACCCGAACAGATCGCCCGTCTCCAGCACCAGCGGGCCGATCTGGTAGTAGCCCCGCGCGTTGAACCGGAGCTGGTACCGCAGGGTCTTGCGCCGTCGCCCGCGCAGCATCGCCAACTGAAGCCGGCGGCCCAGCACCGTGATCCGCGACGGCGGCTCGAGGAGGGCCTCGCGGGGAAGCATGTCCTCGACCAGCACCCACGGCACTGGGAGATTGCTGCGGTTCTCCAGCGTGATGACCACGGCCACCGTGTCGCCCACGTTGGCCTCGACCCGGTTGCACTCGCGCTGGGCCGACACGCTGTCGGCCCAGGTCCGAGCGAGGAAACGGCTGGCGATCATCACGCCCAGCAGGACGTACATCGCGTAGGCCAACAGTCCCAGGCCGAGCGCCAGGGCGGCTCCGAGCAACAGGATCGCGCCGAGATACCAACGCATACGCGGCGTCACGCCGGCTGGCCAGCGAATCTGGGGCGATTCTATCGGCTTTGGCTGGCCCCGGCAAGCAAGCCAGAAGCCTCCTTGCATGGGCTTCGTCCCGCGGCGTATCATCACGGTGGGGCGTCCGGCTGGCCGGACCGCCTCGTGGCTCGCCAAGGCCTCTTTCCAACCAAGGGAGAATCCCATGTGCCGGATCGCTTGCGCGACGCTCCTTGGGATCCTGGTGGCGGTCGAGGGTGCCGTTTTTGGGGCGGAACCCGCCGGGCCGCGACCAAAGCCGAACCTCGTGCTCATCCTCGCCGACGATTACGGTCTGGACGGCGTGGGCTGCTACGGTTCGGACCGCTTCAAGGGCAAGACCCCCAACCTCGACCGGCTCGCCAAGACCGGCATCCGCTTCGAACGGTGCTACTCGACGCCGCTGTGCGGTCCGACGCGGTGCCTGCTCATGACGGGGCGCTACGGCTTCCGCACGGGCGGGCTGACGAACCAGTCGGCGCGCCTCCCCGCACCGGCCGACGAAGTCTCCGTGGCCAACGTGCTCAAGCAGGCGGGCTACGCGACCTGCGGCACGGGCAAGTGGCGGCAGATGCAGGCCCTGCCCGGCGATTGGGGCTTCGACCACTCGATCAGCGATCTGACGGCGGGAGGATGGTACTGGCAGAAGAGCTATTTCAAAAACGGCCAGGAAGTGACACTCGACAAGGAAGTCTATTGCCCCGACGTCTGCCAGGAGTTTGCCCTGGAGTTCATACGCCAGAATCGTGACCGGCCGTTCTTTCTCTACTACCCGACGCACCTGGTCCACGGGCCGATCCTCCGCACGCCCGACACGAAGCCGGGCGCCGATCGCGACCAACTCTACGACGACAACGTGGCCTACCTCGACAAACAGGTCGGCCGGCTGGTCGAAGAGATCGACCGGCTCAAACTCCGCGAAAAGACGGTGATCCTCTTTACGGCCGACAACGGTACCGCGGGCCAGTCGCGCACGATCCACGGCCGGCAGATCCACGGGCACAAGGGAACCATGTGGGAAGGCGGCGCCCGCGTCCCCTTCATTGCCAACTGGAAGGGGACCGCGCCGGCCGGGAAAGTGCTCAACGATCTGGTCGATCACAGCGATTTCCTCCCGACGCTGGCCGATCTGGCCGGGGCAAAGCTGCCCGAGGGAGTCGTGCGGGACGGCACGAGTTTCGCCCCTCAGCTCCGCGGCCAGCCCGGCAAGCCGCGCGAGTGGGTTTTCGTGCAACTCGGGGCCCAATGGTATGTGCGTGACGACGGCTGGAAACTGAACCAGCAAGGCGAGTTGTTCGATATGTCCGACGCCCCGTTCGAGGAGAAACCAATCGCGGCCGATTCGCAGGACGCCAGGGCCATGGCCGCGCGCAAACGGCTTCAAGCCGTCCTCGACAAACTCAACCCGGCTGGCGGGAAGACCGAGC
>DYLT01000524.1 GCA_020721945.1 Blastopirellula marina
GATCCAACCTCGACCTTCTTCGGATCGCGCCGAATGGCCGAGCCCGATGCCACGTGGGTCACGGGCTTATTCTCCAACAGGCCTCTTGCCTTCCGCAGCGGGTTCTGGAACGAGGCGAAGGCCACGGGCGGGACGGTCCCCGCTCGGCGCGGCGGGTTGAGAACCGCCGCGCCCACGAGCACGCACACGACGGCGGTGCCGATCGCCGGGCCCCACAAGCGCGCGCCGCAAGGCACGTTCAACAGACTCAGCATCGCGACGAACCAGACGAGCCCCAAACCCCCGAAAAACGCCAAGGCCATCAGGAAGTTCAGCACGCGCCCGCGCTGGGCCCGATCGGTTTCGAGACCCTCCTGATAGCGGCTTCTCAGCTCGGCCAGATTGTCGAGCACAGTCGGAGGCTCAGGCGGCTCGCCGGGCACTGCCAGGCGAGCCGTCCGGTCGCCCCCGTCGCCCGGCTTGCCGAAATCCTCGGAGGTTTTCTCGGCAAACCGCCGCCAACCCTGCGTGCCCAGAAGCAAGTCCAGGGCCTTGGCCGCCTTGGGGTCCTCCGAAAGGTAGAAGTCGAGGTTTTCGAGATCGCCTGGCCTCTGGATGTCGATTCCGAGGACGAAGTACGTGGGCATCGAGGCGGTCGGGCCCCCGGCCTGGCCAACCAAGGCGCCATCGACCACCGCAAGGCCCAGCGCGGCTCGCGCGGGGTTGCCGGCCTCGTCGGTCACGCGGATCGGCAGTTCCACCGTACTGCCCGGCGAGTAGCTCCGCGGTCCGACATCCACGTGAACGTTCCACCGGCGCCCCGGGCGGCGGAAGACGAGGCGTTCGGCGACGGGTTTGGGCGGCGCGGCGCGGAAATCGTAGATCGTCAGGCGGATCACGCCCCCGACGCGATCGTCCAGGGCCAAGGTTACGGGATTGGCGTCGGTGGGACCAGAGCTGGCTTGGGTCTGCGTGACGAAGGCCTGCTGGCCCACCGGCACCCCACAACACCAGGCGGCAGCCACCAGCGGCCGACCCGCCTCCTTGGCCCGCACGTTGAATTCCAGCGGCCTGCCCGCCTCGAACACGCCCTGCCCGGTGGTCAACACAATGCCCGCGCCGGCAACGGCCGGGGGCAGGGTGGGCTCGTCCTTGACATCCTTCGGGGCATCGAGCACGAGGCGGTATCGCTCGCCCAAGACCGGCTCGATCGGGAACAAGCCCATGCCTTCGTACGTGGTTTCGATCAGCGCGGCCGGGCGTCCGTGGCCGTCGACCACTCGGCCGGCCAGGCGAACGGGCTTGCCCGAGGCATCGCGCGCCACGAAGTACACGCGGTTCTCGATGCCGGCAATCAGGTCGCCGCCTTCGGGATAGAATCGTACGTCGAGCTTGGCCAGGTTGCCGGAGGCGCTCGTGGCCGCCGACGACCCCGCCGCCCGATCGCCCGCCTTCGACGCCGGCGCGCGACCCCCACGCACGGAGAACGCGAGTCGCCCGTCGGGAAAACGGCCGTCGGGGCTGTGGGCCACCAGGGTGTAGGTACCGTCGGGCAGCTCGGGCGCGAGGTCGAACTCGCCGCAGCCGACGCCGTGCTCGGTAATGCCCTCCCGAGAAGAACCCTCCAGGGCCGAGCCGCCAGGGTCGAGCATTTCGAATCGCACGGGCACCTCGCGGTCGGCCGAGAGCCCAAACCGCGAAAGCGTCAGCGAACGGTAACGGACGGTCTCGCCGGGCCGATACCAGGGCTTGTCGCTGATGCACGGCGTGGC
>DYLT01000160.1 GCA_020721945.1 Blastopirellula marina
GTGCCGGACAGGACCGTGAAGTCCTGCGCCGATGCCGTGAAGGGGCCGGCGAGCAGCGCGGCCGTCGCAAGCAAACTCGTGGAGAAATACTTCCGATAGGAACTCGTCATTGCGTCACCTCCTGGTTTGTTCTTCAGCGCCGGTTATCCGCCGTTCGCAGGGCGCGGACTGTGCGCCCGCGTACACAAACCCGGTATTTCCTACCAGTCGCCGAAGGACACGCCCACGATCAGGTCCGCCGCGTTGCGGTCGATCTGGCGGTACTCGTAGACGATGGGTCCCTGGCGTTTTTGCCGGCGCACGACGCGAGGCCCTTGTAGCCCGGCGCGTTCGGCGGGTCCGCCCGGCGTCAACGTGTCGATCAACAGACCGTGTTCGGTTTCGTAGACGCGGGCGATGCCGGTCTCGGGCCGGATGACACGGCCGGTCCGGATGAGTTGCGGGACGACGCGGGCGATGGTGTTGATCGGGATGGCGAACCCGACTCCGGCGCTGGTGCCCGTCTTGCTGGCGATCGCCGTATTCATCCCGATCATCCGTCCTCGGCTGTCCAGCAGCGGCCCGCCCGAGTTCCCCGGATTGATCGCCGCGTCGATCTGAATGATCTGCTTGATCGTGCGGGCCTTGCGGCGGCTGGGAAGCCAGCGGTCGAGGCTCGAAATGATGCCGGTGCTCAGCGTGCGCTCCAAGCCGAAGGGGTTCCCCAGGGCGAACACGCGCTGCCCGACGCGCAGACGCGACGAATCGCCGAACCGGACGGGGTACAGCTCGTCGGCCGGAGCGTTGATCCGCAGCACGGCGATGTCGGTGCCGAGATCGATGCCGACCAGCCGGGCCTCGTAGGTTTTCGAGTTGAACAGCGTTACCTGGATTTCCTGGGCCCCTTCGACCACGTGCGAGTTCGTGACGAGGTGTCCCTGCTGGTCGATCACCGAGCCGCTCCCCTCACCCTCGGAGGGGATTTCGACAAACAAGAATCGGTCACCGCGGTAGCCGCGGGTCGTGATGTTCACGACACTGCGGTTGACGTTTTCGTACACCGCGATGTTCACTCGTTCCTCGGGGGTCCATTCGTCGAGATCGCCCAGGTTGGCCACGGCATCCTCGGGACCGACCGCCGCCAGGGCCTGCGAGGTGGTTGGGCGCGTTCCCCCGAAGGGCCCACTGACCAAAGCCGACAAGGCTGCTCCCAGGGCCGCCGACGCCACGCAAAGAAAGACCGTCCGCTTCTTCATCGCCACGCTCTTGTTCGTCAGAGTATTCCAAGGGGACTCGCGAGAACTCCGAGGGCGCCCCACTTCCTCGGGATTCCCTCCATGGCTCAACGTACGATGGCACAGGGGTTCGGGGTGAACCTGCACACCCCTCATGGCATGATAGGCGATTGACCGAGATTTGGCGAGGGTGGCTTGGTCCGGGTGGGCCGGCCGATTCCGAACGCTCGTGCGGACGTGGGCCCAGGTGGCTACAGGCCGGGGGCGAAGCCGTGGCGCATGGTATTCTCGCAGATCGAGCGGGGTTCGACGAAGTGCAGGAGGTAGTCGGGCCCGCCGGCTTGCGTGCCGGTGCCCGAGAGCCCGCCCCCCCCAAACGGCTGCCGGCCGACCAGGGCGCCCGTGATGCCGCGGTTGAGATAGAGGTTGCCGACTCGGAACCGGCGGCGGGCTTGCTCGAGGTGCGAGGGTTTGCGGCTATAAACGCCCCCGGTCAGCCGGTACGTCGAGCCGTTCGCCCAGTCGAGCGCCTCGTCGAAATCGCCCGCGCGCATCACCGAAAGCACCGGCCCGAAGATCTCTTCGCGGGCCACGCGGTGCTCGGGCCGAATGCCCGAGAAGATGTGCGGGCCGATGTAGGGCTTCTTCACCCGCTCTTCCAGGCCCGGCGGCACCGGGCAGGCCAGTTCGAGCCTGCCTTCCTGCGTGCCGATCTCGATATACTCGCGGATCTTGCGTGCGGCGGCCTCGTCGATCACCGGGCCGAGATCGGTGCCGGGATGGAGCGGATCGCCGACCACCAGGCTTCGCGTGGCCTCGATCAGCCGATGGAGGAAGCGTTCGTACAGGGCGTCCACGACGATCGCGCGGCTGCACGCCGAGCACTTCTGACCGCTGTAACCGAACGCCGACTGGCGCACGCCGAGGACGGCCTCGTCCAGGTCGGCCGACTCGTCGACCACGATCGCGTTCTTGCCTCCCATCTCGCAGACGACCTTCTTGATGCATGCCTGGCCGTGGCCCACTTGGGAAGCGGCCTGGAGGATCTCGAGTCCGACCTCCTTCGAGCCGGTGAACGCGATGATCGCCACGTGAGGATGCCGCACCAGGGCAGCGCCGACCACGTCGCCCGATCCGTGAACACACGCCAGGGCCTCGGCCGGCACGCCCGCACGCCAGAAGATCTCGCAGATCGCCCAGGCCGTACCCGGGGTGCGCGCCGACGGTTTGACGATCGCCGGATTGCCGGTGGCCAGGCAAGCGGCCGTCATGCCGGTGAGGATGGCCGCGGGGAAGTTCCAGGGGGCGATGACGGCGGCCACGCCGCGCGGCTGATAGATCCGCTCGTTCCGTTCGCCGACGAACCGGCCCAATCGCTTAGGTTCGAACAGGGCCACGGCGTGTCGCGCGTAATACTCGCAGAAGTCGATGGCTTCGCAGACCTCGGCATCGGCCTCGCGCCAGGTCTTGCCCGCCTCGCGGATGACCATGCCCGACAGCTCGTCGCGCCGTCTGCGCATCTCGGCGGCCGCGCGGAGGAGCATGGCGGCGCGTTCGGCCGGCCTGAGGTCGCGCCAAGCGTCCAAGGCGTCCACGGCCCGGGCCACCGCGCGGTCCACGTCGTCGGCGCTGGCAAGCTCGGGCACTTTCGGGGCGCTGCTGGCCCAGAGGGCCGCCGCGAACCGCGACCGCTGTTGGGCATCGGCAAAATCGCGGGCCGGCTCGTTGAAGAACGGCAGCCTCGATCGCCGGACTGAGTTCGTGCCGCCGCGCCTGCCCCTCGTCCGCCTGCGGGAAAGGGGCGGGCGGCACCGGCGGAGCTAGCAACGTGTCCTCCGGAGCCTCCTCGAAGAACCCGGCACGCAGCCACGACTGGTTCGAGGTGTTCTCCAAGAGCCGCCGCACCAGGTAGGCCATCCCCGGCAGCAGCTCGCCCAGGGGAACGTACTGCCGCAGTCTCCACCCTCGGTCCAGCACCGCCGACTTGAGCTGGTCGGCCATGCCATAGAGCATTTGGATCTCGATCGCCTGATCGGGCAAACCCGACCGGTTGGCCAGCGCCAGGGCGTGGGCGATCGACCGGACATTGTGCGAACCGATCGCCAGCTTCACGCCGCCCTCGCCCGGCCGGCGCGGTGCCGCGGCCAAAAGCACCTCGGTCATCCGCTCGAAGCAAGCGTCGGTCTGGCGTTTGTCGGTCCAGACGGGCACGGGCCAGCCCATGCGTTCGGCATGGATCACCTCGTAATCCCAATAGGCCCCTTTGACCAGGCGCACGGTCACCTGACGGCCGGTGCGTTGGGTCCATGCGACGATCCGGCGGGCATCCTCCAGGCCGCTTCGCAGGTACGCCTGGAGGGCCAGCCCGGCCGGAAAGTCGATCGCTTCGCAGCACCGCTGGAACAGTTCGATCGTGAGGTCCTTCAGGGCGTGCTGCTCCATGTCGAAATGCACGAGCACCTGGCGCTGGGCCGCCGCGTCGAGCAGGGGACGCATGGCCTCGTGAAGCGACCGGATCGCCCCCTCGAAGTCGATCGCGTCGGCCCGCGGCACCAGCGCGCTGGGCTTGACCGACACGCTGGCCCGCGGCACCGGACCGAGATGGTCCCGTTCCGCGGCCGGTTGCGCTGGCCAGCGGCAGACCTCGTCGGGCAGCGTGGTCACCAGGTCGAGGTAACGGCGCTGGTAGGTCTGGGCCTCCTCGTCGCTGAGGCACATTTCGCCGAGAAGCGCCACGGTGAAGGCCGATCCGTCCAACCAGAGATCGTGCAGGCGCGGCAAGGCCGATGGGGCGTCGGCCCCGGCAATGAAATGGCCCGCCAGCGCGGCGATCTGCGCGGCGACCCCGGCCGCAAACACCCCCTTGGCGAACCGACCGGCCTTGAGGCCCAACTCGATCCAGTGCGGCGCCGCCACGCCCGGCGAGCCCAGGTACTCGCCCAGGTATTCGTACACCTGGGCCGACGTGCGGAGCATCGGGAAAACATCCACGAATCGCAGCAATTGGGTCCTGAAGGCCGAGTCCCTCATGGCCCAGCCCATCATCTGCTCCGACCAGAACCGCGACGAGAAGAACCCCGTTCGATGCCTTCGCCCCTCGTGCAAGAGGTCGTGGCCGATCTGGCGCGCAAGCGACTCGATCTCCTCGAGCGACGGGCGGAAGGGGGCTTCCCGGCTCGCCGCGTGGGTCGGGGGATCGGTGTCGGCGTGGGGCTGCGGGGTCGGCATCGTGATTTTCCCGAGGGGGCGTGCAGGCCTCTGGATTCATTCTACGCGCCCGAGGCGACGGGAGGCACGCGCGGCCAAGAAAACGTGGGACCTCGCGCAGCGCTGGATGGAGCCGCCGCCGCGCGCTCACCGCGCTTCGGGTGCCCAAAGCGCCAGGCTCAGGTAGCGCCCGTCGAGACACACCGCGAGCCGGTCGGCCAGCAAGCGGTCCAGTGCGTGGCGCACTTGGGTCGGGCTGGTTTGCGTGCGTTCGGCGAGCTTTCCGAGCGTTTGGCCGGCGTCGCACGCGAGCAAGACCGCCCGCTCCAGGCCGGTCAGGCGATGCTGGAACGCGGTGGCACAGGGCCTGGTGTCGGTGACGATCAGCACGCCGTCGCCGCGGTCGAACTGTCGGAGCGTCACCGTGCCCTTAAGCTGCTGCCAGGTCTCGGCCGCGGCCAGCACCGAAGCGGCGTAGTCGAGCACGTTGCGCCCGTCGGCGTAGTCGAACTCGAAGTAATACGCCAGTCGCGCAAGCGAATCCGCGGAAAAGGGATACACGTGGCCAAACGCCCGGTGCGGCCGAGGGTTTTTGATGCCATAGCGACTGGGATCTTCGAAGTAGGGCGCGAAGCGGTCCAACCGTACCCGGCCCACGGCCAAGGGCGGATGCAGGTGGACGCACTGCGGCAACAACTCGGCCAGGCGCGCGTACTCGGCGGGGTCCTCGCCGGGAAAGCCGTAGAGCAGGTTCCACTTGACCTCGATGTCGGCCTCGGAAAACCACTTAAGCGTCTGGAGGTTGTGGAGTGCGGTTGCCCCTTTCCCGATTTGCCGGAGGATCGGCGTGCTGAAGGTCTCGATGCCCAGTTGCGCGGCGCCCAGCCCGGCGTCGAGAAGCGTCTGGACCTGCCGGCGCGTGAGGTTCGTCTTCATTTCATAGGCGAAGCGCAGGCCGATGCCCGCGCTTTTGAGCAAGGGCAGGAAGGTATCGAAGTAGCGATGGTCGAGGATGTTGTCGGCCGAGCACGCCCGCCGCACCCCATAGCGCCGGACGAGGTGGGCCAATTCGTCGACGGCGCGGCGCGGGCTCTTGCGGCGGTAGGCCAGGGTCGCCCCGTTCAGCCCGCAAAACAGGCAGTGGCGCTTCTGGCCCCACCAGCAGCCGCGCGACGTCTCGAAGAACAGAAGCGGCTCGATCTGATCGCGCAAGGGGCTTGCGCGCCACCGGGCGAAGTAGTCGTCGAAGTCGGGGTAGGGCAGCTCGTCGAGATCGGCGGCCATGCCGGCGGGCGGGTTTTCCGGCGCTTCTCGGCCCACCACGCCCGGTGGCAACCGGATCGGCCCGCCCGCCAAAAGCTGCTCGACCACCAGCGGGAAGGTGCGATCGGCCTCTCCGAGGAACACGTAGTCGACCACGGGGAATTGCCCAAGCAGCTCGATCCCCATCGGTCCTTCGCAGGCCGCTCCGCCGAACACGATTTTCATTTCGGGCCACCGCCGCTTGATCTGCCGCGCAAGGCACATCGAGGGCATGGTCTGCTGAAACGACGCGGCAAAGCCCACGATCGCGTACCGCGACCCGTCGATCGAGGCGATGCACTGGTCCAAGAACGGCCCCACGTGACGGCCGATCGCGTCGAAGTCGCAACGGTCGCGCGGGCTGAAGCCCGCGTCGGCCTCGAGCAGCACGTCGCGCGCGTAGCGGTCGTCGTCGGGCAGGGCATCGAAGTAGTGCCTGGCGAAGAGCCGCTCGCCGCCGAGCACGAAGGCGAACGCATCGGCGATCCACTCGTAAGGCTCCAGGCCGACCCGCTCGGCGAAATCGAAGTTCAGGTAGGCGATGTCGCACGCGATGCCCCGCCGCGCCAGACCGGCCTTGAGGAGGCTCGGCCCGAGATTCGGCCAGCGGAGATTCGAGAAAGGCATGTTGACGATCAGGACGCGCGACATGGCTGACGCTTCTCCACCCCGAGTCGGACGATCGTCTTGAGCTTCTCGAAGGCCGTCCGAGACCAGGGCGATGTGCAGACCCCGCATTCCTCGACCATGCATGGGAAGAGGGGCTCGCGATCGTCGCAAAACCCGAAGCCGCGCTACGGCAATTCAATCCCTCTCAACTCGTATTCGAACGGCACCGAGAAGATCATGCCCGGGGTCTGGTACACGAACGAGTAGTTCTCGATGGGGTCTTCCACGTAGAAGAGGTACAGGACGCCCACCTCGTTGGCCGTCTGCTTCGTGGTCTCGGCGTTGCCCTGGATCTGCTTGCCGGTCTTGTCTTCGAGATAAGCCGGGTTCGCCGAGATCCAGGTGCGGTGCGAGGCCAGCGCCCCGCTGGCTTCGTCGAAGTGGACCAGCGTGGCGACTTCCCAGATTTTCTTGTTCTTGCGGACTCCTTCGAGCGTCACAGTCACGCCCGCGGCCCGCTTTTCGATGTTCTTCGCCTTGCCAAGATCGCCGAAGCGGAACGTTTCGATCTTTCCGGGCACGAGCGCGTGAAGCGTGCCCTTAAGCCGCGCGATCTGCTGGACCCCGCGCGGCGGAAGCTCCAAGAGAAGGGCGATTTCCTTGGCAATCCGGTCGGGTTCGACGGGGATCTCGCGGTCGGCGTCTTCGACCTGCACGGGCAGCGCTTTGCCCGTCTCGTCAAAGGCGCGAATCTCCCTCATCTTCTGTTGAAGGGTAATCGGGGCCAGGCGAGGCTCCCAGGCGATCTCCAGCTCGACGCGCAGCGCGCCCGTGCCCAGGCGCAGATCGCGCTGGGCCAGCACGCGGGTCGCCTCGAATCGGAACGGCCCACGGTATGCGGTGCGCGACGCGCGCGAAGGCTGCGGCCGAAGCAGCGGGATGATCTTCACGGCCCGCTCCTCCCCATAGGGATACACGCCCAGCCGAGCCTGATCAAGCACGGTGTCCAGGGCTTTCCAGAAGGGCGTCTTGGCAAAGGCGATTGGCAGCACCGGGTCGGGCGGTTCCGGCCCCGCCTCCTTCCGGGCATCGAGGATCACGTTGCCCGTCTGCTGCTGGATCGCGGCAAGGACCTTCGACAAGGGCAACTTGCCTTCGAGGGTGACGGTGCCGGCCTCCAGCAATGCCGTCGACGCCACGCGCTGGAGCTTCTGGCGGATTCGCCCAACCCGCTGCTCGATCTCGGGTTTCGTCGGATCGAATTCTTTCGGCAAGAGATCCAGGATCGCAGACCCAAGCGACAGCAGTTCGGCCTCGGCCTTCTCCCGCTCGCGCAACTGAGGCGCGTCGAGTTGCCGGACCAGCCGCCGAACCTTGGCGGCCAATTCGCGTTCGCCCGACGTCTCCGAGGCCGCCAACGGCCGATCGCCCGCACCGGCCAACAGGTGCGATAACACCACACCACCGAGCAATACCAGAACTCTGAGCACGACAAACACCTCGCGAACACCGCGTCAGGCCGCAGCGAGATACCCCACCTTCCGACATTGTACTCGATTCGCGTCGCTTGGGGCACGGATTCGCGTCTCAGCCCGGTCGGCAATCGCAACCGTTCGGCGGGAAACATGCCTCAGATCCAAATCGCCGCTTGCACCCAGGCCGAGGCGGGCTTACCCTGGACGGCGTGCCGGACCCCAAGATCGGGCGAGCCGAGCGGACGCGGTCCGCGCCCTGGGCTTTGGCAGGTGGATGACTCTCCGACGGTGAGCTATGCGCGATCTACTGCTGGCGATGATGGCCGTCTTGCTGATCTCGGGGGCATCGGGGGCCGAACCGCCGGGCCGGACGATGCTCGAACCGCTGGCTTCGGCACGATTCGGCTTCGGTGGTCCGGTCGGCCAGCGCATCGAGGCGAATGTCAAGGGCTGGCTGGTGCGCGCCCCCGCGGCCAATCCCGGGATGCTCGGCATGTTCCGCCTGCGCGACCGGCTGCCCAAGCCCAACCTCGTCCCTTGGGCCGGCGAGTTCGTGGGCAAGTACCTCATCTCGGCCATCCAGGCTCTGCGCATGAGCGACGATCCCGACTGGTCCGGGCCGTGGTCGACGAGCTGCTAGCCTGCCAGGCGGAAGACGGCTACCTGGGGCCATTCCCCAAGGAGATGCGCCTCTTGGGCCACTGGGACCTTTGGGGCCATTACCACGTCCTGCTGGCTCTTCTGATGTGGCATGAGCATACCGGCGACGCGCGGGCCCTGGCGGCGTGCTGCAAGGCCGCCGACCTGATCTGGAAGACGTTTCCCGAGGCCGGCCGCCGCCCGCGAAGCGCCGGCTCCGACGAGATGAACCTCGCCGTGATCCACTCGCTCGGCGGGCTCTACCGCAAGACGGGTCAGGCGCGATACCTGGCGATGATGCGAGAAATCGAGAAGGACTGGGAGCAGGCCGGCGACTACTTTCGCACCGGCCTGGCCGGGACCGAGTATTTCCGCATTCCGCGGCCCCGCTGGGAGAGCCTCCACGACCTCCAGGGGCTCGTCGAGTTGTACCTCATCACCGGCGACGACCGCTATCGCCGTTCGTTCTTGCACCACTGGCACAGCATCCGGCGGTGGGACCGGCATAACAACGGGGCCTTTTCGTCGGGCGAACAGGCCACCGGCAACCCCTACCAGCCCAACGCCATCGAAACGTGCTGCACCGTGGCCTGGATGGCCATCACCCTCGACGCCCTGCGCCTGACCGCCGACCCCGCCGCGGCCGACGAGCTGGAACTCTCGACGTATAACGGCATGATCGGGGCGCAGCACCCTTCGGGCTCGTGGTGCACCTACAATACGCCCATGGACGGACACCGCGAGGCCTCGCACCACACGATCGTGTTCCAGTCGCGGGCCGGCACGCCCGACCTGAACTGCTGCTCGGTCAACGGCCCGCGCGGGCTGGGGGTGCTTTCGGAGTGGGCCGTGATGCGGTCCGCGCGGGGCATTGCCGTGAACTACTATGGTCCGATGTGGGCCCGGTGGAAGCTGGCCGATGGCACCGCGGTCCTGCTGGAGCAAGAGACCGATTATCCGCGGGATGGCCGCGTTCGCATTGCGCTACGCCCCGAGAAGCCCGCCGAGTTCGATCTGGCGCTGCGGATCCCAGCGTGGTCGCGCGCGACGAAGCTCACCGGACCCGACACGGCGCCGATGGCACCACCGCCCGGCCAGTACGTCACGTTGCGCCGCCTCTGGAAGCCGGGCGACACCGTGACCCTCGAGTTCGACATGCGATTGCGTTACGAATCGGGCGATCTGGAGGCGCTGGGCAAGATGTCCATTTACCGGGGGCCGATTCTTCTGGCGTATGACCAGCGGTTGAACGACTTCGACGAAGCGGCGCTGCCGGTCATCGAGCCGGCGATGCTCTCGTCGGCGCGCGTGACGTTGCCCGTGCCGGACCCGGTGTCGGAGCGGTTCGGCCGGTTCAGCCCGTGGGTCCTCGTGGACCTCCCGGTGGCGGCGGCCGGTGCGCCGTCCGCGGCGAAACCTGCGCCCTGGCGCTTGCGCCTGTGCGACTTTGCCACCGCGGGTACCACGGGAAGCCGGTACGTGTCGTGGTTGCCAGGCCGGAACCTCCTCCCGCCGCCGCCGGTGCCCCACCTGCCGGCCGACGGGGCCAACGTGCCGCCCGGCGCGATGGTCTTTACCTGGCGGCGTCCGGCCCCGGCCGACCCGTCGCGCACCTGCACGGTGATCGTCGCCGATTCGCCCGACTTCCGCGCCGTGGTGCTGGAAATCGCGGCCAAGCCGGGTTGGCGCGTCGTGGTGCCCGCGGAGCAAACCGCGCGACTGAAGCCGAACGTCGATTACTTCTGGAAGCTCGTCGCCCGAAGCTCCGCCGGAGCGACCGAGAGCCTTGCGCCGGCCAAGCGGTTTCGCGTCGATCCGTCGCTGCGACCGCTTGCGGCCGAAGACCTTTCGGAGTACGGCGAGCGGCCGGACGGCACCCTCGTGACCGCCGACTTGGCCGGCGACCCCAAACCGGCGTTCGGCCGACTGATGCGGGCCCAGGGCTGGCAACCGGCGGCGGGGATCGACGGCAAGCCGAACGGTGCCGTGGCGCTGGATGGGAAGACGGGCATGCTCGTCTACGCGTTGCGGGCCTTTCCCTCCTACGAATACACCGTGACCCTGTGGTTCGCCCACGAGCACAAGGAAGACCGCCTCGGCCAGATCTTCAGCGCCTGGGACCATGCGATGGACGACCCCCTGCGGCTTTGCGTGGCCGGCGGCAAGCTCTATGCGCGGGTCGAGGCGGGCAGCGGCTACTCGACCGAGGGCGTGCCGGTGCCGGCCGGCGCCTGGCATCACCTGGCGGCCGTCAAAAGCGGCACGCAGCTTACGCTCTATCTCGACGGCCGCCGCGCAGCCGCCATGACGCTGCCGATGGAGGTCTGTTCGTCGTCGCGGGCCTTCGCCCTGGGCGGAAACCCACGCTACACCGGCCAGAGCGAGCACCTGCCTTGCCGCGTGGCTCGCCTGCTCGTGTCGTGCCGTGCCCTGTCGGCCGAGGAGATCGCCAAACGGTTTTCGGCCCAGATGGCCGGTCGCACACCATGAACGGCCGCCACGCAAGCGTGGGGCCGCATCAGCGCGAGGCTGCCAGCCGCCGCTTGCACTCGTCGAGGATTTCCCTCGTGCGCGTGGCCCCGCAGCGTGTGCATCCGGCCGCGCGAACCTCCAACAGCGCGTCGAGCGTGCGCACTCCCCCGGCGGCCTTGACCTGCACGTGGGAGGACGCGTGCTTGCGCATCAGTAGCCGTAGGGTGCGTGCTCTCACCCCTGTAAAGGTCTTACCTATTGTCGCATGGCTAGGATTCTCGCCGTGGAAACGTGATGGTTTGTTTTGCCACGGATCTTCTTCGGCTGTTTCCGCTTCGGCCCGCGCGGGTGTTGGACATCCTGGCGCGGATCGAGGTGCCGCGCCAGGTCGACGAGGGTGGCTGCGAACTTCTTGGCAGGCAGCGTGTCGATCTCGCACCGCAGATCGTCGGTGAGGTGCTGGAAGCCGGTTTCGATCGTCCACCGGTCGGCATAGAGATCAGCAGTCCGCACCGCGTCGGCCGCCTTCCGCGGCAGGTTGGTGAGGATGTGCAGTTCCGTCTCCCCATCCTTGTTGGGCTTGTCCAGAGCAAGGGTAATCCGCCGCGCCGTGAAGGTGTCTCCCGTCTCGGGGTCGTTCAAGCGAATCGCGTGTTCGTCGAGGTCTCGCCCGCGGCCGTCCTTGCCGGTCCATCGGCGCTTCCCCTGCAACTGCCACAGGGAGCATTGCAGTTTTGTAGGGGTTACGCAGCGTTGCTCAATGGGGTCGCCAAGGCTTTGTTGGTC